>NZ_CP103994.1:0-507500 GCF_032701105.1 Pseudomonas sp. NBB
GTGGAGCTTCTGCGCGATGAACTGCCTGCCCAGCAATTCAACACCTGGATCCGTCCGCTACAGGTCGAAGCCGAAGGCGACGAGTTGCGCGTCTATGCGCCTAACCGTTTCGTTCTCGATTGGGTCAATGAAAAGTACCTGGGTCGTTTGCTCGAGCTGTTGGGCGAAAACGGCAGCGGCATTGCGCCTGCCCTTTCCTTGTTGATCGGCAGCCGTCGCAGCTCCGCGCCACGTGCCGCACCCAACGCGCCAGTAAGTGCTGCGGTGGCCGCCTCGCTGGCCCAGAGCCAGGCCCAGAGCCAGACACAGAAGGCAGTGCCGGCAGCGGTCGAACCCGTCGCCGTCGCGGCGGCCGAGCCTGTGCTGGTCGATGAACTGGCCGAGCCATCCTCGCGTGACAGCTTCGATGCCATGGCCGAGCCGGCTTCTGCGTCGGCCGGCAGTGCCCGGACCGAACAGCGCACCGTGCAGGTTGAAGGTGCGCTCAAACACACCAGTTACTTGAACCGCACCTTCACGTTCGACACCTTCGTCGAAGGTAAGTCGAACCAGCTGGCGCGCGCGGCTGCCTGGCAGGTGGCAGACAACCCCAAGCATGGTTACAACCCGCTCTTCCTTTATGGTGGTGTGGGCCTGGGTAAAACCCACCTCATGCATGCTGTGGGTAACCACCTGCTGAAGAAGAACCCGAACGCCAAGGTCGTGTACCTGCATTCGGAGCGCTTCGTCGCGGACATGGTCAAGGCGCTGCAGCTCAACGCCATCAACGAATTCAAGCGTTTCTACCGCTCGGTGGATGCGTTGCTGATCGACGATATCCAGTTCTTTGCCCGTAAAGAGCGCTCGCAGGAAGAGTTTTTCCACACCTTCAACGCCCTGCTCGAGGGTGGCCAGCAGGTAATCCTTACCTCTGACCGCTACCCCAAGGAGATCGAAGGCCTGGAAGAGCGTCTGAAGTCGCGCTTTGGTTGGGGCCTGACGGTGGCCGTCGAGCCACCAGAGCTGGAAACCCGCGTGGCGATCCTGATGAAGAAGGCCGACCAGGCCAAGGTCGAACTGCCGCATGACGCGGCCTTCTTCATTGCCCAGCGCATCCGTTCCAACGTCCGTGAACTGGAAGGCGCATTGAAGCGGGTGATCGCTCACTCGCACTTCATGGGCCGCGACATCACCATCGAACTGATTCGTGAGTCGCTCAAGGACCTGCTGGCGCTCCAGGACAAACTGGTAAGTGTGGATAACATTCAGCGTACCGTCGCCGAGTACTACAAGATCAAGATCTCCGATCTGTTGTCCAAGCGTCGTTCGCGTTCCGTGGCGCGTCCACGCCAGGTGGCCATGGCGCTGTCCAAGGAACTGACTAACCACAGTCTGCCGGAAATCGGCGACATGTTTGGTGGTCGCGACCATACGACCGTGCTGCACGCCTGCCGCAAGATCAACGAACTGAAGGAATCCGACGCGGACATCCGCGAGGACTACAAGAACCTGCTGCGGACGCTGACGACCTGATGGCCGTCTGCGCAGCTAATTGAAGGCAAGGGACTAGACCATGCATTTCACCATTCAACGCGAAGCCCTGTTGAAACCCCTGCAACTGGTCGCCGGTGTCGTCGAGCGCCGTCAGACCTTGCCGGTCCTGTCCAACGTATTGCTGGTCGTGCAAGGCCAGCAACTGTCGTTGACCGGTACCGACCTGGAAGTCGAACTGGTAGGCCGCGTGCAACTGGAAGAGCCGGCCGAGCCTGGCGAAATCACTGTCCCGGCCCGCAAGCTGATGGACATTTGCAAAAGCCTGCCGAACGACGCCCTGATCGATATCAAGGTCGACGAGCAGAAACTGTTGGTCAAGGCCGGCCGTAGCCGCTTTACCCTGTCGACCCTGCCAGCCAATGACTTCCCGACCGTGGAAGAAGGCCCGGGCTCGCTGACCTGCAATCTGGAACAGAGCAAGCTGCGCCGCCTGATCGAGCGCACCAGTTTCGCCATGGCCCAGCAGGATGTGCGCTACTACCTCAACGGCATGCTGCTGGAGGTTTCCCGCAACACCCTGCGAGCTGTGTCCACTGACGGTCACCGCCTGGCGCTGTGCTCCATGAGCGCACCGATCGAGCAGGATGATCGCCACCAGGTCATCGTGCCACGCAAAGGTATCCTCGAACTGGCACGCCTGCTGACCGATCCGGAAGGCATGGTCAGCATCGTCCTGGGCCAGCACCACATCCGTGCTACAACCGGTGAGTTCACCTTTACTTCCAAGCTGGTGGACGGCAAGTTCCCGGACTACGAGCGCGTACTGCCCAAGGGCGGTGACAAGCTGGTGGTCGGCGACCGTCAGGCGCTGCGTGAAGCCTTCAGCCGTACTGCGATTCTTTCCAACGAAAAGTACCGCGGTATCCGCCTGCAACTGGCTGCTGGCCAACTGAAGATCCAGGCCAACAACCCCGAGCAGGAAGAAGCTGAAGAAGAAATCAGCGTGGACTACGAAGGTAGCTCGCTAGAAATCGGTTTCAACGTCAGCTACCTGCTGGACGTGCTGGGCGTAATGACTACCGAGCAAGTTCGTCTGATCCTGTCCGATTCCAACAGCAGTGCCCTGCTGCAGGAAGCTGGCAATGACGATTCTTCCTACGTTGTCATGCCAATGCGTCTGTAACCCGTAGCAGGCGAAATGTCTCTTCGACGTATCATGGTCACCGCGGTGCGCAACTTGCACCCGGTGACACTCTCACCGTCCCCCCGCATCAACATCCTTTACGGCGCCAACGGCAGCGGCAAAACCAGCGTGCTTGAGGCCGTGCACCTGCTCGGGCTGGCGCGCTCGTTCCGCAGCACCCGCCTGAACCCGGTTATCCAGTACGAACAACCGGCCTGTACCGTGTTCGGCGAAGTGCAATTGGCCGAGGGTGGCAGCAGTAACCTGGGTGTATCCCGGGAGCGGCAGGGGGAGTTCACTATTCGCATCGATGGGCAGAATGCGCGGAGTGCGGCGCAACTGGCTGAATTGCTACCGCTCCAGCTCATCAATCCGGACAGTTTCCGCTTGTTGGAAGGCGCTCCGAAAATACGCCGCCAGTTTCTGGATTGGGGGGTGTTCCACGTGGAACCTCGTTTTCTGCCAGCCTGGCAACGGCTGCAGAAGGCACTGCGGCAGCGGAACTCATGGTTGCGGCATGGTACACTTGACCCAGCTTCGCAAGCCGCCTGGGACCGGGAATTGTGCCTGGCCAGTGCGGAAATAGATGAATACCGTCGCAACTACATCAAGGCCTTGAAGCCCGTCTTCGAGCGAACCCTGAGCGAACTGGTCGAGCTGGACGGGTTGACCCTTAGCTACTACCGAGGTTGGGACAAGGACCGGGAACTGCAAGAAGTACTCGCTTCCTCTCTCCTTCGCGATCAGCAGATGGGCCACACCCAGGCCGGTCCGCAGCGTGCTGATCTGCGTCTTCGTCTGGCTGCCAACAATGCAGCCGACATCCTGTCGCGTGGTCAGCAAAAGCTGGTGGTGTGCGCATTGCGCATTGCCCAAGGCCACCTCGTTAGTCAGGCTCGCCGCGGTCACTGTATTTATCTCGTGGATGACTTGCCGTCCGAACTGGACGACCAGCATCGCCGCGCGCTGTGTCGCTTGCTTGAAGAATTACGCTGCCAGGTGTTCATCACCTGTGTAGATCACGAATTACTGAGGGAAGGCTGGCAGACGGAAACGCCAGTTGCTTTGTTCCACGTGGAACAAGGCCGTATCACCCAGACCCACGACCATCGGGAGTGAATGCATGAGCGAAAATCAAACGTACGACTCCTCCAGCATCAAGGTGCTGAAAGGTTTGGATGCCGTGCGCAAGCGCCCCGGCATGTACATTGGCGACACCGATGATGGTAGCGGCCTGCACCACATGGTCTTCGAGGTGGTCGACAACTCGATCGACGAAGCCCTCGCCGGTCACTGCGATGACATCACCGTCATCATCCACCCGGACGAATCCATCAGTGTGCGCGACAACGGTCGCGGCATTCCGGTCGACGTGCATAAAGAAGAAGGCGTTTCCGCAGCCGAGGTCATCATGACCGTGCTGCACGCCGGCGGTAAGTTCGACGACAACTCCTATAAGGTATCCGGCGGTCTGCACGGCGTAGGTGTTTCTGTTGTGAACGCCCTGTCCGAGAAACTGGTACTGACCGTTCGTCGTAGCGGCAAGATCTGGGAACAGACCTACGTTCACGGTGTTCCACAGGCGCCGATGGCGGTTGTAGGTGACAGCGAAACCACCGGTACCCACATCCACTTCAAGCCTTCGGCTGAAACCTTCAAGAACATTCACTTCAGCTGGGACATCCTGGCCAAGCGTATCCGAGAGCTGTCCTTCCTCAACTCGGGCGTTGGCATCCTGCTAAAGGATGAACGTAGCGGTAAGGAAGAGTTCTTCAAGTACGAAGGCGGCCTGCGTGCGTTCGTCGAATACCTGAACACCAACAAGACCCCGGTCAACTCCCAGGTATTCCACTTCAACGTCCAGCGTGACGATGGCGTGGGTGTTGAAGTTGCCCTGCAGTGGAATGACAGCTTCAACGAAAACCTGTTGTGCTTCACCAACAACATTCCGCAGCGTGATGGCGGTACTCACTTGGTGGGCTTCCGTTCCTCGCTGACCCGTAGCCTGAACAGCTACATCGAACAGGAAGGCCTGGCCAAGAAGAACAAGGTGGCGACCACTGGCGACGACGCCCGTGAAGGCCTGACCGCGATCATCTCGGTGAAGGTGCCGGACCCTAAGTTCAGCTCGCAGACCAAGGACAAGCTGGTCTCCTCGGAGGTGAAAACCGCCGTGGAACAGGAGATGAACAAGTACTTCGCCGACTTCCTGCTGGAAAACCCGAACGAGGCCAAGGCCGTCGTTGGCAAGATGATTGACGCTGCCCGTGCCCGTGAAGCGGCACGTAAAGCCCGTGAAATGACTCGCCGTAAAGGCGCGCTGGATATTGCCGGCCTGCCAGGCAAACTGGCGGACTGCCAGGAAAAGGACCCTGCCCTTTCCGAACTGTACCTGGTGGAGGGTGACTCCGCGGGTGGCTCGGCGAAGCAAGGCCGCAACCGTCGTACCCAGGCAATCCTGCCGTTGAAGGGTAAAATCCTCAACGTCGAGAAAGCGCGCTTCGACAAGATGATCTCGTCCCAGGAAGTTGGCACGCTGATCACTGCACTGGGCTGTGGTATCGGTCGCGAAGAGTACAACATCGACAAGCTGCGTTATCACAACATCATCATCATGACCGATGCTGACGTTGACGGTTCGCACATCCGTACCCTGCTGCTGACCTTCTTCTTCCGTCAGCTGCCGGAGCTGGTCGAGCGCGGCTACATCTACATTGCCCAGCCACCGCTGTACAAGGTGAAGAAAGGCAAGCAGGAGCAGTACATCAAGGACGACGAGGCCATGGAAGAGTACATGACCCAGTCGGCCCTGGAAGATGCCAGCCTGCATCTGGACGAGTCGGCACCAGCGGTTTCCGGTGTACAGCTGGAAGCATTGGTGAATGAATTCCGTAGTGTCATGAAGACACTCAAGCGTCTGTCGCGCTTGTACCCGGAAGAGCTGACCGAGCACTTCATCTACCTGCCGGAAGTCAGCCTGGAACAGCTGGGTGACCATGCTGTGATGCAAGCCTGGCTGGCCCAGTTCCAGGAGCGCCTGAACAACAGCCAGAAGTCCGGCCTGGTTTACAAAGCCAGCCTGCGCGAAGACAAAGAGCGCAACGTATGGTTGCCAGAAGTGGAAGTTACCTCCCACGGCCTGGCCAGCTACGTGACTTTCAACCGGGACTTCTTCGGCAGCAATGACTACCGTACCGTAGTCAACATTGGTGCCAAGCTGTCCAGCTTGTTGGGCGAAGGTGCTTATGTGCAGCGAGGTGAGCGCCGCAAGGCAATTGTCGAGTTCAAGGAAGGCCTGGATTGGCTGATGAACGAAACCACCAAGCGCCACACCATCCAGCGATACAAAGGGCTGGGCGAGATGAACCCTGAGCAGCTGTGGGAAACCACCATGGACCCGACCGTCCGCCGTATGCTCAAGGTCACCATCGAGGATGCGATCGCTGCCGACCAGATCTTCAACACCCTGATGGGTGATGCGGTCGAGCCGCGTCGTGACTTCATCGAAAGCAACGCGCTGTCGGTATCGAACCTGGACTTCTGATCCGGTGTAGATCGCCAGGCACTAAAAAGCCCGCGGAAGCGGGCTTTTTAGTGCCTGCAGAAATCAGTAACCGCTGAGGACGTTGACGATCACACCACTGGCAATAGCCACCAGCACATAGTCCCCATTCACATACAACCAGCGGTGATCACGCGGTGGTGAACCCGCTCCCACAGGATGTGTGTTGCCCTCGGGGATACGCGTGCCCTTGTAGACCGCGTTAACCGAACGCGTCAATTCAGGCCAAGCTCCTTCAACCGGCGATACAGCGTGCGCTCGCTCAGGCCAAGGTGACGGGCCAGTTCACTGCGCGAGCCCTTGAACTGTTCCAGTGCCTGCGCCAGCTCACCTAGGTGATTGCGCCGGCCACCTGTCTTGATCGCCCCCGCCGGGCCAATATCCTCCGGCAAATGCTCGGGCCGGATCAGCCCGTCGTCCGCAAACAAGCGCGCCCTTTCCAGAATATTGCGCAGCTCGCGAATGTTGCCCGGGAATGGATGCAGCCCAAGCTGCTGCAAGGCCTCGTCGCTCAGCCTGGGTGTCGGCTTGCCGGCCATGCGCTGCAGCAGGCTCTGGGCGAGCAACGGCAGGTCTTCTGCTCGTTCGCGCAACGCCGGCAGACGGATCGGGAAGCCGCTGATGCGGTAGTACAGGTCTTCGCGGAAGGTGCCGTCCGCGACCATTTGCTTCAGCGGTTTATGGGTTGCCGATACCAGGCGGAAATCCGAATGCACCGTACGCAGGCTACCCACCGGGCGGAAGCTGCCGGACTCGATCAGGCGCAGCAGCTTCACTTGCATCGCCAGCGGGACCTCGCCAATTTCATCCAGAAACAGGGTGCCACCATGCGCCGCTTCAGCCAGGCCGATCTTGCGCTGGTTGGCGCCAGTGAACGCGCCCTTCTCGTAGCCGAACAACTCGCTCTCGAACAACGACTCGGTCAGGCCGGTACAGTCAACCACCACCAACGGGCCGTTGGCCCTGGGGCTGCCCATGTGCACCGCACGGGCGAACAGTTCCTTGCCGGTACCTGACTCACCCTGCAGCAACACCGGGATCTGCGCCGGCGCCGCACGTTGCAGGCTGGCCAGGGCCGCTTTGAACGCTGGCGCGCGGCCGACCAGCCCTTGTTCCTGAGGCTGCGCCGACGCGAGGGTGATGCTGGTCAGGCGTTCGACAAAGGCCACCACCCTGCCCTGTTCATCCAGGATCGGCCGCAGCTCTACATCCACATGCTCGGGGCCGCGTGGCGTGTGATGAATGTGCAAAACCCGCTCCGGTGCCTTGCTGTGCCACGCCTTGCGCATCGGGCAATGCTCGCCGGCCTGGTCGCAAGGCACGGCGTAGTGGTGCGAGACCTTGTGGCATTTCTCACCCAGCGGCGCCTGCTCATGGCGACCGAACTGGCGGCGATAGGCAGCGTTGGCCGCCAGGATGTTGTAGTCGGTATCCAGCACGATGGTTGGCAGGGCATCGTGCTCAAGATAGGAAACCAAAGCTAGGATGAGGGGATGGGCTTCAGGCATGACGGCACCGATTGGATGACCGGCGCAGGGTAACAAGGACTGCCAAACACTGCCATTGGCTGACAGTCGACTGCCATCTGCGCTGCCACTGTCGTCGGCAATTGTCAGCAACGGGCCGGTTTTATTGGCCAGACCGCAGGAAAATGCCTGGCATGCATCTTGATAAACCTCCTGGCACTGCCTACGCCTGTACAAGGCTGGGCGGATAAATTGGAGAACGCGATGATCATCGGCAACAACCTGCACGTGGACGCCTTTTACGACAAGGCGACCTCCACCATCAGCTACCTGGTCATGGACGGCGAAACGCGCAAGTGTGCGTTGATCGACAGTGTCTTGGACTATGACCCCAAGTCGGGGCGTACCTGCACTGCTTCTGCGGACCAGTTGATTGGCCGGGTGAAGGAGCTGCGAGCTGAGGTGCAGTGGGTGCTGGAAACCCATGTGCATGCCGACCACCTTTCGGCGGCGGCCTATTTGAAGGAAAAGCTTGGCGGCCATACCGCCATCGGCGCGCATATCACCCAGGTACAGAAAGTGTTCGGTGCGTTGTTCAACGCCGAGCCTGGCTTCGCCCGCGATGGCAGCCAATTCGATGTGCTGTTCGAGGACGAGGAAGGTTTCCGCATTGGCAACCTGCATGCCCGTGCGTTGCACACCCCAGGGCACACACCTGCGTGCATGAGCTTCATGATCGAGGACGCCGGCGAGACAGCGGTGTTCGTCGGCGACACCCTGTTCATGCCCGACTACGGTACTGCCCGTTGCGACTTCCCTGGGGCTGATGCTCGCACCCTGTACCGCTCGATCCGTCGCTTGCTGGCCTTCCCCGACCAGACCCGGCTGTTCATGTGCCACGACTACCTGCCAGGTGGCCGTGACATGCAGTACGTCACCACCGTGGCCGAGCAGCGCGCCAACAATATTCATATCCACCAGGGCATCGATGAGGACAGCTTCGTCGCCATGCGTGAAGCCCGCGACAAGACCCTCGACATGCCCGTGCTGATCCTGCCTTCGGTGCAGGTGAACATGCGCAGCGGCCAGTTCCCCGCGCCGGAAGATAACGGTGTGAGCTACCTGAAGATACCGCTGAACAAGCTGTGACCGCCCTGCCCCATAACCAGATTTACAGGATTTACCGCCATGCCTGCCTTGTTGTCCCCTGCCAATACCGACCACCACAAAGTGGTCATCGTCGGTGCCGGCGCCGCCGGAATCGCCACCGCTTCCAGCTTGATCAGCCGTGACCCGTCGCTGGATGTGACCTTGATCGACCCCGCCGAAGTGCATTACTACCAGCCCGGCTGGACTATGGTCGGTGCCGGTGTGTTCAAGGCGCCAAGCACTGCTCGCACCATGGCCTCGACCATTCCGCGCGGCGTTCGCTGGATAAAGGCACGTGTGCAGGGGTTCGACCCGCTGGGCCAACTGGTCCTCCTCGAAGGCGGCCGCGCCATCAGTTATGAACAGTTGGTGGTCTGCCCCGGCCTCAAGCTGGATTGGGCGGCCATTGATGGCCTCAGCGAGACCTTGGGCCGCAATGGCGTCACCTCCAACTACCGCTACGACCTGGCGCCCTACACCTGGGAACTGGTGCAGAAGCTCAAGCAAGGCCGAGCCCTGTTTTGCCAGCCGCCCATGCCGATCAAGTGCGCAGGCGCCCCGCAGAAGGCGCTGTACCTGTCTTGCGACCACTGGCTGCGGCATGGTCACCTGGGGGCTGTGAAAGCCAGTTTCTTCAATGCCGGCGCAGTATTGTTCGGTGTGGCGGACTACGTGCCCGCATTGATGAAGTACATCGACAAGTACGCCGTGGACCTCAATTTTTCCCACCGCCTGGTCGCCGTGGACGGGCCGAACAAGCGAGCCACCTTCGTGCGTACCTTGGCCGATGGCAGCAGCGAAACTCGTATTGAGGCCTTCGACATGCTGCATGTAGTACCGCCGCAGGTGGCACCGGACTTCATTCGTGAAAGCCCGTTGGCCGACAGCGCCGGCTGGGTCGATGTCGATCCGCATACCCTGCGCCATCGCCACTTCACCAATGTCCATGCCCTTGGGGACGTGGCCAATACCAGCAATGCCAAGACCGCCGCCGCTGCACGCAAGCAGGCTCCGGTCGTGGCCAACAATGTACTGGTGGCCCTGGGCAGGCTGCCTACCCTGGCCCAGTACGATGGTTATGGATCGTGCCCGCTCACCGTCGAACGCGGCAAGATCGTGCTGGCCGAGTTCACCTATGGCGGCAAGCTGGCTCCAAGCTTCCCCAATTGGTTGCTGGATGGCCGCAAGCCGACACGTCTGGCCTGGTTGCTCAAGGCGCAGGTGCTGCCACCCTTGTACTGGAAAGGCATGCTCAAGGGCCGCGAGTGGCTGGCACGGCCACAGCCGTTGGTAGCCGAGGGTCGGCAGTGATCGAACATCAAATACTGGGAGCGGGCCTGGGCGCGATCATCGGTGCCGTGCTGGCGTTGACCGGTGCCGGCGGTGGCATTCTCGCAGTGCCTTTGCTGGTGTTCGGCCTGGGGCTGTCGATGGTCGAGGCGGCACCGGTCGGCCTGCTGGCCGTAGGCATGGCGGCAGCGGTGGGTGCTGTGCTGGGCTTGCGGCAGGGCCTGGTGCGCTACCGGGCGGCGCTGTTCATCGCATTGATCGGTGTGGCAGCGGCGCCGTTCGGGCTGATGCTGGCGCACCGCCTGCCGAACACGCCACTGCAGTTGGTGTTCGCCGGGGTGTTGGTGTATGCCTGCCTGCGTATCTGGCGCAAGGCGGCCAAGGAACTGCGCGGCGAAGCCAATGATGCCCATCGCTACATCGAACCCTGCGTGCTGAACCCGCTGCAGGGCCGTTTGCGCTGGACCCTGCCCTGCGCGCGCGCCCTGGCCTTTACCGGCGCATTGTCAGGGCTGCTGTCCGGCCTGCTGGGCGTGGGCGGTGGCTTTGTCATCATCCCGGCCCTTAACCGCTACACCAACCTGCGCATGGCCAGCATCGTCTCCACTTCGCTGGCGGTGATCGCGCTGGTGTCCACCGGCAGTGTGGTCAGCGCCAGCCTCGCAGGGGTAATGCACTGGCAGGTTGGCGCCCCGTTCGCCGTCGGTGCGGTGCTCGGCCTGTTGCTGGCGCGGCCATTGGCGGCCAGGCTGGCCGGGCCGCGCTTGCAGCAGATGTTTGCCGTGGCCGGTTGGGCTGCGGCCCTGCTGCTGGCCGGCAAGGCGCTACTGGGCTAGCAGCTCGCTCTGTTCTGCCGCGCATAGCGCCAGCAGGTAGTCCCACACTACCCGCAGGCGCACCGACTTGTGCAGTTCGCGGCGGGTACAGATCCAGTAGCTGCGCTGGATGGTTTCGCCAGGCAGCACGCGCACCAGCGTCGGGTCGTGGCGGGCCATGTAGTTGGGCAGTACGGCGATGCCCAACCCGGCGCGGGCGGCGGTTTGCTGGGCGATCACGCTGGTGCTGCGAAACACCACGTTGGGGGCTCGGCAGAAGCTGTTGAGAAACAGCAGTTCCTGGCTGAACAGCAGGTCGTCGACATAGCCGATCCAGCTGTGCCGGGCCAGGTCCTCGCGGTTGCGCAGCGGGGGCGCGCGATCCAGGTAGTCCTGGCTGGCGTACAGGGCCAGGCGATAGTCGGTGAGCTTGCGGGTGATCAGCAGGTCGGCGTTGGGCCGTTCCAGGTGGATGCTGATCTCCGCCTCGCGGTTGAGGATGCTGACGAAGCGCGGCACTGCCACCAGCTCCACTTCCAGGCCGGGGTAGCGGTCGAACAGCGCATTCATCCGCGGGGTGAAGAACATGATGCCGATGCCTTCGGTCACCCCCAGGCGAATCTTGCCCAGCGGCGTGATGGCCTGGGTGATTTCTTCCTGCGCCAGCAGGGCGACGTTTTCCATGGCTTCGGCGTGCTTGAGCAGGGCCTGGCCCGAGGGGGTCAGTTCATAGCCCTGGGCATGCTGCACGAACAGCGCAGTACCCAGGCTTTGCTCGATGCTCTCGATGTGCCGGGCCACGGTGCTGTGGGTGGTGTTGAGGCGCTTGGCGGCGGTAAGCAGGCGGCCGCTGCGCTGCAACTCGAGGAAAAACCGCAGATCGTTCCAGTCGAACATGCTGATCCTTTTTGGCAGTTCGTTCCGGCCTCTTCGCGGGCACGCCCGCTCCCACAGGGATCGCGTTACCTTGTGGGAGCGGGCGTGCCCGCGAAGAGGCCAGTACAGACTTACCACTGTGCTAAAACGCACAGCGGCTGCGCGAAATCTCGTGTTTCCTCCACGAAATTACTCACTAAGATGGATCGGGACAAGAATAATAATCAGGCCCGAGGTTGCACATGCCATCAGCCGATTCTGTCTTCGACTACGTGGTCGTAGGGGCCGGTCCCGCCGGTTGCCTGTTGGCCAATCGTTTGTCCGCCGACCCTTCCTGCCGAGTGCTGCTGCTGGAAGCGGGTGGGCGCGACAACTATCCCTGGATCCATATCCCCGTCGGTTACCTCTATTGCATCGGCAACCCGCGCACCGACTGGTGCTTCAAGACCGAGGCGCAGCCCGGCCTGGGCGGTCGTGCGCTGGGCTATCCACGCGGCAAGGTGCTGGGTGGCTGCTCCTCGATCAACGGCATGATCTACATGCGCGGCCAGGCTGCCGACTACGACCGTTGGGCCGAGCAAGGCAACGACGGCTGGGCCTGGAAGGACGTACTGCCGCTGTTCAAGGCCAGCGAAAGCCACTTTGCCGGCGCCAGCGAGCACCACGGTGGTGATGGCGAATGGCGGGTCGAGCGCCAGCGCTATAGCTGGCCGATCCTCGATGCCTTCCGTGATGCCGCCGAGCAAAGCGGCATCGGCAAGGTCGATGACTTCAATACCGGCGACAACCAGGGCTGTGGATATTTCCAGGTCAACCAGCGCAGCGGTGTGCGCTGGAACGCTTCCAAGGCTTTTCTACGGCCGATCAAGGATCGCCCCAACCTCACCGTGCTGACCGGCGTTCAGGTTGACCAGGTGCTGCTCAACAACACCCGTGCACGGGCGGTAAAGGCGTTCTGGCAGGGTGCCTGGCACGAGTTTTCGGCACGTCGCGAGATCATCCTCTGTGCGGGTGCTGTGGGCTCTCCCTGTATTCTGCAGCGCTCCGGCATCGGCCCGCGGCAGTTATTGGAAAGCCTGGGCATTGGCGTGCGTCACGACATGCCCGGTGTTGGCGGCAACCTGCAGGATCACCTGCAGCTGCGCCTGATCTACCAGATCCGCAATTCCCGTACCCTGAACCAGATGGCCAACAGCCTGTGGGGCAAGATGGGCATGGGCCTGCGCTACCTCTATGACCGCAGTGGCCCGCTGGCCATGGCCCCGAGCCAGCTGGGTGCATTCGTGCGTTCAAGCCCGGAGCAGGCCACCGCCAACCTGCAGTACCACGTGCAGCCGCTGTCACTTGAGAGATTCGGCGAACCACTGCACACGTTCCCGGCCTTTACCGCCTCGGTGTGCAACCTGCGCCCGGCCAGCCGCGGGCGTATCGATATCCGCAGCAGCGACATGAACAGCACGCCGCTGATCGACCCCAACTACCTCAGCGACGCCCAGGACCTGCGCGTCGCCGCCGATGCCATTCGTCTTACCCGGCGTATCGTCCAGGCCCCTGCCCTCGCTGCGTTCGACCCAAAGGAATACCTGCCGGGCCCAGCCCTGCAATCCGAAGAAGAGCTGTTCGAAGCCGCCGGCAAGATCGGCACCACCATCTTCCACCCGGTCGGCACCTGCCGCATGGGCAATGGCGAACTGGACGTTGTGGATAACCAGCTGCGCGTGCACGGCATCCCCGGCCTGCGCGTGGCAGACGCCTCGATCATGCCGCAGATCACCTCCGGCAATACTTGTTCACCCACCCTGATGATCGCCGAGAAGGCGGCGCAACTGATCCTTAAAGGAGCTGCCACCCAGACCTATCTGAACGAAGACGCGATACCGACGCCCTGACCCCGGGTGCGTGCAGTACCGGCAGCTGGCGGTCAGAAGCTGCCGACAGTGGAACAACAAGAATAATCACTGTGGCCTGCGGGCCGAGGACAGCAACGATGTCGGATTACATCCAAGAGCAGGGTGCGGCGGCCAGCAGCTCCAGCCGTCGTGAAGAACGCAAGATCATTTTCGCGTCATCCCTCGGGACAGTTTTCGAGTGGTATGACTTTTTTCTCTATGGTGCGCTGGCAGCGGTCATCAGCAAGCAGTTCTTCGCTGGCGTGAACGACACCACCGCCTTCATCTTCGCCCTTATGGCCTTTGCCGCCGGCTTCCTGGTGCGTCCGTTCGGTGCGCTTGTGTTCGGCCGGCTGGGCGACATGATCGGGCGCAAATACACCTTCCTGGTCACCATCGTGCTGATGGGCCTGTCCACCTTCGCGGTGGGGTTGTTGCCCACCTATGCCAGCATCGGCATCGCGGCACCGATCATCTTGGTGGTCCTGCGCATGCTGCAGGGGCTGGCGCTGGGTGGTGAATACGGCGGTGCGGCCACCTATGTGGCCGAGCATGCGCCGCCCGGCAAGCGCGGTTTCCACACGGGTTTCATCCAGTCCACCGCCACCCTTGGCCTGTTGTTGTCGCTGGTGGTGGTGCTGGGCAGCCGCTATATCAGTGGCGACCAGTTCGAAACCTGGGGTTGGCGCCTGCCGTTCCTGCTGTCGATCGTGCTGCTGGCGATTTCCACCTGGATCCGCATGAGCATGCACGAGTCGCCGGCCTTCGTGAAAATGAAGGCCCAGGGCAAGGTCAGCAAGTCGCCGATCCGTGAGTCGTTCACTTCCTGGCCAAACCTGAAAGTGGTGCTCACTGCCCTGTTCAGCATCAACGCCGGGCAAGCCGTGACCTTCTACACGGCACAGTTCTACGTGCTGTTCTTCATGACCCAGATGCTGAAGATGGACCCGGCCCAGGCCAACACCCTGCTGATCATCAGCGTGGTCATTGGTGCGCCGTTCTTCGTGTTCTTCGGCTGGTTGTCCGACCGTATTGGCCGCAAGCCGATCCTGATGCTCGGCCTGCTGCTGGCCACGGTGCTGTACTTCCCGCTGTTCAAGGCGCTGAGCCACTACGCCAACCCACAGATCGACGCGGCCAGCCGCCAGGCGCCGATCGTGGTCACTGCCGACCCGAGAGGCTGTACTTTCCAGTTCGACCCGGTAGGCAAGGCGCGCTTCGACAGCCCCTGCGACAAGGTCAAGACATTCCTGGTCAAGCAGGGCTTGCCATACAGCTCGGTGGATGTGGCAGGTAGCGATGTGGTGGTGAACATCGGTGACAAGACCATCAACGGCTTCGACGAAGCGGCCATGCGTGCGGCGGTGGAACAGGCTGGCTACCCGGCCAAGGCCGACCCTGGGCAGGTCAACCAGGTGATGGTGGTGGTGCTGATTGTGGCGATGATCCTGATCGCGACCATGACCTATGGCCCGCTGGCGGCGGTGATGGTCGAGCTGTTCCCCACTCGCATCCGCTACACCTCCATGTCACTGCCCTACCACATTGGCAACGGCTGGTTCGGTGGCTTCCTGCCAACGGTGTCGTTCGCGCTGGTGGTGTACACCGGGGATATCTTCTATGGGCTGTGGTACCCGGTGCTGGTGACCGGGATCAGCCTGGTGGTGGGGATCTTCTGCCTGAAAGAAACCAAGGATGTGGATATCGACAAGATCTGACGGCTGCAACGGGCCGTTTCTACACGACCGCATGAGGCAATAAAAAAACCGGCTGTAAAAGCCGGTTTTCTTATGCCCCAAAAAAACTTATGCACGATTTTCAGAAAAATGTCATACACAGAAATAAACAGCTAATTCAAACACTTAGCGATCACTTCAGGCTTTTAATCCAAAAACAGTTCACAAGTTATCCACAGATGGTCAGGCCATCTGTTCCTGGGGTTTTTCTTCTGCTGGCGGCAGCGAACCCATGGCCCGCTGGGTCGCTTCGTTCCACGCCGCGGCGCGGTCGTTGAGCTCGGCGATGGCCCGTGGCCCGGTGCCGTTGGCGTACATCGGCTCGCCAATCACCACCTCGATTGTGCCCGCGCGCTTGCCCCAACCGGTCTTGGGCCAGAACTTGCCGGCGTTATGGGCAATCGGCAGCACCGGCAGCCCGGCATTCACTGCCAGCGCGGTACCGCCACGGGAGAACTTGCCCATGGTGCCGAATGGCACGCGGGTGCCTTCCGGGAAGATCAGTACCCAGGTCTTCTGCTTGAGCAGCTCGTCACCCTTGCTGGCTACCTGGCGCAGGGCTTCCTTGGGGTTATCGCGGTTGATCGCGATCGGCCGCAGCATGGCCATGGCCCAACCGAAGAACGGCACGTACAGCAACTCGCGCTTGAGCACCTGGCTCAGCGGCGAGAAATACTGGGAAAGGAAGAAGGTTTCCCAGGTGCTCTGGTGGTTGGACAGGATCACGCAAGGCTCATCAGGCACGTTCTCGGCGCCAGTGATCTTGTAGTCGATACCCAGGATGGTGCGCACCAGGAACAACGCGCAACGGCACCAGTACACGTTGATGAACTTGTAGCGCTTGGGGAACGACAGGAACGGCGCGACGAAGAAGCTCAGCGAGCACCACAGCAGCGAACTGGTGCCCAGCAGCAGGTAAAAAAGAAAGATTCTGATCGCCTGCAGGATCGACATAGTGGCTTGTACCATTGCGGGGCATGCCCGACTGAGAAAAATGCGCCCGAAGGCGCACTGTTTAAATTAGTTCTCTGGCGATAGCTGCCAGATCGTCGAAAATCAGTGTAGTTTCCGGGACGCCTTTTTCCAGGGTCCGCTCGCCCTTGCCGGTTTTCACCAACACGGGTTGTGCACCGACGGCCAGGGCGGCCTCCAGGTCACCTTTGCTGTCGCCAACGAACCAGACGCCTTCCAGGCCGACCTGGTAATGCTCGGCGATCGCCCGCAGCATGCCAGGCTTGGGCTTGCGGCAATCGCAGCCTTCGTCCGGCCCGTGCGGGCAATACACGATGTGGCCCACTTCGCCACCCTGCTCGGCCACCAGCGCGCGCAGGCGCGCGTGCATGGCCTCGAGGGTAGTCAGCGCATAGTAGCCACGGGCAATGCCGGACTGGTTGGTGGCCACGGCCACCGTCCAGCCCGCCTTGCTCAACTGCGCGATCGCTTCGACCGAGCCAGGGATCGGCACCCACTCGTCCAGCGTCTTGATGTAGGCGTCGGAGTCGTAGTTGATTACTCCGTCACGGTCGAGAATCAGCAGTTTCAAGGCTTACCCCAGCAGCGAAATGTCGGCCACGCCCAGGAACAGGCCGCGCAGGCGGCTGAGCAGGGCATAACGGTTGGCGCGTACCTTGGCATCCTCGGCGTTGACCATCACCGCCTCGAAGAAGGCGTCGACCGGGTCACGCAGGGCCGCCAGGCGGGCCAGCGATTCGCTGTACTGGCGTGCAGCAGCCATCGGTTGCACGGCCTGGTCGGCCTGCTGGATGGCCGAGTACAGGGAGAACTCGTTGGCGTTGTCGAAGTACTTCGGCTCGACGTGATCGGCGATGGCGCCTTCGGCCTTGCTCAGCAGGTTCGACACGCGCTTGTTAACCGCGGCCAGGGCCTCGGCTTCCGGCAGCTTGCGGAAGGCTTGTACAGCCTGCACGCGCTGGTCGAAGTCCAAGGCAGAACCTGGCTGCAGGGCACGGACCGACAGGTAGGTGGCCACGTCGATGCCTTCGTCTTCGTAACGCGCACGCAGGCGGTCGAAGATGAACTCCAGCACCTGTTCGGCCAAGCCGGCGGCCTTGACCTTGGCGCCGAACTGCTTGACCGCGAACTCGACCGCACCGGTCAGGTCCAGGTCCAGCTGCTTCTCGATCAGGATACGCAGCACGCCCAAGGCGGCACGGCGCAGGGCGTACGGGTCCTTGCTGCCGGTAGGCAGCATGCCGATGCCGAAGATGCCGACCAGGGTGTCGAGCTTGTCGGCGATGGCCACCGCAGCACCGGTGAGGGTCTGCGGCAGCTCGGCACCAGCACCGCGCGGCATGTACTGCTCGTTCAGGGCCAGGGCCACGTCTTCCGGCTCACCGTCGTTGAGCGCGTAGTAGTAACCGGCAACACCCTGCATTTCAGGGAATTCGCCGACCATCTCGGTGGCCAGGTCGCACTTCGACAGCAGGCCGGCACGGCCGGCGCGCTGGGCGTCGCCGCCGATCAGCGGGGCGATGAAGGCGGCCAGCTTGGAGACGCGCTCGGCCTTGTCGTACACGGTACCCAGCTGAGCCTGGAACACCACGTTCTTCAGGCGCTCGTTGAAGGTTTCCAGCGGCTGCTTCTTGTCCTGCTTGAAGAAGAACTCGGCGTCGGTCAGGCGGGGGCGTACGACCTTCTCGTTACCTTGCACGATCTGCTTCGGGTCGCGGCTCTCGACGTTGGCCACGGTGATGAAGCGCGGCAGCAGCTTGCCTTCGCTGTCCAGCAGGCAGAAGTACTTCTGGTTGTCCTGCATGGTGGTGATCAGGGCTTCCTGCGGCACTTCGAGGAAGCGCTCCTCGAACGAGCACACCAGCGGCACTGGCCACTCGACCAGGGCGGTCACTTCGTCCAGCAGCGCCGGCGGCACGATGGCGCTGCCTTCCTGCTGCATGGCCAGCTCGGCGGTACGCTTGCTGATCAGCTCGCGGCGCTCGGCGAAGTCGGCCAGCACGTAGGCTTTGCGCAGGTCTTCGACGTAGTTGGCCGGGGTGGTAATCACCACGTTTTCCGGGTGGTGGAAGCGGTGGCCACGGGATTCACGGCCTGCCTTCTGCGACAGGATGGTGCAGTCGACCACCTGGTCGCCCAGCAGCATCACCAGCCATTGGGTCGGGCGCACGAACTCTTCACGGCTTGCCGCCCAGCGCATGCGCTTGGGGATCGGCAGGTCGTTGAGCGAGTCTTCGACGATGGTCGGCAGCAGGCCGGTGGTGGCCTTGCCCGGGATGTGCTGGGAGAAGCGCAGCTTGGGGCCGCTCTGGTCGATTTCCGACAGCTCCACACCGCATTTCTTGGCAAAGCCCAAGGCAGCCTGGGTCGGCTCGCCGTCTTTGAAAGCAGCCTGCAGGGGCGGGCCGTCGATATTGATGCTGCGGTCAGGCTGTTGCACGTCCAGCTGGCGGATCAGCACGGCCAAGCGGCGCGGCGCGGCGTAAACCTGCTTGCCGGTGTAGTTCAGGCCAGCGGCCTGCAGGCCCTTCTCGATACCCGCCAGGAAGGCTTCGCCAAGGCTGGCGAGGGCCTTCGGTGGCAGCTCCTCGGTGCCCAGTTCTACCAGGAAATCTTGAGCACTCATTGTGCAGCCTCCAGCTTAGCCAACACTTCGTCACGTAGTTCAGGGGTGGCCATCGGGAAGCCCAGGCGTGCGCGGGCTTGCAGATAGCTTTGCGCCACGTCCCGGGCCAGGGTACGTACACGCAGGATGTAGCGCTGGCGCTCGGTTACCGAGATGGCGCGGCGGGCGTCCAGCAGGTTGAAGGTGTGCGAGGCCTTCAGGACCATTTCATAGGTCGGCAGCGGCAGCTCAAGCTTGATCAGGCGGTTGGCTTCGCTTTCGTAGAAGTCGAACAGCTCGAACAGCTTGTCGACGTTGGCGTGCTCGAAGTTGTAGGTCGACTGCTCCACCTCGTTTTGGTGGAACACGTCGCCGTAGGTGACCTTGCCGAACGGGCCGTCGGCCCACACCAGGTCGTACACCGAGTCGACGCCCTGGATGTACATGGCCAGGCGCTCCAGGCCGTAGGTGATTTCACCCGTGACTGGGTAGCACTCGATGCCGCCTACCTGCTGGAAGTAGGTGAACTGGGTGACTTCCATGCCGTTGAGCCAGATTTCCCAGCCCAGGCCCCAGGCGCCGAGGGTCGGCGATTCCCAGTTGTCTTCGACGAAGCGAATGTCGTGGACCAGCGGGTCCAGGCCGATGGCTTTCAGCGAGCCGAGGTACAGCTCCTGGAAGTTGGCTGGGTTGGGCTTCAGTACCACCTGGAACTGGTAGTAGTGCTGCAGGCGGTTGGGGTTTTCGCCATACCGCCCGTCGGCAGGGCGACGGCTAGGCTGCACATAGGCGGCGTTCCAGGTTTCTGGACCCACGGCGCGCAGGAATGTAGCGGTGTGGAAAGTGCCGGCGCCTACTTCCATATCGTAGGGCTGAAGCACCACACAACCTTGCTCGGCCCAGTAGTTCTGCAGGGCGAGGATCAGGTCTTGGAAGGTACGCACGGCTGGCGTAGGCTGGCTCACGAAATTCACCTGTATCTGGGGATGCGGATGTAAAGAGCGGGAGTATAACCTGATTCGCCTCGCCCTCTACTCATTGGAGCCTTATGCCACGCTGCTTTTGGTGTACCGACGATCCGTTGTACCAGGCCTACCACGACCAGGAATGGGGAACGCCCCAGCGTGACCCGGCGTTGCTGTTCGAGATGCTTTTGCTCGAAGGGTTCCAGGCAGGGCTTTCGTGGATCACCGTATTGCGTAAACGCGAGCGTTATCGCGAGGTGATGCACGGCTTCGATCCGGTGAAACTCGCCGTCATGAGCGACGAACGCATCGAGGAGCTGATGCAGGATGCCGGCATCATCCGCAACCGCCTCAAGCTCAAGGCTGCCAGGCGTAATGCCCAGGCCTGGCTGGCTGTGGACAACCCCGCCGACTGGCTCTGGTCATTCGTCGGTGGTGCGCCGAAGATCAACCACTTCACTGGCCGCAGTGAGGTGCCAGCGGTTACCGATGAAGCCAAGGCGATGAGCAAAGCCCTGCAGAAAGCCGGCTTCACGTTCGTTGGCCCGACCATCTGCTATGCCTTCATGCAGGCCACCGGCATGGTCATGGACCACACCACCGATTGCGATCGCTACGCCGCCTTGTTGCGCTGAGGGGTTACAATGCGCGCCTTGCTGAAATAAGGAATTCGCCTGTGGAAAAGTTCAAGGGCGCCCTGATGGTCGGGGTGCTGCGCCTGTTTGCCAAGCTGCCCTGGGGCGCTGTGCAGCGCGTCGGCGCCGGTATCGGCTGGCTGATGTGGAAGATCCCCAACGGCTCGCGCAATGTCGTGCGCATCAACCTCGCCAAGTGCTTCCCGGAGATGGACCCGGCCGAGCGCGAGCAGCTGGTGGGCCGCGCGTTGAAGGATATCGGTAAATCCTTCGTCGAAAGTGCCTGTGCCTGGATCTGGCCGCCGCAGCGCTCGCTGGAGCTGGTCAAGGAAGTGCACGGCCTGGAAGTGCTGGAGCAGGCCCTGGCCTCGGGCAAGGGCGTGGTCGGCATCACCAGCCACCTGGGTAACTGGGAAGTGCTGAACCACTTCTACTGCAACCAGTGCAAACCGATCATCTTCTATCGCCCGCCGAAGCTGAAGGCGGTGGATGACCTGCTGCGCGAGCAGCGGGTGCAGATGGGCAACCGCGTGGCGCCTTCGACCAAGGAAGGCATCCTCAGCGTGATCAAGGAAGTGCGCCGTGGTGGTCAGGTGGGTATTCCTGCCGACCCGGAGCCGGCAGAGTCGGCGGGCGTGTTCGTGCCGTTCCTGGGTACCCAGGCGCTGACCAGCAAGTTCGTGCCGAACATGCTGGCCGGGGGCAAGGCGGTGGGGGTGTTCCTGCATGCCCTGCGGCTGCCGGATGGCTCGGGCTTCAAGGTGTTTCTGGAGGCGGCGCCGGAAGAGATGTACAGCACCGACGTGACCGTGTCGGCAGCGGCGATGAGCAAGGTGGTCGAGCGCTATGTGCGCGAGTACCCGAGCCAGTACATGTGGAGCATGAAGCGCTTCAAGAAGCGCCCGGCTGGCGAGCCACGCTGGTACTGAGATTTTCACTGTCCCCTGTGGGAGCGGGTTTACCCGCGAATGCGTCGGTGAATCCAACATCGCATTCGCGGGTGAACCCGCTCCCACAGGGACTGCGTTAACCTGATGTCTTGTTGAGTTTCTTCAGAAACACGGTCATCTCTTTCTCGGCCTGCTTGTCCCCATGGGCCTGCGCGGCCACGATCCCCTCCTCCCAGGCCTTGCGCGCCGCCGCCAGGTCACCCTGCAGATGATGCGCCTTGCCCAGCAGTTTCCACGCTGCCGAGTACTTCGGGTCCTGTTCCACGCACCGTGCCAGATGCACCGCCGCTTCAGCACCATTGCCTTCGTCCAGCCAGGCCTTGCCCAGGCCGAACCTCAACAACGGGTTATCCACACCCTTGGCCAGCATCTTCTCCAGCGATTCGCGCATGCCCTGTGCTCCTAGAAGAAACTCAAGCCGACGTGGAACAGCTTCTCCACATCCCGGATATGCTTTTTATCCACAACGAACAGGATCACATGGTCGCCCGATTCGATCATGGTGTCGTCGTGGGCAATCATCACCTCTTCGTCACGAATGATCGCGCCGATGGTGGTGCCCGGTGGCAGCGCGATGTCTTCGATCGCCTTGCCGACCACCTTGCTCGACTTCGAATCCCCGTGCGCCACCGCTTCGATAGCCTCGGCCGCGCCGCGGCGCAGCGAGTGTACGCTGACGATGTCGCCCCGGCGCACGTGCGCCAGCAGGGTGCCGATGGTGGCCAACTGTGGGCTGATGGCAATGTCGATGTCGCCACCCTGCACCAGGTCGACATAGGCCGGGTTGTTGATGATGGTCATCACCTTGCGCGCACCCAGGCGCTTGGCCAGCAGCGACGACATGATGTTGGCCTCGTCGTCGTTGGTCAGGGCCAGGAAGATGTCGGCGTCGGCGATGTTCTCCTCCAGCATCAGGTCCTTGTCCGAGGCGCTGCCCTGCAGCACCACGGTGCTTTCCAGGGTGTCGGAGAGGTGTCGGCAACGGGCCGGACTCATCTCGATGATCTTCACCTGGTAGCGGCTTTCGATGGCCTCGGCCAGGCGTTCGCCGATTTGCCCGCCACCGGCGATGACCACACGCTTGTTGGTTTCGTCGATACGGCGCAGCTCACCCATCACCGCGCGGATGTCCTTCTTCGCGGCGATGAAGAACACTTCGTCGTCTGCTTCGATCACCGTGTCGCCCCGCGGGGTGATCGGGCGGTCGCGGCGGAAGATGGCCGCCACGCGGGTGTCGACGTTGGGCATGTGCGCGCGGATCTGGCGCAGTTGCTGGCCTACCAGCGGGCCACCGTAGTACGCCTTCACTGCCACCAGCTGGGCCTTGCCTTCTGCGAAGTCGATCACCTGCAGCGATCCTGGGTGCTCGATCAGGCGCTTGATGTAGTTGGTCACCACCTGCTCGGGGCTGATCAGTACGTCGACCGGGATATGGTCGTTGTCGAACAGCTCTTCGCGGGTCAGGTAGGCCGACTCGCGCACCCGGGCAATTTTGGTCGGGGTGTGGAAAAGCGAATAGGCTACCTGGCAGGCGACCATGTTGGTTTCGTCGCTGTTGGTTACCGCCACCAGCATGTCGGCGTCGTCGGCACCGGCCTGGCGCAGCACCGTAGGCAGCGAGCCGCGGCCTTGCACGGTGCGGATGTCCAGGCGGTCGCCCAGGTCGCGCAGGCGGTCGCCGTCAGTGTCGACCACGGTGATGTCGTTGGCTTCGCTGGCCAGGTGCTCCGCCAGCGTACCGCCTACCTGTCCTGCGCCGAGGATGATGATCTTCATCCGCTACTCCCTACCTTTTGTTTTTATCCGCGCGAGGCGGCGATCTTGATCAGCTTGGCATAGTAGAAACCGTCGTGGCCGCCTTCCTGGGCCAACAACTGGCGGCCGTGGGGCTGGCGCAGGCCGGCTTCGGTGGCCAGGTCCAGCTCACGGGCGCCCGGGGTGCGGGCAAGGAAGGCATCGATCACTTCGGTGTTCTCGGTCGGCAGGCTGGAGCAGGTGGCGTATAGCAGCATGCCGCCCACTTCCAGGGTCGGCCAAAGGGCATCGAGCAGCTCACCTTGCAGCGTGGCCAGGGCCGGGATGTCGTCGGCCTGACGGGTCAGCTTGATGTCAGGGTGGCGGCGGATCACGCCGGTGGCCGAACAGGGTGCATCGAGCAGAATGCGCTGGAACGGCTTGCCGTCCCACCAGCTGGCGGTGTCGCGGGCATCGCAGGCGATCAGCTCGGCGTCCAGTTGCAGGCGGTCGAGGTTCTCGCGCACGCGGGTCAGGCGCTTGGCTTCGAGGTCGATGGCCACCACGTGGGCCAGGCCGGCTTCGGCTTCCAGCAGGTGGCAGGTCTTGCCACCCGGTGCACAGCAGGCGTCGAGCACGCGCTGACCGGGGGCCAGTTCCAGCAGGTCGGCGGACAGCTGCGCGGCTTCGTCCTGCACGCTCACCCAGCCTTCGGCAAAGCCTGGCAGGCCGCGCACGTCGCAGGCTTCGGCCAACACGATACCGTCACGGCTGTACTGGCAGGCGCTGGCGCCAACGCCTGCCTCGGCCAGCAGTGCCAGGTAGGCATCGCGGCTGTGGTGGCGACGGTTGACCCGCAGGATCATCGGCGGGTGGGCGTTGTTGGCGGCGCAGATGGCCTCCCACTGCTCCGGCCAGAAGGCCTTGAGCGACTTCTGCAGCCAGCGCGGGTGGGCAGTGCGTACCACCGGGTCGCGCTCCATGCCGGCCAGCAATTCTTCGCCTTCGCGTTGGGCGCGGCGCAGCACGGCATTGAGCAGGCCCTTGGCCCACGGCTTCTTCAGCTTGTCGGCACAGCCAACGGTCTCGCCAATGGCCGCGTGGGCCGGGATACGGCTGTAGAACAGCTGGTACAGGCCGACCAGCAGCAACGCCTGCACATCGGCATCGGCGGCCTTGAACGGCTTCTGCAGCAGCTGCGCCGCCAGCAGGTCGAGGCGTGGTTGCCAGCGCGCGGTACCGAACGCCAGGTCCTGGGTCAGGCCGCGGTCGCGCTCATCGACCTTGTCCAGTTGCGCTGGCAGCGAACTGTTCAGCGAGGCCTTGCCACTGAGTACAGCGGCAAGGGCACGGGCGGCGGCGAGGCGTGGGTTCATTGGCCCAGCACCTTGCCGCTGGCGAATTTCTCACGACGGCTGTTGAACAGGTCGCTGAAGTTCAGTGCCTTGCCGCCGGGCAGTTGCAGGCGGGTCAGGCTCAGTGCCTGGTCACCGCAGGCGACAACCAGGCCGTCCTTGCTGGCGGAGAGGATCTCACCCGGGGTGCCTGTCGCTGTGGACAAGTTGGCGGCCAGCACTTTCACGCTTTCGCCATCGAGGGTGCTGTGGCAAACCGGCCACGGGTTGAAGGCACGGATCAGGCGTTCCAGCTCGACGGCCGGGCGGCTCCAGTCGATGCGCGCTTCGTCCTTGTTCAGCTTGTGCGCGTAGGTGGCCAGGGCATCGTCCTGCACTTCGCCTTGCAGCGAACCGTCGGCCAGGCCGGCAATGGCCTGGACGACTGCGGGCGGGCCCATCTCGGCCAAGCGGTCGTGCAGGCTGCCGCCGGTGTCTTCGGCGCTGATCGGGGTGACCACCTTGAGCAGCATCGGGCCGGTGTCCAGGCCCGCTTCCATACGCATCACGGTCACACCGCTCTCGGCGTCGCCGGCTTCCACGGCGCGCTGGATCGGTGCGGCACCGCGCCAGCGTGGCAGCAGGGAGGCATGGCTGTTGATGCAGCCCAGGCGCGGGATATCCAGCACCACCTGCGGCAGGATCAGGCCGTAGGCGACCACTACCATCAGGTCCGGCTTCAGCGCCGCAAGTTCGGCCTGGGCTTCGGCGTTGCGCAGGGTCGGCGGTTGGAACACCGGGATGTCATGGGCCACAGCCAGTTGCTTGACCGGGCTCGGCATCAGCTTCTGGCCACGGCCAGCGGGGCGGTCGGGCTGGGTGTAGACGGCCACGATCTCGTACGGGCTGTCGAGCAGGGCCTTGAGGTGTTCGGCGGCAAACTCTGGAGTGCCTGCAAAGACGATGCGCATGGAGTTCTCGCTTCAAAAAAGAAAAAGGCTTGCCGGAGCAAGCCTTCTGGAAGGTGGGGATCAGGCTTGCTGGCGGTGCTGCTTTTCCAGCTTTTTCTTGATCCGGTCGCGCTTGAGCTGCGACAGGTAGTCGACGAACAGCTTGCCGTTGAGGTGATCGAATTCATGCTGCACGCACACCGCCAGCAGGCCTTCGCACTCGAGCTCGTAAGGCTTGCCGTCGCGGTCCTGGGCCTTGACCCGCACACGCAGCGGGCGGTCGACGTTCTCGTAGAAGCCAGGTACCGACAGGCAGCCTTCCTGGTACTGGCCCATGTCGTGGGTCAGCTCTTCGACCGTGGGGTTGATGAAGACGCGCGGCTCGCTGCGGTCTTCACTGAGGTCCATGACCACGACCTGCTGGTGCACGTTGACCTGGGTAGCGGCCAGGCCGATGCCAGGGGCTTCGTACATGGTTTCAAACATGTCGTCGATCAGCTGACGCAGGGCGTCGTCGAACACCGTCACCGGCTTGGCGATGGTGCGCAGGCGCGGGTCCGGGAATTCGAGAATGTTCAAGATGGCCATAAGGTCAGGCAGTCACTGTGCGTTCGGTTGAAAACTGAGCACACATAATAAAGGGAAACGGGGATTTCAGCACCTGTGAAAGCTCGTCTAGGGTTTTCAAGGCCAGCTTATTGCCCATTCGATGGACAGGTTGTCAAAGCGTTATCAACAAAGTTATCCACAGTTTGTGCCACGTCGATGGCCCCGATTCGATCAAGGATGATCCCCATGCAGACCTACCATTCGTCGCCTCTTCCGCCTGCCGAACTGGAGGCCCGATTACGCCTGCACCGGCTGCCGGAGACGGGATTGCGTCGCTTTAACACCTTGCTTGAGGCTTTTGGCAGTGCCTCTTCGGCGCTATGTGCACCCGCCGGCGCCTGGCGCGCATTGGGCATACCCCAGGCCACCATCGATGCCCGGCGCAGTGCCGAAGTTCGTGAGGGTGCACTGGCCGCAATGGCCTGGCTAGAGCGCCCGGCCCAGCATTTGCTGATGTGGGACGGCCCTGGCTACCAGCCACTATTGGCGGAAATCGACGATGCCCCTCCACTGCTTTTCGTAGCTGGAGACCCAGCCTTGCTCGAGCGCCCACAACTGGCAATTGTGGGCAGCAGGCGTGCTTCACCCCCAGCACTCGACACTGCTGCGGCATTTTCCCGCTACCTGGCGCAGGCCGGTTTCACCATTACCAGCGGCTTGGCGGTGGGCATCGACGGTGCCGCTCATCGGGCCGCATTGCAGGCTGGTGGGGGCACGATTGGCGTGCTCGGTACGGGGTTGCAAAAACTTTATCCACAGCGCCACAGGTCGCTTGCACAAGCGATGATCGACAACGGTAGCGCGCTGGTTTCCGAGTACCCGTTGGATGCCGGGCCGCTACCTGGCAACTTCCCGCGGCGCAATCGCATCATCAGTGGCCTGTCGCTGGGCGTGCTGGTGGTCGAGGCGAGCCTGGCCAGTGGTTCGCTGATCACCGCACGCCTGGCTGCCGAGCAAGGCCGCGAGGTGTATGCCATACCGGGCTCCATTCACCACCCCGGGGCCAAAGGCTGCCACCAGTTGATCCGTGACGGCGCGCTGTTGGTGGAGAGCGTGGAGCAGATACTGGAAAGCCTGCAGGGCTGGCAGAACCTGCCGCCTGCGGTTGTGGATAAATTCGACCATCCTCTGCTCGCCCTGCTGCATGCTGCGCCACAAACCAGCGAAAGCCTGGCCCACTGCAGCGAGCTGCCGCTTGCCGACGTGCTGGCGCAGCTGACCGAACTGGAGCTGGAAGGCCGGGTCAGCAATGAAGCCGGGCGTTGGTTTGCCCGCGCGGGCTAAGTACACTGCTCACAAGCAAGGTATATAGGCGGAGTAACAGAAATGGTGAGCAGTTTTCGTGTGCAACAAGCCGCACGTGAGATCCGGGCGGGTGCAGTGATCGCCTACCCGACGGAAGCGGTCTGGGGCCTGGGCTGCGACCCGTGGAACGAGGACGCGGTGTATCGCCTGCTGGCGCTGAAGTCGCGGCCTGTGGATAAAGGCCTGATCCTGGTAGCCGACAACATCCGCCAGTTCGACTTCTTGTTCGAGGACTTCCCCGAAGACTGGATCGACCGCATGGGCAGCACCTGGCCGGGGCCGAACACCTGGTTGGTGCCGCACCAGGACCTGTTGCCCGAGTGGGTGACCGGTGAGCATGACACGGTGGCGCTGCGGGTCAGCGACCATCCGGTGGTGCGTGAGTTGTGTGCGTTGGTGGGGCCGTTGATTTCCACTTCGTGCAACCCGGGCGGGCGCCCGGCGGCGAAGACCCGGTTGCGGGTGGAGCAGTACTTCCATGGTCAGCTGGATCTGGTGCTGGGGGGGGCGTTGGGTGGAAGGAAGAACCCTAGTGTGATTCGCAACCTGGCCACTGGCGAAGTCGTTCGCCCGGGCTGATACATATCCACAGGCCTGGCCGGGACCTCCTGTGGGAGCGGGCGAGCCCGCGAAGAATCCAACGCGGTGCCTGGCACGGGCTTCGCCCGTGTTCGCGGGCATGCCCGCTCCCACAGCTCAGGGCCAAGCCCCCGCAGATTTTTCTGATTTTGTTTCGAATGCCTGTCCAGCTAGCGGCTTGGGAAATATCCTACGAGCCGCGTCCCCTGCCATCACCTTCTCAGTGGGAACCTCTGCCCTTAGTCTTCAGCCGTCGCCGAATAACTTGGCGATCGGGTGTGGTAACCCGGGTTCTGGGTGATCTTGGCAGTCCATGGCGGCTGTTCGCAGGAGGCTTCGTGCCTGCTGGGTTTTAGATCTCCCACCCGGTTTACCACCCTGCGTACAGCTGCCACCTATTCGTGTGGTAACGACTGGGTGGTGCCATGAAGCGAGATCTAGTGATGAAGAAGATTGTCCCCGATCCACCCCTACCCTGCACATCCACCCGCCCCTTCGGCCGCTGCGATGCCGGCCACGAACCGCTGTTCACCGTAAACCCGAACATTTCCGCCGAGGACGCCTTGGTTCATGTAGCTCTGTATCTGCGAGGCGCCTACGAAACGGGCTCGAAAGCCCTCGAGTACCTGCGCGAAGAAGGCCGTGGCATGTATTGGTCGAGCCTGCATTCCATTGAATTGGCGGAGGGATTGGTGGAGGCGATTCTCGATGGTATCGAGTCGATACCAACCACCCGTCCTCCACAGGCATAGCGCCCTGTTCAAGGCCGACGCAGTACCTGTGGGAGCGGGTTCACCCGCGAACACCGGCGCAGCCGGTGCCATGCACTGCGGTGCTTGCTTCGCGGGCATGCCCGCTCCCACAGGGATGGCACTGCACTTAAGATCGGTGCAGTACCTGTGGGAGTGAACTCAAGGAAGCAGAATTGTGGAACCCACAGTCCGCCGAGCCGACAGCTCCGCCTGTGCCTTGGCCGCCTCGCTGAGCGGATACCGCTGTTGGATATCCACAACCAGCTTGCCACTGCCGATCATCGCAAACAGGTCATCGGCCATGGCCTGGGTATTCTCGGCATTGTTGGCATAGGTCGCCAACGTCGGGCGGGTCACATACAGCGACCCTTTCTGCGCCAGAATCCCCAGGTTCACCCCGCTCACCGCCCCCGAGGCATTGCCAAAGCTCACCATCAACCCGCGCGGCTGCAGGCAGTCCAGCGAGGTCAGCCAGGTGTCGGCACCCACACCGTCATACACCACCGGGCATTTCTTGCCGTCGGTCAGCTCCAGCACCCGCTTGGCTACGTCCTCACGGCTATAGTCGATGGTCGCCCACGCCCCAAGCGCCTTGGCCCGTTCGGCCTTCTCGGCAGAACTCACGGTACCGATCAGCTTGGCCCCCAGCGCCTTGGCCCACTGGCACGCCAACGAACCCACGCCGCCAGCTGCTGCGTGGAACAGGATCACATCACCCGCCTTCACCTCATAGGTCTGCTTCAGCAGGTACTGCACGGTCAAACCCTTGAGCATCACCGCCGCTGCCTGCTCGAAGCTGATGTTGTCGGGCAGCTTCACCAGATTGGCTTCCGGCAGCGTATGCACCTCGCTGTACGCGCCCAACGGGCCGCCGGCATGGGCCACGCGGTCACCCACTTTCAGCCGGGTCACGCCCTCGCCCACGGCCTCGACCACGCCAGCCGCTTCAGTGCCTAGCCCCGAAGGCAGGGATGGCGGTGCATACAGCCCGCTGCGGAAGTAGGTATCGATGAAGTTCAGGCCGATCGCATGGTTACGCACACGAACCTGCTGTGGCCCTGGCGGTGCAGGTTCGAATTCCACAAACTGCAGCACTTCCGGGCCGCCATGCTGGCTGAACTGGATACGCTTGGCCATCTCGCACTCCTGTCGTATGGGTCGGGAAAGACCTTCTATCGGACGCCTTTGCTTGATCGCCGTCAACTGCGGCGCGCGGGCTGGGGGTGGTATGCTACGCGGCGAATTCTTCCCTGCCCGTTCCTGGTGACCCGATGACTAGCCGCACCGAGGCCGTGAAAGCCTACCTGCTCGACCTGCAAGACCGCATCTGCTCTGCCCTCGAAGCTGAAGACGGCGGCGCCCGCTTCGTCGAGGACGCATGGGTGCGCGAAGCCGGTGGCGGGGGCCGCACGCGGGTGATCGGCGATGGCAAGGTGATCGAGAAAGGCGGGGTCAACTTCTCCCACGTGTTCGGCGCCGGTCTGCCGCCGTCGGCCAGCGCCCACCGCCCCGAGCTGGCGGGCCGTGGCTTCGAGGCCCTGGGCGTGTCGCTGGTGATCCACCCGCACAACCCGCATGTGCCCACTTCCCACGCCAACGTGCGCTTCTTCATCGCCGAAAAGGAAGGTGAAGAGGCTGTCTGGTGGTTCGGCGGCGGCTTCGACCTGACTCCGTACTACGGCAATGAAGAAGACTGCATTCACTGGCACCGTGTGGCCGAGCAGGCCTGCGCGCCGTTCGGTGCCGATGTGTACCCGCGCTACAAGGCCTGGTGCGACCGCTACTTCCACCTCAAGCACCGTGGCGAGCCACGCGGCATTGGTGGGTTGTTCTTCGATGACCTGAACGAGTGGGACTTCGACACCTGCTTCGCCTTCATCCGCGCCATTGGCGACGCCTACGTCAACGCCTACCTGCCGATCGTCCAGCGCCGCAAGGGCACGCCCTACACCCCGCAGCAGCGTGAGTTCCAGGAATACCGCCGTGGCCGCTACGTGGAGTTCAACCTGGTCTACGACCGTGGCACCCTGTTCGGCCTGCAGTCCGGTGGCCGCACCGAGTCCATCCTCATGTCGCTGCCGCCGCAGGTGCGCTGGGGCTACGACTGGAAGGCCGCGCCTGGCAGCGAAGAAGCACGCCTGACCGAGTACTTCCTGCAGGACCGCGACTGGCTCGGCCAGTAAGCCTGTGGATAATCAAGGAGCCGTCATGGACCAGTACGTCGTTTTTGGTAATCCCATCGGTCACAGCAAGTCGCCGCTGATCCATCGCCTGTTCGCCGAACAGACCGGCCAGGACCTGGAATACGCCACCCTGCTGGCGCCGCTGGACGAGTTCAGCGACTGCGCGCGCGGCTTCTTCAAGCAAGGCCGCGGCGGCAACGTCACCGTGCCGTTCAAGGAAGAGGCCTACCGCCTGTGCGACAGCCTGACCCCGCGTGCCCGGCGCGCTGGCGCAGTGAACACGCTGAGCAAGCTGGCCGATGGCAGCCTGCAGGGCGACAACACCGATGGCGCTGGCCTAGTGCGCGACCTGACGGTGAATGCCGGGGTCGAGCTGGCAGGCAAACGCATTCTGATCCTGGGTGCTGGTGGCGCGGTGCGTGGCGTGCTGGAGCCGATCCTGGCGCACAAGCCGCAGTCGCTGGTGATTGCCAACCGGACCGTGGAAAAGGCCGAGCAGCTGGCGCGTGAGTTCGATGAGCTGGGGCCGGTGGTAGCCAGCGGGTTTGCCTGGTTGCAGGAACCGGTGGATGTGATCATCAATGCCACCTCGGCGAGCCTGGCCGGTGAGTTGCCGCCGATCGCCGACAGCCTGGTCGAGGCGGGGCGCACGGTTTGCTACGACATGATGTATGGCAAGGAGCCTACGCCGTTTTGCCAGTGGGCCGAGAAGCTGGGGGCGGCCAAGGTGCTGGATGGGCTGGGGATGCTGGCTGAGCAAGCGGCTGAGGCGTTCTTTATCTGGCGTGGGGTGCGGCCGGATACGGCGCCAGTGTTGGCTGAGTTGCGCCGGCAGCTGGCTCGCGGCTGAGATTGTCGGGGACCGCTTTGCGGTCCCATCGCAGGCAAGCCAGCTCCTACAGGGACAGCGCCGGCCTCAGGCCTTCTGAAATCCCTGTGGGAGCTGGCTTGCCTGCGATGGGCTGCAAAGCAGCCCCCATATCTCAGCCTCACTCCTCAAACCGGATCGGGCACAACTCCACCCCTTCCAGCTTCTGCAACTCCTCGATCACCTGCGGCCTGGCCCGGTGCAGGGTCAGACTCCCCCCTGCCCGCCGCAACCGCCGCGCCTCGCGGTGCAACATATCCACACCCGAGTAATCGATGAAGTTCACCTGCCGGGCATCGATAACAACATGCGGCCCCTGGCAGCGCTGCAAGCGCACCTGCAGGTAATGCGCCGCGCCAAAGAAGATCGACCCGCCCACCCGCAGCACATCTGCCTCCCCTTCACGGCTCTGCTGCACCCGTGGCCGCGAGGTGCGCTTCAGATAGAAGAACAGCGACGCCAGTACTCCGGCATAGATCGCTGTCTGCAGCTCCAGCAACAAGGTCGCTGCCGCCGTCAGCGCCATTACCAGAAACTCCGAGCGGCTGACCCGGAACAGCGCACGAATCCCCCGGTGGTCCACCAACCCCCAGCAGATCAGCAGGATGCTGCCGGCCATGGCCGGAATCGGCAGGTGCGCGATCAGCCCGGCTCCGGCAACGGCGAACACGGCCACCCACAGCGCCGAGAATACCCCGGCCATGGGCGAGCGGGCACCGGCGTCGTAGCTCAGCCCGGAACGGGTGAAGGAGCCGGAAGACAGGTAACCGGAGAAAAACGCACCGACGATGTTCGACAGGCCCTGTGCGCGTATTTCCTGGTCTGCGTCGATCAACTGCTCCGAACGTGCCGACAATGAGCGGGCAATCGACAGGCTGGTGACCAGCCCGAGCATGCCCACTGCCACAGCGCTGGGCAGCAGGCGCAGGATTAGTTCCACATCCAGCAACGGCAGCGGGCTGAAGGGTGGTAGCTGGCCGGTGAATGCCGGCACACGCGGCACATGCCCAAAGAACCCGGGCAGCAGCCAGGCCAGCAGGCTTACCAAAATCAGGCTTATCAACAGGCTGGGCCAGCGCGGGCGCCAGAGCTTGAAGCCTACGCCGATCACCACTGTGGCTAGGCCCAGAATCAAGGAAGGCAGGTCGACCTCGCCGGCATGGCTGGCCAGGTCCTGCACGGTCTTCAGCGCCGTGGCCTGGCTTGGCAGGTCCATGCCCAGCAGGTTGGGCAACTGGCCCAGGGCAATGACGACAGCGGCGCCCAGGGTGAAGCCGAGCACCACGGAATGGGAGACGAAATTGACCAGTGCGCCGAAGCGCAAAAGCCCCAGCAGTAACTGAAAGATGCCGCCGAGGAACGTCAGCAGCAGCACCAGGGTGACATAGTCGGCGCTGCCAGCCACGGCCAGCGGGCTGATGCTGGCGTAGAGAACGATGGAGATGGCTGCGGTCGGGCCGCAGATCAGGTGCCAGGACGAGCCCCAGAGACAGGCGATCAGCACTGGCACGATGGCGGCGTACAGTCCGTATTCGGCGGGCAGGCCGGCGATCAGAGCGTAGGCGATGGATTGCGGCAGGGCGAGGATTGCACCGCTCAGGCCCACCAGCAGGTCCTGGCGCAGGCTGCGGCCCGATTGGCAGGGGAGCCATGAGAGGAAGGGCAGCAGGTGAGTGAGGCGATGCATGGGTTATCCACATTCCTTACTGTTTCGCCAATCCCTGTGGGAGCGGGCATGCCCGCTCCCACAGGGATAGAGGTTTTGCTTGTGAGGTTACAGTTTGGCTTTGACGGCCTCCAGCGCATTGCCATCGGCCTTGGTCGTCACCCCGGCCAACCACCCTTCCAGCAACTCGGGGTGCGCCTTCAACCAAGCCTTGGCCGCATCATCGAAGCTGATCTTCTTGTCCACAACTTCGGCCATGATGGTGTTTTCCATGTCCAGCGTGAACTTCAGGTTGCCCAGCAGCTTGGCCGCATTCGGGCAGGCTTGTGGATAACCCTTGCGGGTCAGGGTATACACCTCGCCCTTGCTGCCAAACCACTTCTCCCCGCCGCTCAGGTAATGCATCTTCAGCTTCACGTTCATCGGGTGCGGGGTCCAGCCGAGGAAGGTGATGAACTGCTGTTTCTTCACCGCCCGGTCGACCTGCGCCAGCATCGCCTGCTCGCTGGACTCCACCAGTTTCCACTGGCCGAGGTTGAATTCATTCTTGTCGATGATTTCCTTCAACGACAGGTTGGCCGGTGCCCCGGAACCAATCCCGTACAGCTTCTTGTCGAACTGGTCGGCGTGCTTCTGCAAGTCGGCGAAATCCTTCACTCCGGCATTCCACACATAGTCGGGCACTGCCAAGGTGAACTCGGTTCCTTCCAGATTGCGCGAAAGCTGCTGCACATCGCCATTGGCGATGAACTTGTCATGAAAGCCCTGCTGTGCCGGCATCCAGTTGCCGAGGAAGGCATCGACGCGGCCATCCTTGAGGCCGCCGTAGATGATCGGCACGGCCAGGCTGTCGATTTTCACCTGGTAACCCAGGCTTTCCAGAAGCAGGCGGGCCAAGGCGTTGGTCGTTGCGATGTCGCTCCAGCCGGGGTCGGCCATCTTCACGGTGGTGCATTGCGCGTCGCTGTCGGCGGCGTGGGCCGTGGCGGTACCCAGGCTCAGGGCCAGGGCGAACACGGCGGCGGAGAACTTGTGCATGGCGGCCTCTCTTCTCAATCCAGGGGGGCGGGCTGTGGATAACGTGCCTTGCGCTCGAGGTCGTCGAGATCGATGTGGTTGCGCATGTACTGTTGGCTGGCGTCCACCAGCGGTTGGTGGTCCCAGCTTTTCAGCTTGCCGATGGCCAGCGCCTCGGCCACCAGGCGGCGGCGCCGCTGGCTGGCAAGAACCTGCTGGCGCAGGCTGGGGATATCCCAACGTTGCTGTGCTTCATCGACAAATGCCTGCAGCAGCGCCTGGTGTTCCGGGCTGCCGGTGAGGTTCTCCCGCTCGTGCGGGTCGCGGCTCAGGTCATAGAGTAGGCATGGGTCGTCTTCGCTGTACACGAACTTGTACGGCCCCCGGCGGATCATCATCAGCGGGCCGACGGTGCCTTCGGCCATGTATTCGCCGATCACTTCGTCATGGCCACCCTGCCCTTGCAGGTGGCCGACCAGCGAGCGGCCATCCAGGTGAAGGTGGTTATCCACAGCACCACCAGCCAGCTCGACCAGGGTCGGCAGCAGGTCGCAGGTAGACACCGAAGCGCTGACCCTGGCTGGCGCGAAGTGCTTCGGCGCGTGCACCAGCAGAGGCACCCGCGCCGACATCTCGAACCAGTGCATCTTGTACCAGAGGCCGCGCTCGCCGAGCATGTCGCCGTGGTCGCCGGAGAACACGATCAGGGTGTCGTCGGCCAGGTCGCATTCCTCCAGGGTCTGCAGCAGCAGGCCGATGTTGTCATCGATGTAGCTGCAGGCGCCGAAGTAGGCACGACGGGCGTCACGAATCTTGTCCACAGGCAGCGGCTTGTTCCACAGGTCGTAGACCTTCAGCAGGCGCTGCGAGTGCGGGTCGAGTTCTGCCTGGTCGAATTCGGCGCGGGGCATGGGGATATCCACACCTTCGTAGCGATCCCAATAGCGCCGGGGGATGGTGTAGGGGTCGTGCGGGTGGGTCATCGACACGGTCAGGCAGAACGGTCGGCCATCGTTTTCGCGCACATGGTCGTACAGGTACTGGCGCGCCTTGAACACCACTTCCTCGTCGAAATCCAGCTGGTTGGTGCGCACGCACGGTCCGGCCTGCAGTACCGAGGACATGTTGTGATACCAGCTCGGGCGCACGTCCGGCTCATCCCAGTTCACCGCCCAGCCGTAGTCGGCCGGGTAGATATCGCTGGTCAGGCGTTCTTCGTAGCCATGCAGCTGGTCCGGGCCGCAGAAGTGCATCTTGCCCGACAGCGCGGTGCGGTAGCCAAGGCGGCGCAGATAGTGGGCGTAGGTCGGCACATCGGCGGGGAAGTCGGCGGCGTTGTCGTAGGCGCCGATGCGACTGGGCAACTGGCCGCTGACCAGGGTGAAGCGCGACGGTGCGCACAACGGGCTGTTGCAGTAAGCCGAGTCGAACACCACCGCCTGTTCGGCAAGGCGGCTCAGATGCGGCATCTGGATCGGCGAAGAGACGTAGATCGGCAGCAAGGGCGCGGCCATCTGGTCGGCCATGATGAACAGGATATTCGGGCGCGTCATGGTGGCTTCCATCGTTGAGGGTTATGCGAACCGCTTGCCTATCAAGATGCGACTGTGGATAACATGGGTAAAGCCCATGGCGGGCAATGACTGGGATTAGCCCTGCTTATGTTTGACCACCTTGCCAACTTGTCGCTGGATACACTGCGCGTGTTCGAGGCTGCCGCACGGTTGCGTGGCTTTACCGCTGCGGCACTGGAGCTGGGCACCACGCAGCCGGCGGTGAGCCAGCAAGTCAAACGGCTGGAGGCACAGCTGGGCACGCGGTTGTTCGACCGCATTTACCGGGGTATCGAGCTGACCGAGGCCGGCCAGGTGCTGTTCGAACAGGTGCATCAGGGCCTGCAGGCCATGGAGGACGGCATCGCCCAGGCCAGTGGGCGCGGTCAGCGCGAAGTGCTGCAGGTGGCTACCGACTTCGCCTTTGCGGCGTTCTGGCTGATGCCACGGCTGCAGCGTTTTCACGAGGCTTATCCGCAGGTGGATGTGAGCCTGGTGACCGGTGAGCGCAGCCAGGGCATGTTGCGACCGGACATCGATGTGGCGGTGCTGTTTGGCGACGGGCGTTTTCACCAGGGCGAGAGCCGCTGGCTATTCGATGAGGAGGTTTTCCCGGTGTGCAGCCCCCGGCTGATTCATGGCAAACCCTTGTCAGCCGTGGCTTTGCAACGATTGCCCTTGCTGCACTTGAAGGGAGAGCAGGCTAGCCGCTGGTTTGATTGGGCAGGGGTGTTTCGCGGGTTTGGCGTGGCCAGCCCGCCGCCGGCCGGGCAGTTGCGGTTTGATAACTATACGTTGCTGATCCAGGCCGCGATTGCCGGGCAAGGGGTGGCGATTGGCTGGGGGCACCTGGTGGATGGGCTGGTGGAGCAAGGGTTGCTATGCCGGCCGTTGGAGGGGAGTTTGCGCTCGGCGCGCGGGTATTACGCGGTGCTGCCACCACGCAAGCGGCGTGGGGCGTTGATCGAGCGGTTTGTGGATTGGCTGGAGCGCGAGCGCAGCCTGTGACATTCCCGGGGCTGCACAGCAGCCCCGGCAATCTAGACCACGAAGTTCAGATGCTCGCCTCGGTGCAAATCCAGCTCCAGCATATCCACCATGCCCGCAGCGACCCTGGCCAGGTGCCGCAACGGCTCGGCCAACCCCGGCTCCAGCGTACCTTCGGTGCTGCGAAAATGCTCAATCCCCAACCCGGCCAGTTCCTGTGGGGCATTGATCAGCGTCCAGTGCAAGGCACTGCGCTGTAACCCGTCCACCACCTGGTCCACACACTCCCGCTCCGCCTCGCTGTACTTGCCCGGCTCATCCAGCACATCGAAATCGCCCACCAGCAACAGCCGGCGTATAGTCGTACGCTTCAACCCCGCCACCAGCGCCTCGCTCATGCGGGCTTGCCCGGGCAGATCGTCCGGCGCCAGCGTCGACAACAGGGCAATTACTGCCGACCCGCCTGCCGCGCCCTGCTCCGCCTGGTCGGCATCGCCAAGCCCGCCTATCTTGAAATGCAGGCCGGGGCGCGGCGCGTGGCGGTTGAGGTCGTCGACCACGGCGGTGACTTCGTGCTGGCGCGACAGCAGCTCTACCATCAGGGCGTTGCCCAGGCTGCTTTCAGGCCCGAACAAGACCAGTTTGAACACTGGGGTTTCGGCGTTTTTCACTGCATCACTCCCTTTGCAGGTGGTGATGTTTGGACCGCAATCAGGAGTTATCGTGCAGAGGATCAAGGGTTACCACGCCCACGTTTACTACGACGCAGCGACCATGGACCAGGCCCGTGAGCTGTGTGAGGAAGCGGCGCGGCTGTTTCCCGTGACCATGGGGCGCATGCACCAGAAACCGGTGGGGCCGCACCCGGACTGGAGCTGCCAGCTGGCCTTCGAGCCGGAGTTTGTGGGGGTGGTGCTGCCGTGGTTGGCACTGTATCGGAAGGGGTTGGTGGTGTTCATGCACCCGCTGACCGGTGATGAGCTGGCGGACCACCGTGACCATGCGATCTGGATGGGGGCGGTGCGGCCGCTGGATCTGTCGATTTTCGGGGGATAGGCCTCTATAGCCTGTGCTGGCCTCTTCGCGGGCAAGCCCGCTCCTACAGGTCCTCCACAGCTTTCAGCATCTGTGTTGTCCCTGTGGGAGCGGGCGTGCCCGCGAAGCAGGCGACGCGGTTCAGCGGCGGGCGCCGCGCACCCCTTCAGCCAGCGCCGAGCACAGGCTCAATACATCGTTGACTGCCTGCTCGGCACTCTTGGCCTGGGCAATCTTGTCGACCAGCGCCGAGCCCACCACTACGCCGTCCGACAGGCGGGCAATGGCCGCAGCCTGCTCCGGCGTACGAATGCCGAAACCTACGCTGATTGGCAGATCGGTATGCCGACGCAGGCGGGCGATGGCTTCGGTCACGTGCTCGGTGGTCGCCGAGCCGGCGCCGGTCACACCGGCCACCGACACGTAGTAGACGAACCCGGAGCTGCGCTCCAGTACGCGCGGCAGGCGCGCGTCGTCGGTGGTTGGGGTAGTCAGGCGGATAAAGTCGATACCCGCTGCCTGGGCCGGGGTTGCCAGTTCGGCGTCGTGCTCTGGCGGCAGGTCGACGATGATCAGGCCATCTACACCCGCTTGCTTGGCTTCGGCCACGAACTTTTCCACGCCAAAGCGGTGGATCGGGTTGTAGTAGCCCATCAACACGATCGGTGTGGTCTGGTTATCCACACGGAATTCGCGAACCATCTGCAGGGTCTTGGCCAGGGTCTGGCCGGCTTCCAGGGCACGCAGGGTGGCCAGCTGGATGGCCACGCCGTCGGCCATCGGGTCGGTGAACGGCATGCCCAGTTCAATCACGTCGGCACCGGCTGCCGGCAGGCCCTTGAGGATCTGCAGCGAGGCGTCATAGCCCGGGTCGCCCGCGGTGACAAAGGTGACCAGTGCCGAGCGGCCTTCGGCCTTCAGCTCGGCGAAGCGTTTTTCAAGACGGCTCATGCCTGTTTCTCCTGGGCGGCCATGTGGTTCATGACGGTTTGCATGTCTTTGTCGCCGCGGCCCGACAGGCACACGACCATCAGGTGGTCCTTGGGCAGCTTCGGTGCGCGCTTGATCGCCTCGGCCAAGGCGTGGGAGCTTTCCAGGGCCGGGATGATGCCTTCCAGGCGGCAGGTGGCATGGAATGCATCCAGCGCTTCGTCGTCGGTGATGCTGACGTACTCGACACGCTTCACTTCGTGCAGGTAGGCGTGCTCCGGGCCGATGCCCGGGTAGTCCAGGCCGGCGGAAATCGAGTGGGCGTCGGTGATCTGACCGTCTTCGTCCTGCAGCAGGTAGGTGCGGTTGCCGTGCAGCACGCCCGGTATGCCGCCGTTCAGGCTGGCGGCGTGCTTGTCGGTGTGCACGCCGTGGCCACCGGCTTCGACGCCGATGATCTGCACGCTTGGCTCTTCGAGAAACTCATGGAACAGGCCCATGGCGTTGGAGCCACCACCGACGCAGGCAACCAGGCTGTCTGGCAGGCGGCCTTCCTTCTCTTGCAACTGGGCGCGGGTTTCCTTGCCGATGATCGACTGGAAGTCGCGGACCATGGCCGGATACGGGTGCGGGCCAGCCACGGTGCCGATCAGGTAGAAGGTGTCTTCGACGTTGGTGACCCAGTCGCGCAGAGCCTCGTTCATGGCGTCCTTCAGGGTGCCGGTGCCGGCAGTGACCGGGACGATTTCGGCGCCAAGCAGCTTCATGCGGAACACGTTGGCCTGCTGGCGCTCGATGTCGGTGGCGCCCATGTAGATTACGCAAGGCAGGCCGAAGCGGGCAGCGACGGTGGCGGTGGCCACGCCGTGCATGCCGGCGCCGGTTTCTGCGATGAGGCGCTTCTTGCCCATGCGCTTGGCCAGCAGCACCTGGCCGATGCAGTTGTTCACCTTGTGCGCGCCGGTGTGGTTGAGCTCTTCACGCTTGAAGAAGATCTTGGCGCCGCCGCAGTGCTCGGTCAGGCGCTCGGCGAAGTACAGCGGGTTGGGGCGCCCGATGTAGTCGCGCTGGAAGTAGGCCAGCTCTTCGAGGAACTTGGGGTCTGCCTTGGCCGCTTCGTATTCGCGGGCCAGGTCCAGCACCAGTGGCATCAGGGTTTCGGCCACGTAGCGGCCGCCGAACGAGCCGAACAGGCCATTGGCGTCGGGGCCGGGGCGGTATTGGGACTGGGTCATGGGGGCGCTCCAGGGCGTAATGAATGAGTGATGGGCTTTACTCTAACCACGGCAAGCCCAGCTGAAAACCGATAAGATTGCGCAAACTTGTCAGAAAAACTCACAGGTAAAATGGCCCACGACCTCCCTCCCCTCAACGCCCTTCGGGCTTTCGAGGCTGCCGCACGGCTCAACAGCGTCAGCCAGGCGGCCGAAGCGCTGCACGTCACCCATGGCGCCGTCAGCCGGCAGATCAAGGTACTTGAAGAGCACCTGGGCGTCGCGCTGTTCGTGAAGGACGGGCGTGGCATCAAACTCACAGATGCCGGCGTACGTCTGCGCGATGCAAGTGGCGAAGCTTTCGATCGCCTGCGCAGCGTGTGCGCCGAGCTCAGCCACAACGTCAGCGAGGCGCCGTTCGTGCTGGGCTGCTCGGGCAGCCTGCTGGCGCGCTGGTTCATCCCGCGACTGGGGCGGCTGCAGGCGGATTTACCTGAACTGCGTCTGCACCTTTCGGCCGGTGAAGGCGACCTGGACCCACGGCGGCCAGGGTTGGATGCGCTGCTGGTGTATGCCGAGCCGCCATGGCCGGCGGACATGCAAGTGCATGTGCTGGCCGAGGAGCGCATCGGGCCGGTGCTCAGCCCGCATTTCGCCGGTTTCGAGCGCTTGCATGGCGCGCCGGCCAAGGCTTTGCTGGACGAAACCTTGCTGCACACCACCTCGCGCCCGCAGGCTTGGCCGACCTGGGCGCTGGAACAGGGTTTGGAGCCGGCGGCCCTCCACTATGGCCAGGCCTTCGAGCACCTGTATTACCTGCTGGAAGCTGCCGTGGCCGGGCTGGGTGTGGCGATTGCGCCGCAGCCGCTGGTCGCTGACGACCTGCGAGCTGGCCGTTTGAGTGCGCCGTGGGGCTTTTCACCTACCCCTGCGGCATTGGCGCTGTGGGTGCCCAGGCGCGCCGCGGACGGGCGCGCCGAGCAGTTGGCGCAGTGGCTAAGGGCGGAACTGGCGCGACAGGGCGCTTAGTTGCGTTTGCACATCAGGTACGCCGCCAGCAAGCCTAGCGCGCCAATGGCAACGCCGGCAGTCGTGTACGGGTGTTCCTGGGCATAGTCGCGGGTGGCGATGCCGGTCTGGCGGGTGCGGTGCTTCACTTCCTCGTAGGCATCGCTCAACAGGTGGCGAGAATGACGCAGGGCACTCTCGGCGTTGCTGCGGATTGCCTTCACCGATTTTTGGGACTCCTCCGACGCATCATGCTTGAGGTTTTCCAGGCTTTTCAGAAGGCTCTCGATCTCCGCTTCCATGCTTTCCAGGGACGTTCTACGCAGCGAATTGCGGTGCATGTTGACTCTCCTTTGCAGTATGGACTGTAAGGATTGCGACCTTGGGCACGCGGGAAAGTGCGATCGAACTTTCGTCAATGGTGACCGCTCGCAGGTAAACCAGGCCTGCGCTGCTAGGCTCAATCTCACCATCATCCGAGGAGAGCGCTCATGACCGATCATCACACCTACAAGAAGATCGAGCTGGTGGGGTCTTCGACCACCAGCATCGAAGAGGCGATCAACAATGCCTTGGCCGAAGCCGGCAAGAGCATAAAGCACCTGGAGTGGTTCGAAGTGATAGATACCCGTGGCCATATCCGTGATAACAAGGCGGCGCACTTCCAGGTCACGCTGAAGGTCGGCTTCCGTATCGCCAATAGCTGAAACACTGCCGGGCTGGATGAGCCCGGCATGATGGGGTATTTAGGGAGGGGGCGCCTTGGCGGGCGCCTTTTCTGATTTCATCTGCACAAGGAAAGCGAGTGATGAACAAACTGATTCTGGCGCTGGGCCTGATGACGCTGGCCGGTGGAGCGCTGGCGGCGGGCAAGCCGTGCGAGGAGCTCAAGGCAGAGATTGCGGCCAAGCTGGATGCCAAGGGGGTCACCGGCTACAAGCTGGAGATCGTCGACAAGGGCGACCCGGCCGGCAAGGTGATTGGCAGCTGCGAGGGTGGTACCAAGGAGATTGTGTACCGCCGCGGCTAATATGCTGGCCTCTTCGCGGGCTCGCCCGCTCCCACAGGCATATCACAGGCCAGAGAGCGACGCTGTACCTGTGGGAGCGGGCAAGCCTGCGAAGAAGATCACGCGGTCTTGAGAGCCTGCGCCATCAGTTCATAGGACCGAATCCGGTCCGCATGCTCATACAAATCACAGGTGAAGATCAGCTCATCTGCCCCGGTCTGCTCCAGCAGCACTTCCACCTTGGCCCGCACCTTCTGCGGGCTGCCAATCATCGCCAGGCCGAGGAAGCTACCCACCGCGTCCCGTTCATGGGGCAGCCACAGCCCATCCATGCTTTCCACAGGCGGCTTCTGCATCAGGCTCTGCCCGCGAATCAGCGCGAGGATGCGCTGGTACACCGAAGTGGCCAGGTACTCGGCCTTTTCGTCGGTTTCCGCCACCACCATGGGGATGCCCAGCATCACATACGGCTTGTCCAATGTGGTCGAGGGCTTGAAGTGGTTGCGGTACACGCGGATCGCCTCGTGCATGTAGCGCGGCGCAAAATGCGAGGCGAAGGCGTAGGGCATGCCGCGCATGCCGGCCAGTTGAGCGCTGAACAGGCTAGAGCCGAGGAGCCACATCGGCACCTCGGTATCGTGCCCTGGCACGGCGATCACTTTTTGATCATCGGTACGCGGGCCGAGGTAGCGTGACAGTTCCTCGACATCGTCCGGGAAGTCATCCGGGCCGCCGGCGCGGTCGCGGCGCAGGGCGTAGGCGGTCATCTGGTCGGAACCCGGTGCGCGGCCCAACCCCAGATCGATGCGTCCCGGGTGCAGGCTGGCCAGGGTGCCGAACTGCTCGGCGATCACCAGCGGCGCATGGTTGGGCAGCATGACCCCGCCAGAGCCCACGCGAATGCTCGAGGTCCCCCCGGCCAGGTAGCCGATCAGCACCGAAGTCGCCGAGCTGGCGATGCCGTCCATGTTGTGGTGCTCGGCTACCCAGAAGCGGTTGTAGCCAAAGCGCTCGACGTGCTGCGCCAGGTCCAGCGAGTTGCGCAGCGACTGCGCCGGGCCGGCGTCGGCGCGTACCGGCACCAGGTCGAGGGTGGAAATCTTCAGGTCACGCAGCTGCGTCATGGAGCCTCCGCAAAGGTGTTTGGCCACAGGCCTTTTCAACTCTGTATGGGCACATTCGACGGATTCAATGCTTGCCGTGCGATTGCTCTGAACTTGCCGTAGGCGGCTGACCTCTGAAGCCATAAGCATGTAACCCGAGACCAGGAGGCATCATGAAAAAGACAGCATCGGCGATCTGGCAAGGTGGCCTGAAGGACGGTAAAGGCCTGCTTTCTACCGAAAGTGGCGCGCTAAAGCAGAACCCCTACGGCTTCAACACCCGTTTCGAGGGCTCGCCCGGTACCAATCCGGAGGAGCTGATTGGTGCGGCGCATGCCGGCTGTTTCTCGATGGCGCTGTCGATGATGCTGGGCGAAGCGGGGTTCACCCCGGACAGGATCGACACCGCTGCCGAAGTGACACTCGACAAGCAAGCTGATGGCTTTGCCATTACGGCGGTGCATCTGGTGCTCAGGGCCAAGGTACCTGGGGCGAGTGAAGCGCAGTTCTTGCAGATCGCCGACAAGGCCAAGGCCGGGTGCCCTGTGTCCAAGGTGTTGAACGCGAAGATCAGCCTGGATGCAGCGCTGGTGGGATGAAGCCGTGCAATGAGGGCGGTTTGCTGTAGTCTAAACAGCGTCGGCAGCACGCTGCCCTTTCAGGAGCCGTTTCATGATTCGCGTAGCAATCACCGTGTTGGCTTCCCTGGTCGCCACATCTGCGTTGGCGGCGGTCAAGCCGTGCGAGGAGCTCAAAGCCGAGATCGAGGCCAAGATCCAGGCCCAGGGTGTTTCGTCCTATACCCTGGAGATCGTGCCCAACAGCGAGGTCAAGGACCAGAACATGGTCGTCGGGACCTGCGATGGCGGGACCAAGAAGATCATTTATCAGAAGAATGATCGGTAGATTCCAGAGCCTGGGGTTGCGAAGCAGCCCCATATCAAGGAATGCAGAACACCTCGCTAGGCTCGTTCACCACCACCTTGCGGCTGCCGTCATACAGTAGCACTTGCGGCTCCATTACCGGCGCCCGTGCCTCCAGGCGATAGCGCTCACCGGCCTTGAAGTTGTCAAAGCGCACAGTCAGGTAGCAGGTACGATCCCGGGGCTGGGTCATGAGGCCGCCCCCGTAGATCTCGTAATCGAAGCGCACTACCAGTTCGTGCTTGCCCGGCGTCACCTGGAAGTAACGGCCATCTTCCAGGCGCTTGCCGTCGAGGCGGTCGGCCATGATCACCCTGCCGGGAGTCATGGTGTACAGATCGACCCAGGCCTGCTTGGGGTCGACGGGCGGCAAGGGGCTGGCGCATGCCCCCAGTGCACTGAGGGCGATCAGCATCATGGGCTGGCGCATGGCAAGACTCCCACTTGCGACTTATAGGCTACAAGCATAGCGCCGTTTGTGCGTTTCAGGTGCGCTGGCAGCCTGCAGGCGAGCCCTGGCCAACCAGCTTTTGCTGACGGTCATAGAGTTTGATCCAGGGGCGGAAGCCGATGCTGCCAGCCTGCAACTGGTAGCGCTGACCGGCACTGAAATCCTTGAAGGTCAGCTTGACCTGGCAATCCCGCCACAAAGGCTCCTCGACCGGGCCGATATTGCTGGGGGTAACCGGAAACTGGTAGCGCACGGTCAGCTCGTGGCTGCCGGGCTGTACTTCGAAGTAACGGCTATCGGCCCAGTCGCGTTCATCTACCTGCACAGCGTGCAGCGAGGTGTTGTCGTAGGGCGTGAGGTCGATCCAGGCCTGGTTCGGGTCCGGGTCTGGCAAGGTCGAACAGGCGGATATCAGCAGCAATGAGCCGGTGACCAACAGTGCACGCATGGCGAAACGCCCCCTTGGCGAGATAGTCTTGGAGTGAATCGGCCTTGAGCGAGTCAGACAGTTCCGGATGCTTCGACTTATTCTTATGCAGCGCTCAGGCCCTGGGCCACTCGACCTTGTTTTCACCCGTTTGGTTCCCCTGCTGGCGGTGCTCCTGCTGAACGGTTGTAGCAGCGCCGCCTACTATGGGCAGTTGGCCGAGGGCCAGTGGCAGCTGCTACGCGCACGGCAGCCGGTGGAGCAAGTAGTGGCCAACCCGGCCACTTCGGCGCAATTGCGCGCGCGCCTGGAACACGCCAGGCAGGCGCGGGTATTTGCCAGCCAGCAGCTGAAGCTGCCGGACAACCGCAGCTACCGGGTGTATGCCGACATTGGCAGGCCCTACGTGGTATGGAATGTGTTCGCCACCCCCGAGCTGTCGTTGCAGCCAGTGACGCACTGCTTCCCGATCGCGGGGTGTGTGGCCTATCGCGGTTATTATCAGCAAGGCGCAGCACGTGGGGCGGCGGCGTTGATGCGCCAGGACGGCATGGATGTGTACGTGGGCGGCGTGGAGGCCTATTCGACTCTGGGCTGGTTCGACGACCCTATCCTGTCGTCGATGGTGGGCTGGAGCGACGAGCGCCTGGCCACGCTGATCTTCCATGAACTGGCCCACCAGCGCTTCTATGTGCAGGACGACACCGAGTTCAACGAGTCGTTTGCCTCCTTCGTCGAGCAGGAAGGCACGCGGCAATGGCGTGTGGCGCGGGGCCTGGCTGCCCCTGGCGGGGAGCAGGGGCAGCAGCGTGAGCAATTCATCCGTTTGGTGCTGGCCAGCCGCGAGCGGTTGCAGGCGATTTATGCCGGGCCTCTGGATGATGTGCAGAAGCGGGCGGCCAAGCAGGCGGAGTTCGAGCGGCTTAGGCGGGAATACCGGCAGGTGCGTGATGCCCAGTGGGGTGGTGACAAGCGTTATGACGCCTGGATGTATGGGCCGATGAGCAATGCCAAGTTGCTGCCGTTCGGGCTGTATGACCAGTGGGTACCGGCGTTTGCGGCGGTGTTCCGTGAGGTGGGTGGGGACTGGGAGCGGTTTTATCAGCGGGTCGAGCAGTTGGGGCAGTTGCCGATTGAAGAGCGGAAGGTGGCGTTGCAGCGGTTGATGGTGAACCTGTGAGAATTTGGGGCCGCTTTGCGGCCCATCGCGACGCAAGGCCGCTCCCACAAAGGTCCTGCTTACGCCGATCGATGTGGGAGCGGCCTTGTGTCGCGATGGGCTGCAAAGCAGCCCCCAGGGCCATCAAGCCTTGAGAAATGCCTGATGCATCTCGGCCAAGGTAGCAAAGTGGTAGGCCGGCTCTTCCGCCATCAGTTCTTCCTGGCTACCAAACCCGTACCCCACCGCCACCGCCTGCAAGCCATTGCTGCGCGCACCGATCAGGTCATGCTTGCGGTCGCCGATCATCAGCGTCTTCGCCGGGTCCAGCCCTTCTTGCTCAAGCAGGTGACGAATCAGCTCGACCTTGTTGGTGCGTGTGCCATCCAGCTCACTGCCATAGATCACCTTGAAGTGGTGGTCGAAGGCGAAGTGCCGGGCGATTTCGCGGGCGAACTTCCACGGTTTGGAGGTGGCGATGTACAGCGTGCGACCCTGCCCGTTCAGGGCCTCGAGCAGCTCCGGCACACCTTCGAACACCAGGTTTTCGTACAGGCCGGTGACGCTGAAGCGTTCCCGATAGAAGTTCACCGCATCCCAGGCCTTGGCTTCGTCGAAGCTGTAGAACTGCATGAAGGCCTGCAGTAGGGGTGGGCCGATGAAGTGCTCGAGGCGGGTGAGGTCCGGCTCATCGATGCCCAGTTTGGCCAGGGCATACTGGATCGAGCGGGTGATGCCCTGGCGTGGGTCGGTCAGGGTGCCGTCGAGGTCGAAGAGGATGTTTTGCTGATGCATTTGCGGGTTCCACTTTGAATGCTGCGTGGTCTTCTTCGCGGGTAAACCCGCTCCCACAGGGATATCACAGGGCCTGAGGCCGGCGCCGTACCTGTGGGAGCGGGTTTACCCGCGAATGCGGTCATTCAGGTTGATCGTAGCCTTCGGCCAGATGCTGGTCCTTGAGCTTCACGTAGTTACTGGCGCTGTAGGCGAAGAACGCGTGTTCCTGGTCGTTCAGCAACCGAGCCTGCTTCACCGGGCTGCCCATATACAGGTACCCACTGACCAGGCGCTTGCCCGGCGGCACCAGGCTGCCGGCGCCGATGATCACTTCGTCCTCCACGATGGCACCGTCCATGATAGTGCTGCCCATGCCGACCAGGATGCGGTTGCCCAGGGTGCAGCCATGCAACATGACCTTGTGGCCGATGGTCACTTCGTCACCGATGATCAGCGGGAAGCCGTCCGGGTTGAACGGGCCGGCATGGGTGATATGCAGCACGCTGCCGTCCTGCACGCTGGTACGCGCGCCGATGCGGATGCGGTGCATGTCGCCGCGTATCACAGTCAAAGGCCATACGGAGCTGTCTTCACCGATTTCCACGTCGCCCAGTACTACCGCCGATCGGTCGACGAAGGCCCTGGGCCCAACTTTCGGAGTGTGTTGCTGGAAGCTTCGGGTGGCCATGATAGCGTCTCTCATCTGTGCCGATAGGCAGGCTGCCTGCTGCGGTCGGCGTCGATTGTAATTAAGATGGGGCAGTGTTTCTTCTGCCAAGGTATCCAAACCGTGAGTGCGAACAACCCGCTTCTGCAGTCCTACGATCTGCCGCCCTTCTCGCAAATCCGTGCCGAACACGTGTTGCCGGCGATCGAAGCGATCCTGGCCGACAACCGTAAAGCCATTGCCGAGATCCTCGAAAAGCAGGGCAAGAACCCTACCTGGGCTGGCCTGGTGCTGGCCATGGACGAACTGAATGACCGCCTGGGCGCCGCCTGGAGCCCGGTCAGCCACCTCAATGCGGTGTGCAACAGCGCGGAGCTGCGCGAAGCGTACGAGTCATGCCTGCCGGCGCTGAGCGCCTACTCTACCGAACTGGGCCAGAACCGTGCGCTGTTCGAAGCCTACCAGGCGCTGATCGACAGCCCCGAAGCCGCCGGCTTCGATGTGGCGCAAAAGACTATCCTCGAGCACGCCCTGCGGGACTTCCGCCTGTCGGGTATCGACCTGCCGGCGGATAAACAGCAGCGCTACGCCGAAGTGCAGAGCAAGCTCAGCGAGCTTGGCAGCCGTTTCTCCAACCAGCTGCTCGACGCCACACAGGCCTGGACCAAGCATGTTACCGACGAAGCCGCGCTGGCCGGCCTGACCGATTCGGCCAAGGCGCAGATGGCCGCGGCCGCCCAGGCCAAGGGCCTCGACGGCTGGCTGATCACCCTGGAATTCCCCAGCTACTACGCGGTGATGACCTACGCCAGCGACCGCGCCCTGCGCGAAGAGCTATACGCGGCCTACTGCACCCGCGCCTCGGACCAGGGCCCGAATGCCGGCCAGTTCGACAACGGCCCGGTGATGCAGGAAATCCTTGACCTGCGCCAGGAGCTGGCCGAACTGCTGGGCTACAAGAACTACGCGGAGCTTAGCCTGGCCACCAAGATGGCCGAGTCCAGTGACCAGGTGCTGAGCTTCCTGCGTGACCTGGCCAAGCGGTCCAAGCCGTTCGCCGCCCAGGACCTGGAGCAGCTCAAGGCTTATGCCGCCGAGCAGGGCTGCCCTGAGCTGGCCAGCTGGGACGCCGGGTACTTCGGCGAGAAGCTGCGCGAGCAGCGCTACAGCGTGTCGCAGGAAGCCCTGCGCGCCTACTTCCCGATCGACAAGGTGCTGGGTGGCCTGTTCAGCATCGTGCAGCGCCTTTACGGTATCGAGATTGCCGAGCTCAAGGGGTTCGACAGCTGGCACCCGGATGTGCGCCTGTTCGAGATCAAGGAAAACGGCCAGCACGTCGGCCGCTTCTTCTTCGACCTCTACGCGCGCGCCAACAAGCGTGGCGGCGCCTGGATGGATGGCGCGCGTGACCGTCGCCGCACAGCCGCTGGCCAGTTGCAGAGCCCCGTGGCCAACCTGGTGTGCAACTTCACCCCGGCCGCGCCCGGCAAGCCGGCGCTTTTGACCCACGATGAAGTCACCACCTTGTTCCACGAGTTCGGCCACGGTCTGCACCACATGCTGACCCGCATCGAGCATGCCGGTGTATCCGGTATCAACGGCGTGGCCTGGGACGCGGTCGAACTGCCGAGCCAGTTCATGGAAAACTGGTGCTGGGAGCCGGAAGGCCTCGCACTGATCTCCTCCCACTACGAAACTGGCGCCCCCCTGCCCCAGGACCTGCTGGACAAGATGCTGGCGGCAAAGAACTTCCAGTCGGGAATGATGATGGTGCGCCAGTTGGAGTTCTCGCTGTTCGACTTCGAGCTGCATGCAACCCATGGTGACGGCCGCAGCGTGCTGCAGGTGCTCGAAGGCGTGCGCGACGAGGTGTCCGTCATGCGCCCACCGGCGTACAACCGCTTCCCCAACAGCTTTGCGCACATCTTTGCTGGTGGTTATGCGGCGGGCTACTACAGCTACAAGTGGGCCGAGGTGCTGTCGGCAGACGCCTTCTCGCGCTTTGAGGAAGAAGGCGTGCTGAATGCCGAAACCGGCCGAGCCTTCCGCGAGGCGATCCTGGCACGTGGTGGTTCGCGCGAGCCGATGGAGCTATTCGTCGACTTCCGTGGCCGTGAGCCTTCCATCGATGCCTTGCTGCGCCATAGTGGCCTGAGCGAGGACGCTGCAGCATGAGCGAGGTAGCCGTGAACAAGACCAAGAAACGCTTCATTGCCGGGGCGGTATGCCCGGCGTGCAGCGAGACCGACAAGCTGATGATGTGGAACGAAGACGGCGTACCGCACCGCGAGTGCGTGGCCTGCGGCTTTACCGACACCCTCAACGAGCAGGGCTTGTCGGTGCCGAAGGAACTCGGCACCCGGGTCAATCATCTGGAACCGAAAGCCGCGCCGGCCAAGGTACAGACGGTGCAGTTCTTCCCCAACCCGAAGCTGAAGAAACCGGCTGAATAAAGCCGTCGTGCCGCCCGGGCGCCGTGCCCGGGCCGGCATGCCCGGGTGGTAGATAATCAGGCCACCTACTGCACGCTGGCCATGCAAGCTCACCTGCTCTTCCCTACGAGCAAGGTGTTGCACCATGGATAACCCACTTCTGCAAGATAGCCATATCCCCGTCGATTATCCGTCGATCACGCTTCAAAACATGCAAGTTGCCTTCGACCACGTGCTGTTGGCGCACGAGCAAGGCATCGAACGCATCATCCGCGACCAGCAGGCACTGCCAACCTGGGATGACATGGTGCTGGCGGTGGACGGGCTGGATAGTCAGCTTCTGACGGTGTTGTATGCCGCCTCGCCATTGGTTGGTCGGGATGAAGCCTGGGCTGGTGCCATTTCCGACTTCTTCGCCAAGGCTACGGAGCGGTTCGAACAGAAATTCACCAACTCCGCACTGCAGGCCCTGTATGAGCGCTTGGCCAACAGCGACATCGGCAAGCAGCTGGATGCCCAGAAACGCGCTACGTTGCGCTGGCATCTGCACAAGTTCGCCTCCAGTGGCGCATCGCTCGACCCCGCAGGCAAGGTTCGCCTGGCCGAACTGCTGAAACAGATCGGCACTGCGCGGGAGGCGTTTCGCAGCAACATCAACCGGCCAGGGCTGAGCATCACGGATGAATCTGAACTGAGCGGTGTACCTCAACGCATTCGTGACGAGCTGGCTACAAGGGCACAGGAGGCGGGTGAGCCGGGGTGGTTGATTGCGTGTGAAAGCGTGACCACCGATGCCGTGCTCAAACATGCTGACAACAGGCAGCTGCGCGAGCGCGTGTACCGGGCTTATAACACCCGAGGCGTCGGCCTTGACCAACAGCAGGATAATCGCTCGCACCTGGAGCAACTGGCGAGGCTGCTGGAAGAAAAGGCCCACTTGCTCGGCTTTGCCAGCCATCTGGAGCAGAGCCTGCATTCGAAGAGCGCGGGTTCGGTTGCCCAGGTGCGCGGCTTTCTTCATGACCTTGCCGACCATGTGCGGCCGGCCGTGCTGCAGTGGCGTGCAGATATGCAGCATCAGGCCGCAGCCAAAGGTCTGGAGAATGTCCAGCCCTGGGACATTGCCTATCTGCAGGCCTCGTCGCGCGAGGTGCTTTCCACCGAAGCCTTGCGCGAACACTTCCCGCTGAATGCCGTGGTCAGTGCATTGCAGCAGTTGGCGGAAAAACTGTTTGGCGTAACGCTGCTGGCCAAGCCGCTGGCAACCTGGGATGACAGCGTGCAACCGTTCGAGGTGTGGCAGGACAACGCCTTGATCGGTTTCCTGTACCTGGACGCCGTACAGCATGCCGGCAAGCAACCTGACTCGGTGTTCACCACCTACATTCGCAACCGCCGGGTCGATGCCGAGGGAATCTTCCAGGCGGCCTCGGTGGTGGTCTACAGCGACGTGCCTGCAGCGCTGCCGGGTAGCCAGCCGTTACTGGACCATCTATCACTGCGCAAGCTGTTCCATGAATTTGGCCATGCCTTGCACCATTTGCTGGTGCGCACGACCAACCACGTGATGTCCAACGTCACCGAACTCGGTACCGATGGCGTGGAACTGTTCGGCAAGCTGTTTGAGCGCTGGGTCTGGGACGCGGATTACCTGGTGGCGATCTCTTCGCCACTTCAGGATGGCAGCAAGCTTTCCCGGGCCCGGGTCGATGAATGCCTGCGCCGCTTGCGGCAGCAAGGTGTGGAGGAAACCGCGCGCGACCTGAGCATGGCGCTGTTCGATCTGGACCTGCATGGCACGCCGAACGATGGCCGGTCCCTCGAGCAGCGCCTGGGCGATGCTCGTGAGCGTTGTGGCTACTGGCCCTTGGCCGATTTCGAGCACCCGGCGCATGCCTTCGACCATCTGGTAAATGGCTACGATGCCGGTTATTACGCCTATCTATGGTCGGACGTGCACGCATTCGACCTGTTCACCCGCTTCAAGGCCCAAGGCCTGCTGGACCGGGCCACAGGCCGGGCGCTGCAGGAGACATTGCTTGCCCCTGGGGCATCGCGACCTTTACGTGACGGCATTGAGGCGTTTCTCGGCCGGCAGTCAAGCCAACTGCCCTTCCTGCGTTGGCATGGCCTGAAGTGAGAGTGGGCTGACCGGAGGTGCTGGAAAGAATCAGGCATGCGCGATACTGTACATGAATACAGTATCCGAGGTAGGCCATGATTCCTCCAGCACCGCAAAAGGGCCGTGGCACGGCGCACAATCCGCACAACCGCTTTGCCCCCAGCCATTCGATGGCGGAGGATGACGGCTGGTATCAGGAGGTGCCGCAAACCCAGGGCACCGAGGTACGGGTAGAGACGGCCAAATCGGTGATCAGCCGCAATACATCGCCCGACCTGCCCTTCGACCGTTCCATCAACCCATACCGTGGCTGCGAGCACGGTTGCATCTACTGCTATGCCCGCCCTTCCCACGCTTACTGGGACCTTTCCCCCGGCCTGGATTTCGAGACAAAGCTGATTGCCAAGACCAACGCCGCCGAGGTGCTTGCGCAACAATTGAGCAAACCGGGTTACGTGTGCGCGCCGATCAACCTGGGTTCCAATACCGACCCGTACCAGCCGATCGAACGTGAACAACTGCTGACCCGGCGCCTGCTCGAAGTGCTGCTGCGTTTTCGCCACCCGGTGACCATCGTCACCAAGGGGTCGCTGGTGCTGCGCGACCTCGACCTGCTGGCCGAGATGGCTCGCCAGCGCCTGGTGCGGGTGATGATCAGCCTGACCACGCTGGACGATGACTTGAAACGGGTGCTGGAACCGCGTGCGGCGTCACCCAAGGCGCGCTTGCGGGCGATTCGCGTGTTGCGCGAGGCGGGAGTGCCGGTGGGCGTGTTGTGTTCGCCGATGATTCCGATGATCAACGACAGTGAACTGGAACGGCTGCTGAAGGCGGCGAGGGAGGCAGGTGCACAGAGCGCAGCCTACATGATGTTGCGCCTGCCGCTGGAAGTGGCACCGTTGTTCGAGCAATGGCTGCAGGACCATTACCCGCAGCGGGCGGCGCATGTGTTGAGCCTGATCCGCCAGAGCCGCGGCGGCGAACTGTATGACAGCCGCTTTGGTGCGCGCATGCGCGGTGAAGGCGTGTTTGCCGAGTTGCTGGCGCAGCGTTTTGCCAAGGCCATGAAGCGGCTGGAGTTCAAAGGGCGAGAAGCGCATGCGCTGGATTGTTCGGCGTTTTGCCCGCCGGGTGGGCAGATGGCGTTGTTCTGATGCTTGAGCAGAGCACGGTCTTTGTGGGAGCGGGCGCGCCCGCGAACACCGGCGCAGCCGGTGCCATGTACCGAGTTGTCTCCTTCGCGGGCACGCCCGCTCCCACAGGTTCTGCGCAGGTTCCGGGTTCCCACGTGTGGCGCATTGCCAGCCCTCAATGCAACTAATTCAAGTTGATAATTGCAGTAATGGCTCTTGGCAGTTGATGTTTTTTTGCTATTATCCAATACCCGCCTTTCTCATCTGGAACACCCGTTCTAGAGCCTTCGAATTAAGTTTCAGTTAAGTTTTCCCCGCTAGCGTAGGAAATCAGTCTTCACCGACTGTGATCTATGGCCCGTGCGTGTCATCTAAATCCCTGCATAGCCAGAATCTTTCACCGGTAAAATGGATTTACCTACACACCGTCAAGAGGATGAATCATGCCCGTCAAGGACCCATCCAAGGTCGTACCGCAGGTCCCCGCGGAGAGCGCCGATGCCGCCCTGAAGCACATCGTCGACGGCTTCCTGCGTTTTCACCATGACGTTTTCCCCGAGCAGCAAGAGCTGTTCAAGAAGCTCGCCACCGCGCAAACCCCGCGAGCCATGTTCATCACCTGCGCCGACTCGCGCATTGTTCCCGAGCTGATCACCCAAAGTTCACCTGGCGACCTGTTCGTGACCCGTAACGTCGGTAACGTGGTACCGCCGTATGGCCAGATGAACGGGGGCGTTTCCAGCGCCATCGAATACGCCGTACTGGCGTTGAAAGTGCATCACATCATCGTCTGCGGCCACTCCGACTGCGGCGCCATGCGTGCCGTACTCAACCCGCAATCGCTGACCAAGATGCCGACCGTGTCCGCCTGGTTGCGCCACGCCGAAGTGGCCCGCACCGTGGTCGAGAACAACTGCTCGTGCGGCAGCGAACATGAAACCATGCAGGTGCTGACCAAGGAAAACGTCATCGCCCAGCTGCATCACCTGCGCACCCACCCTTCGGTGGCTTCGCGCCTGGCAGCCGGTGAGCTGTACATCCATGGCTGGGTCTACGACATCGAGACCAGCAAGATCGAAGCCTACGACGCCGCCAGCGATACCTTCCTGCCCTTGGCTGCTGGCGAGCCGGTCCCCTGCGCTACTCCGAGAGGCCGCTACTAAGCGACCCATCCACCCGCTGGAACCTTGATAGCCGGCTGCACCCCGTAGGGGTGTGGCACGGCCTTCGGCTGCCTTGAATTCCCTGACTGCCTTGCCGGCACGCCCGCTGGCGGCCCGCGCCTGCGCGCTCGTCAGGGGCAAACGTGCCCACGGCCAGGGGAATGGCTGTGTGACAAAGAAAGGAGAAACACGGTGAACATTACACAGTTGAAAGCGGCCCTGCCGCGTGAGTTGCTGGCGTCGGTGGTGGTCTTCCTGGTGGCACTGCCGTTGTGCATGGGCATTGCGATCGCCTCTGGCATGCCACCGGCCAAAGGCCTGATTACCGGCATTATCGGCGGTATTGTCGTAGGTTTCCTCGCCGGTTCGCCGCTGCAGGTCAGTGGCCCGGCCGCAGGTCTGGCGGTATTGGTATTCGAGCTGGTACGCCAGCATGGCATGGCCATGCTCGGGCCGATCCTGCTGCTGGCCGGCTTGCTGCAGTTACTGGCCGGGCGCCTGCGCCTGGGCTGCTGGTTCCGGGTTACCGCTCCGGCGGTGGTGTACGGCATGTTGGCGGGGATTGGCGTGCTGATCGTGCTTTCGCAGGTGCATGTGATGTTCGACACCGCGCCGCAGCCATCCGGCATGCAGAACCTGCTGGAGTTCCCAGCGACCGTGGCCGCCGCCCTGCCGCAGGAAAGCGCCGGCTCTGGTTGGATGGCCGGTGCGCTTGGCCTGGGCACCATCGCCATCATGTGGAGCTGGGAGCGGCTGCGACCGCAGCGGCTGCGCTTCGTCCCGGGTGCCCTGCTGGGTGTGTCGGCCATGACGGCCATCAGCATCTGGCTGGCTTTGCCGGTGAACCGCGTACAGGTGCCGGCCGACCTGTCCGAGGCCATCGACTGGATCCGCCCTGGTGACCTGATGCAACTGGCCGACCCTACCTTGTTGGTCGCCGCTTTTGCCCTGGCCTTCATCGCCAGTGCCGAAACCTTGTTGTCGGCTGCAGCGGTTGACCGCATGCACAGCGGCCAGCGTTCGGACTTTGATCGTGAGCTGTCGGCCCAGGGCATCGGCAACATGCTGTGCGGGGTGCTCGGTGCGTTGCCGATGACCGGGGTGATCGTGCGTAGCTCGGCCAACGTGCAGGCAGGTGCGCAGACCCGGGCTTCGGCGATCTTCCATGGTCTGTGGCTGCTGGCGTTCGTTGTGGCGTTGAGCAGCGTGCTGCAGCAGATCCCGGTGGCGAGCCTGGCGGGTGTGCTGGTGTTCACCGGGGTCAAGCTGGTGGATTTCAAGGCGTTTCGTGGGCTGGGCCGCTATGGCCGCATGCCGATGTTCACCTACGCGGCGACGGCGCTGGCGATCATCTTTACCGACCTGCTGACCGGTGTATTGCTGGGCTTTGCCCTGACCTTGCTGAAGCTGGCACTGAAGGCGGCTCGGTTGAAGATCAACCTGGTCAGCCTGGAAAAGGCTGGGCACATGGAATTGCGGCTTAGTGGCGCGGCCACCTTCCTCAAGGTGCCGGCGCTGACCCAGGTGCTGGATAGCGTACCGGCGGGGACCACCCTGCATGTGCCGTTGGGTAACCTCAGCTATATCGACCACTCGTGCCTTGAGCTGCTTGAGGATTGGGGGCGCAGTAATTCGGCCAATGGGTCGCGGTTGCTGATCGAGCAGCGGCGCTTGAAGCGGCGGATCGAGGGGCGGATGCGGACTACGGCGGGGGTTGGGGCCTGAAGCTGAAAGTCTGTATCGCCTGAACTGGCCTCTTCGCGGGTAAACCCGCTCCCACAGGTACTGCACAGGCTATGAACCCTGTGGAGTACCTGTGGGAGCGGGTTTACCCGCGAAGAGGCCGGGACAGGAACTTCAGGCCGGCTGGCCCAGCTCCACCCCCAACTGCCGCGACAGGCACGGCCAGCGCTTCCACGCCGCGCCCGTTTCCGGGCTGCTCAATTTCTCGCGGTAGGCCTCCACCGACTCCACCGCGAAGCTTTCGTCGTTCAACATTTCATCCACCGAGTGGTGCACCACTTCATCCAGCTGGTTGGCAAACGTCTCGCCAATCAACTGGTGGGCAATTAGGTTGGCGACGGTGGTGTCGACCGGGATCAACGGTTGCTGGAAGTGACGGATGTACAGGTCGTTCACCTCTTCCACCAGGCGGTGCGCCAGGTAGGCCTCATCCAGCAGGCAGTCCAGGCCCATATGCCCTTGCATCAGGCTGGGCGGCTGCAGGAAGTAGGCTTCGGCGATTTTCAGTACAGGTTTGATCTGCGATTCGATCCCGGCCTCGCGGGCGACCTCATGGGCGGCCTCCAGCAGTTCCGGAACCTGGTCGATGTAGGCGCTGACGAAGCGCGCCAAAGTACCCTGGGCGTCCTGCTCAGGCAGTTGGATCGAGGGGTGCAGGTGGGGCAGTTGCAGCTCGAGACGCTTTTTCAGTTGGCCGGTCTGGCCTTCGTGTTGATGGGCTTGGCTTACCTGCTCGCGTACAGCAGCGATGTTCATGACAACTCCAGGGACATTACGTTTCAAACGGAAGACACTAAATTAGCTCGGTATACAGAATACCTAAGACGCATTTGTTATAAGTTCGCGCAAACGTGTGCATGCTCAGGCATATCGAAAAGCCATTATTGTGCCATGCCGTGTCAAGCGCGCGGTTTTCAGGCCATTCAGCCATTTCATGAAGTTCATTTCACGGGCTTCGTTGCGTGCCGTTGGTCGCTGTCTATACTCCCGGTGAACGTGATTCGTTGATGAGGCCCGACTGCTTTTAGCAGGGGCTCGGTCGTCGAAGCCAGGTAGTCTTGACCACCGTTCCCTCTTGCCGCAGGCCACGCCTCCGGGACTACAAGAACGAGAAGGGGAACCCGCAATGATGCGACATCCACATGTCTGGATGGGCCTCCTGTTGTGGTCGGTTTTTGGTCAGGCCAACGCCGCCTGGACCGTGAACATGCACCCAGGCGCGACGGAAGTCTCCAACGCCGTCTTCGACCTGCACATGACCATCTTCTGGATCTGCGTGATCATCGGCATCGTTGTCTTTGGCGCGATGTTCTGGTCCATGGTCATCCACCGCCGTTCCACCGGCCAGCAGGCTGCGCATTTCCACGAGCACACCTGGGTGGAAATCCTCTGGACCGTGGTCCCCTTCCTGATCCTGGTGGCCATGGCCATCCCGGCCACCAAGACCCTGATCGACATCTACGATGCCAGCGAGTCGGACATCGATATCCAGGTTACCGGCTACCAGTGGAAGTGGCACTACAAATACCTTGGCCAGGACGTGGAGTTCTTCAGTAACCTGGCCACCCCCACTGAGCAGATCCACAACAAGGCACCCAAGGACGAGCACTACCTGCTCGAAGTCGACCAGCCGCTGGTGCTGCCGGTTGGCGCCAAGGTGCGCTTCCTGGTAACCGCTGCCGATGTCATCCACTCCTGGTGGGTGCCGGCCTTCGCGGTCAAGCGTGATGCCATCCCCGGCTTCGTCAACGAAGCCTGGACCCGTATCGAGAAGCCCGGCATCTACCGCGGCCAGTGCACCGAGCTGTGCGGCAAGGACCACGGTTTCATGCCGGTGGTGGTCGAGGTCAAGTCCAAGGCCGACTACGACACCTGGCTGGGCGAGCGCAAGGCTGAAGCTGCCAAGCTCAAGGAGCTGACCAGCAAGGAATGGACCCTGGAAGAACTGGTGGAACGTGGTGACAAGGTCTACCACACCACCTGCGTGGCCTGTCACCAGGCCGAAGGCCAGGGCCTGCCGCCGATGTTCCCTGCGCTCAAGGGCTCGAAGATCGCCACCGGGCCGAAGGAAGCCCACCTGGGCATCGTCTTCCACGGCAAGCCCGGCACTGCCATGGCCGCGTTCGGCAAGCAGCTCTCGGAAGTCGACATCGCCGCCGTGGTCACCTACGAGCGCAACGCCTGGGGCAACAACAAGGGTGACATGGTCACGCCGAAGGACGTGCTGGCGCTGAAGCAGGCAGAAGCGCAATGAACCGGGTTACTCGCGGCAATCAATGGATTGCAGGAGACAGGACATGAGTGCAGTGATCGACGACCACGCCCACGGCCATGACCATGCGCACGGCCCGGCCAAGGGCCTGATGCGCTGGGTGCTGACCACCAACCACAAGGACATCGGCACGATGTACCTGTGGTTCAGCTTCATCATGTTCCTGCTCGGCGGCTCGTTCGCCATGGTGATCCGCGCCGAGCTGTTCCAGCCTGGCCTGCAGATCGTCCAGCCGGAGTTCTTCAACCAGATGACCACCATGCACGGCCTGATCATGGTGTTCGGTGCGGTGATGCCGGCCTTCGTCGGCCTGGCCAACTGGATGATCCCGCTGATGATCGGCGCGCCCGACATGGCTTTGCCGCGGATGAACAACTTCAGCTTCTGGCTGCTGCCGGCAGCTTTCCTGCTGCTGGTCTCGACCCTGTTCAGCCCGGGCGGCGGGCCCAACTTCGGCTGGACCTTCTACGCCCCGCTGTCCACCACCTACGCGCCGGCCAGCGTCACCTTCTTCATCTTTGCCATCCACCTGATGGGCATCAGTTCGATCATGGGCGCGATCAACGTGATCGCCACCATCCTCAACCTGCGCGCCCCGGGCATGACCCTGATGAAGATGCCACTGTTCGTCTGGACCTGGCTGATTACCGCATTCCTGCTGATTGCGGTGATGCCGGTGCTGGCCGGCGTCGTCACCATGATGCTGATGGACATCCACTTTGGTACCAGCTTCTTCAGTGCCGCCGGCGGTGGTGACCCGGTGCTGTTCCAGCACGTGTTCTGGTTCTTCGGCCACCCCGAGGTGTACATCATGATCCTGCCGGCCTTCGGCGCGGTCAGCTCGATCATCCCGGCGTTCTCGCGCAAGCCGCTGTTCGGCTACACCTCGATGGTGTACGCCACCGGCGCCATCGCCTTCCTGTCGTTCATCGTCTGGGCCCACCACATGTTCGTTGTCGGTATTCCGGTGGTCGGCGAGCTGTTCTTCATGTACGCCACCATGCTGATCGCCGTGCCTACCGGGGTGAAGGTGTTCAACTGGGTCAGCACCATGTGGGAAGGCTCGCTGACCTTCGAAACGCCGATGCTGTTCGCCATCGCCTTTGTCATCCTGTTCACCATCGGCGGATTCAGCGGGCTGATGCTTGCCATCGCTCCAGCGGACTTCCAGTACCACGACACCTACTTCGTGGTGGCGCATTTCCATTATGTGCTGGTGCCTGGGGCTATCTTCGGCATCTTCGCCTCGGCCTACTACTGGCTGCCGAAATGGACCGGCCACATGTATGACGAAACCCTCGGCAAGCTGCACTTCTGGCTATCGTTCATCGGCATGAACATGGCCTTCTTCCCTATGCACTTCGTGGGGCTGGCCGGCATGCCACGGCGAATCCCCGACTACAACCTGCAGTTCGCCGACTTCAACATGGTGTCGTCGATCGGCGCGTTCATGTTCGGCGCTACGCAGATCTTCTTCCTGTTCATCGTCATCAAGTGCATCCGCGGCGGCGCGCCGGCACCGGCCAAGCCATGGGATGGCGCCGAGGGCCTGGAGTGGTCGATCCCTTCGCCTGCGCCCTACCACACCTTCCAGACGCCACCGGAAGTGAAATAGGAACCGTGCCATGAACGGCCTTTCGCTGAAACGTCTGGTGTTGCGCCTGTTGATGCTGACGGTGGTGATGTTCGCCTTCGGCTTCGCCCTGGTGCCTATCTATGACGTGATGTGCAAGGCCTTCGGCATCAACGGCAAGACCGGAGGGCAGTACGAAGGCAGCCAGGTCAGCGACCCGACGCGTTCGGTGCGGGTGCAGTTCATGTCGACCAATGCCAGCGACATGGTCTGGGACTTCTACTCCACCGCCGACCAGTTGGAGGTCAACCCGGGTGCGGTGAACCAGATGATCTTCGTCGCCCATAACCCGACCGACCGGCCGATGAGTGCGCAAGCCATCCCCAGCATCACCCCGGCCGAGGCTGCGGCGTACTTCCACAAGACCGAGTGCTTCTGCTTCACCCAGCAGGTGCTGCAGCCCGGCGAACGCATCGAGATGCCGGTGCGCTTCATCGTCGACCGCGACCTGCCGGCCAGCGTGAAGCACCTGACACTGGCCTACACCTTGTTCGACATCACCGCTCGCCACCCGCCGGTCGCGCATGTCGCGGCCCAGGACGTCCAGGGCGCCCGTTAAGGGAAGGAGAACAGCAATGGCAAGTCATGAGCACTACTACGTTCCGGCGCAGAGCAAGTGGCCGATCATCGCCACCATCGGCATGTTCATCACGGTGTTCGGCCTGGGTACCTGGTTCAACGACATGAAGGCCGGCCACCCCGAGTCGCACGGGCCGCTGATCTTCTTCATCGGTGCGTTGTTCCTGGCCTACATGCTGTTCGGCTGGTTCGGTTCGGTGGTGCGGGAGAGCCGCGCGGGGCTGTACAGCCCGCAACTGGACCGCTCGTTCCGCTGGGGCATGAGCTGGTTCATTTTCTCCGAGGTGATGTTTTTCCTGGCCTTCTTCGGTGCGCTGTTCTACGTGCGCGTGCTGGCCGGGCCGTGGCTGGGCGGTGAAGGGGCCAAGGGTGTTGCGCACATGTTGTGGCCGACCTTCGAATTCACCTGGCCGCTGCTGCACACGCCCGACCCAAAACTGTTCCCGCCGCCCAAGGAAGTGATCGACCCGTGGCACCTGCCGCTGATCAACACCATCTTGCTGGTCAGCTCCAGCGTGACCATCACCATCGCCCACCATGCCCTGCGTCGCGGCCACCGTGGCCCGCTGAAATTCTGGATGGCGCTGACCATCGTCCTGGGCGCCAGCTTCATCGCGTTGCAGGCCTACGAGTACCACGAGGCCTATACCAAGCTGGGGCTGACGCTGGGGTCGGGTATCTACGGCGCGACGTTCTTCATGCTCACCGGCTTCCACGGCGCCCACGTGACCTTGGGCACGATCATCCTGATCGTGATGTTCGTGCGCATCTTGCGCGGGCATTTCAACCCGGAGAAACACTTTGGTTTCGAGGCGGCCAGTTGGTACTGGCACTTCGTCGATGTGGTGTGGGTGGGGTTGTTCATCTTTGTCTATGTGTTGTGAATAGAGAACCCTGTGGGAGCGGGCGCGCCCGCGAATGCGTCGGTACATTCAACATCGCATTCGCGGGCATGCCCGCTCCCACAGGGTCAGGTGAAAACTTCAGAAGGGGGCGTGTGAGACCAGCTGACCGCTGATGAAGCCCCAGGCCACCAGGCCGATGGTGAGGGCCGCCAGGGTCACCCGCACGGTCAGTGCCTTCAGCAAACGGGTCGAGTTTTCATCGTCCTTGACCAGAAACACCAGGCCGCTGAACAGGCTGGCAATCGTGGCCAACAGCATCAGGACAATCGCGGCCTTGAGCATGGCGATACTCCGGGGGGATGCGGTGATGTGGATAAGTATAGCGATCGGCCCGACGAGGCTCCGATGAGGCCGTTTCGTCCGGGCTGGGTACCAACCCTGGTGGTGCTTGCGCTGCTGCCGGGGCTGATCGCGCTTGGCTGCTGGCAACTCGGCCGTGCCGAGGAAAAGCGCGTGCTGCTGGCCGCCTATGCCGAGCGGCGGGTCGAAGCGCCAGTGGCCATGGCCCAGCTGACAGCGAACCAGGACAATGCCTTCCGCCGCGTGCATCTCTATGGCCGCTTCGACGCCGAGCACAGCTTGCTTCTGGACAACCGCATGCGTGACGGCCAGGCCGGTGTCGAACTGCTGCAACCCTTCCATGATCAGGCCAGCGGCGTGTGGCTGCTGGTCAACCGCGGCTGGCTGCCCTGGCCGGACCGCCGCGTGCCGGTGCATTTCGATACCCCTGCCCAGGCGTTGGCGCTGGACGCTTCGGTGTATGTCGCGCCTGGTAGCACGTTCCAGCTGCACCCCGACCCTGCAGGCGGCCAGTGGCCGCACCTGCTGACTGCCGTGGATGCCGCGCAGCTATGGCAACAGCTCGATCGCGATGGCTTCGCCCATGAGCTGCGCCTGGAACCCGGCCCGGCGACCTATCGCCTGGACTGGCCAGTCGTTGCCATGGGCTCGGAAAAACACCTGGGTTACGCCGTGCAATGGTTTGCCCTGGCAACCACTTTGGTACTGCTCTACCTCTACTTCGGCTGGCACCACAACAAGGAGAAACGCCATGGCCACCGCCACTCCACTGGAAGTGCCTGAACGCAGCAAACCCAGAGCCCGCGGGCGTTTGCAGCTGCTGCTGATTCTGCTGGTGGTGCTCGGGCCGATGGTTCTGGCCACCAGCATGTACAAGCTCAAGTTCTGGGTGCCGGACGGCCGCAGCTACCACGGCGTGATGATCGGCAACGGTGAGAGCCTTTCCGATCTCGGCGTGGCGGGCCAGGACGAGCGCTGGCAGCTGCTGGTGAGCACACCCACAGCCTGTGCCGAGGATTGCCAACGGCTGGTGTACCTGGCCCGGCAGATCCAGGTCGGCCTGGGCCGTGATGCCAGCCGTGCCAGCCATGCCCTGGCGGCCGCCCAGCCGGCAAGTGCCGATTACCAGGCGTTGCTCGGCCGCGAATACCCACAGTTGCAGCGTTACCCGCTGGATGCGCAACGCTACCTGCAAAAGGTCGGCGAGACCGGCCCGCAGCTGTGGATCGTCGACCCACACGGCAACCTGGTGCTGCGCTACGACGCCAAGGTCAACGGCAAGCATGTGCTGGACGACCTGCGCCACCTGCTCAAGCTGTCCAACATCGGCTAGGAGCCTGCCATGGCCAGACCCGGATTCCGCCTTGCTGTGTTCGCCACCTTGCTGGCACTGCTGGTCGTCCTGCTCGGTGCCTATACCCGCCTGACCCACGCCGGCCTCGGCTGCCCAGACTGGCCGGGTTGCTACGGCTTCATCAGCGTGCCCAAGAGCGAAGCGCAGCTGGCTCATGCCGAGCTGCATTTCCCCGAACATCCGGTGGAAGCCGCCAAGGGCTGGGCCGAGATGGTCCACCGCTACTTCGCCGGCACCCTGGCGATGGTGATCGCCCTGCTCGCCTTGCAGGCGCTGCGCCGGCATGCCCGCGATGGCCAGCCTTACCGCCTGCCCTTGCTGCTGCTGGGCGTGGTGCTGGCCCAGGCAGCCTTCGGCATGTGGACGGTCACCCTCAAGCTGTGGCCACAGGTGGTCACCGCGCATCTACTCGGCGGCTTCACTACCCTGAGTTTGTTGTTCCTGTTGTCCCTGCGTCTGTCCCGGGCCTTTGCGCCTTTGCCAAAGCTGCCATTGAGCCTGCGCCGGATCGCCGCGCTGGCCTTGCTGGTGGTGATCGGCCAGATCGCCCTGGGCGGCTGGGTCAGTGCCAACTACGCGGCCGTCGCCTGCATCGACCTGCCCACCTGCCACGGCCAGTGGTGGCCGGCGGCGGACTTCAGCAACGGGTTCCATCTGACCCAGCACGTCGGGCCCAATTACCTGGGTGGGCAACTGGACAGTGAAGCGCGCACGGCCATCCACATCAGCCACCGCCTGGGTGCACTGCTGGTGACCTGCGTGCTGCTGATGCTCAGCTGGAAGCTGCACCGCTGCGGCCTCCCTGGCCTGGCGCGGCTGGTGCTGCTGGCGCTGGTGATGCAAGTCGGCCTGGGCATCAGCAATGTGCTGCTGCACCTGCCGCTGGCCGTGGCCGTGGCGCACAACGCTGGTGGGGCGCTGTTGCTGTTGAGCATGGTGCTGGTGAACTACCGCATCCGCGTGGTCGACAAGGTTCGCGTGGGTGTCGGCCATGGCTGGCGCCTGCGGCCCGTGGCTGGCGTGGGCATCTCCCACCACATGAGGAATGATTCGTGGCGACGCTTCTGAGCGCACAGAGGGCCAGTTGGCGTGACTACCTGGAGCTGACCAAGCCCAAGGTGGTGGTGCTGATGCTGATCACCTCGCTGGCGGGCATGTTCCTTGCCACCCGTGCGGGTGTCAGCTGGAGCGTGCTGCTGTTCGGCAACTTGGGCATCGGCTTTTGTGCAGGCGGCGCGGCGGTGGTCAATCATGTGGTGGACCGACGTATTGACGCGCTGATGGCGCGTACCCACAAACGGCCGCTTGCCCAGGGCCGGGTCGAGCCGCTGCCGGCGCTGCTGTTCGCCCTGGCGCTGGCGCTACTTGGCATGGCCCTGCTGCTGGTGTTCACCAACGCCCTCACCGCCTGGCTGACACTGGCTTCCCTGCTCGGTTATGCGGTGCTCTACACCGGTTTTCTCAAGCGCGCTACGCCACAGAATATCGTCATCGGCGGCTTGGCTGGCGCCGCCCCGCCGTTGCTGGGCTGGGTGGCGGTCAGTGGGCATGTCAGCGCCGAGCCCCTGCTGCTGGTGCTGATCATCTTCGCCTGGACACCACCCCACTTCTGGGCTCTGGCGATCCACCGCAAGGAGGAATACGCCAAGGCCGATATCCCGATGCTGCCGGTGACCCACGGCGAGCGCTACACCAAGCTGCATATCCTGCTGTACACCCTGGTATTGCTGGCGGTGAGCCTGCTGCCGTACGCCATCCACATGAGCGGCCCGCTGTACCTGGCCTGTGCCCTTGTACTGGGCCTGCGCTTCCTGCAATGGGCATGGGTGTTGTACCGTGGCAGCCGGCCGCACGCAGCGATCGGCACCTTCAAGTACTCTATCGGCTACCTGTTCGCGCTGTTCATCGCGTTGCTCCTCGACCACTACCTGTTGCTGAACCTATGACCCGAACCCAGAAAACCGTCTTCATCCTCGTTGCCCTGGTCGCGTTGATCCTGGGCCTGACCGTCAACAAGGTGCTCAATGGCCGCGACCAGCCCAACCCCACCGAGCTGATCGATGCCGGCATCATCCTGCTGCCGCAGAGCCGTACCGTGGCCGACGTGACCATGACCAACCAGGACGGCCAGCCGGTGCAACTGGATGACCTGAAGGGCAAATGGTCGTTGCTGTTCTTCGGCTACACCTACTGCCCGGACATCTGCCCGACCACCCTGGCCCAGCTGCGCCAGGTGAAGAGCGAGCTGCCCAAGGAGGCCGTCGACCGGCTGCAGGTGGTGCTGGTGAGCGTTGACCCGAACCGCGACACGCCGAACCAGCTGAAGCAGTACCTGGGTTATTTCGACAAGGATTTCGTCGGGGTGGCGGGGTCGATCGAGGATACCCAGAAGCTGGCCAATGCCTTGAGCATTCCGTTCATTCCGGCCGATACCAGCAAGCCGGGGTATACCGTGGATCACAGCGGCAACCTGGCGGTTGTGGGGCCGGATGGGCGTCAGCGCGGGTTCATTCGGGCGCCGTTCAACAACCAGAAGCTGGTGGCGCAGTTGCCCGGGCTCGTGAAGCGGGATTGAGTTAGCCCCAAAAGCTTCGCGGGTAAACCCGCTCCCACAGGTACAGCGTAGGCCGTGAGCCTTTCGCTATCCCTGTGGGAGCGGGTTTACCCGCGAAGAGTCCAGCGCGATGTGACGGCTTAGAACGCCGGAACCACAGCGCCTTTGTACTTCTCGTTGATGAACTGCTTCACCTCAGGCGAGTGCAGCGCAGCAGCCAGCTTTTTCATGGCGTCCGAGTCCTTGTTGTCCGGGCGGGCAACCAGGATGTTCACGTAAGGCGAGTCGCTGCCTTCGATGACCAGGGCGTCTTTTTCCGGGTTCAGCTTTGCTTCCAGCGCGTAGTTGGTGTTGATCAGGGCAGCATCGACCTGGGTCAGCACGCGCGGGATGGTGGCCGCTTCCAGCTCACGGAACTTCAGGCTTTTCGGGTTCTCGGCAACATCCTTCACGGTGGACAGGATGTTCTTGTTGTCCTTCAGCTTGATCACACCGGCCTTGTCCAGCAGCAGCAGCGCGCGGCCGCCGTTGGTGGCGTCGTTGGGGATGACCACGGTGGCGCCGGAGGACAGCTCGTCCAGCTTCTTGATCTTGGTCGAGTACACGCCCAGCGGCTCGATGTGCACGCCGGCAACGCTCACCAAGTTGGTACCCTTGGCCTTGTTGAACTCATCCAGGTACGGCTGGTGCTGGAAGAAGTTGGCGTCCAGGCGCTTTTCCGCCACCTGCACGTTCGGCTGGATGTAGTCGGTGAATTCCTTGACCTTCAGCTCCACGCCCTCTTTCGCCAGAACAGGTTTGACGAAGTTGAGGATCTCGGCGTGCGGAACCGGGGTAGCGGCAACGGTCAGGGACTCGGCGTGGGCCGAGAAGGCCGCGACAGCGGCGACAACAGCAAGCAGCTTCTTCATTGATCACTCCTTGTGAGGGCCGCGACGGCCCCCGAACGGGTCGGCCGGGCCGACCCCATTGGGGTTACTTACGGGAAAAATGCACGACCAGTTTGTCGCCCACGCTCTGCAGGACTTGAACCAGTACCAGCAACAGCACCACTGTGACGACCATCACGTCGGTCTGGAAACGCTGGTAGCCGAAGCGGATGGCCAGGTCGCCCAGGCCGCCGGCACCGACCACACCAGCCATGGCGGTGTACGAAACCAGGGTGATGGCGGTCACGGTAATGGCGGCGAAGATGCCCGGGCGAGCCTCCGGCAGCAGTGCGCTGGTGATGATCTGGCGGGTAGTGGCGCCCATCGACTGGGTGGCTTCGATGATGCCGCGGTCCACTTCACGCAGGGCGGTTTCCACAAGGCGCGCGAAGAACGGCGTGGCACCCACCACCAGCGGCGGAATGGCGCCGGCGACGCCCAGGGAAGTGCCTGTGATCAGCACTGTGATCGGGATCATAACGATCAGCAGGATGATGAACGGCAGCGAGCGCAGGATGTTGACGATCAGCGACAGCAGCGCATACACACCCTTCTGCTCGAACATCTGCTTTGGCCCGCAGAGGAACAGCAGCACGCCCAGCGGCAGGCCGAGCAGCACGGTGAAGAACAGCGAGCCGAACAGCATGATCATGGTGTCGACGCTGGCCAGCCAGATTTCGGCCCAGTCGACGTTGGCAAAGAAATTCAGGGCGTCCATCAACGCAGTACCTCCATATGTACGTCAGCTGCCTTGAAGCGGGCGAACGCCGCTTCCATGTCACCGCCGATCAGGGCGAGGGTGAGCTGGCCATAGGGGACATCCTTGATGCGGTCGATACGCCCGGCGAGGATGCTGTAGTCCACGCCGGTTTCGCGGGCCACGGTGCCCAGCAGCGGCGCGTAGGTGGCGTCGCCCTGGAAGGTCAGGCGCACGATACGGCCCGGCACGTGGGCGAAGTCGTCACGCTGCTCGCCTTCGTCAACCTGCTCGTCTTCCTGGACGAAGCGCTTGGTGGTGGGGTGCTGCGGGTGCAGGAACACCTCGGCCACCGAGCCCTGCTCGACGATCTGGCCGGCGTCCATCACTGCCACGCGGTCGCAGACCCGGCGGATCACGTCCATTTCGTGCGTGATCAGCACAATGGTCAGCTTCAGCTCACGGTTGATTTCGGCCAGCAATTGCAGGACCGAGGCGGTGGTTTGCGGGTCGAGGGCGCTGGTGGCCTCGTCGCACAGCAGGATCTTCGGGTTGGTGGACAGGGCGCGGGCGATGCCGACGCGCTGCTTCTGGCCACCGGACAGCTGCGCCGGGTACTTTCTGGCGTGGTCGGAAAGGCCGACGCGGGCCAGCAGCTCGGTCACGCGCTTGTCAATTTCGCTGCGCGACAGCTCGCCGGCCAGGGTCAGTGGCAAGGCGACGTTGTCGGCGACAGTCTTGGAGGCCAGCAGGTTGAAGTGCTGGAAAATCATCCCGACCTGCTGACGGAAACCGCGCAGCTGGCTCGCGTTGAACGCGGTAACGTCTTCGCCGTCGACGATGATCTTGCCGCCGGAAGGCTCTTCCAGGCGGTTGATCAGGCGCAGCATGGTGCTCTTGCCGGCGCCGGAATGGCCGATCAGGCCGAACACCTGGCCATCTTCGATGGTCAGGCTGGTCGGATTCAGTGCGGGGATTTCCCTACCGGCGACGCGGTAGGTCTTGTGTACCTGTTGGAACTCGATCACGTAGCGAACCTTGTGGGGCGCATGGAATTTGGGTCAGCGGTTAGCTGGGGTCGCGCATTTTAGCCTTTTCCCATAGCTGTTCTTAGCATTTATTTCGTAATGCACCAATCCTTCGGGCATATCGCGACAACCGGTAATCCTGATTGAACGCTCGGCAAAGCCTTCCGGTCACTACTTGCACACAGCCCGAAACGGGTATGCCTTAAGACTGACGAGGAGAGCCGATCATGCCCAGCAAGAACACGGACGCGCCAAAGCACAGCGAGGCCGCTGGCACCCAGACCCCGGACCGGGCCAATACCAACGCCAAGTTGCAGAGCCTGGAGGCTGACCGAAGCGATGCCACAGGCAGTGCGTTGCGTACCAACCAGGGGGTGCGCATCGCTGACAACCAGAACACGCTCAAGGCGGGTGATCGAGGCCCCTCGTTGCTCGAAGATTTCATCATGCGAGAGAAGATCACGCACTTTGACCACGAGCGCATTCCTGAGCGCATCGTGCATGCGCGAGGAACAGGGGCGCATGGCTATTTCCAGAGCTATGGCAACCACGCCGAGCTGACCAAAGCCGGCTTCCTGCAGGACCCGGAGAAAGTCACGCCCGTCTTCGTGCGATTTTCCACGGTACAAGGCCCGCGCGGCTCAGCCGACACCGTGCGTGACGTGAGGGGCTTTGCTGTGAAGTTCTACACCGACGAGGGCAACTTCGACCTGGTGGGCAACAACATGCCGGTGTTCTTCATCCAGGATGCGATCAAATTCCCGGATTTCGTCCACGCCGTAAAGCCGGAGCCGCACAACGAGATCCCGACCGGCGCTTCGGCCCATGACACCTTTTGGGATTTCGTCTCGCTGGTACCGGAGTCGGCCCATATGGTCATGTGGGCTATGTCGGACCGCGCTATCCCGCGCAGCTTGCGGATGATGGAAGGGTTCGGGGTGCATACGTTCCGCCTGATCAACGCCCAGGGCGTAGCCAGTTTCGTCAAATTCCACTGGAAACCGCGCCAGGGTGTGCACTCCTTGCTATGGGACGAAGCGCAGAAGCTGGCAGGCAAGGATGCTGATTTCCAGCGTCGCGACCTGTGGGAGGCTATCGAGACGGGTGATTACCCTGAATGGGAACTGGGTGTGCAGATCGTGCCGGAAGCCGACGAGCACAAATTCGATTTCGACCTGCTGGACCCGACCAAGATAATCCCGGAAGAACTGGTGCCGGTTACACCTTTGGGCAAGATGGTCCTGAATCGCAACCCGGACAACTTCTTTGCCGAAGTGGAGCAGGTGGCGTTCTGCCCGGCTCATATCGTGCCTGGCATCGACTTTACCAACGACCCTTTGTTGCAGGGACGGCTGTTCTCCTACACCGACACGCAGCTTAGCCGCCTCGGCGGGCCCAACTTCCACCAGATCCCGATCAACCGCCCCGTCGCTCCTAACCACAACAACCAGCGTGACGCCTTGCATCAGCATCTGGTGCACAAGGGTCGCGCATCCTACGAGCCCAATTCCATCGACGGTGGCTGGCCGAAGGAAACGCCACCAGCGGCGCAGGATGGCGGCTTCGAGAGCTACCAGGAGCGTATCGATGCGCACAAGATCCGCCAGCGCAGCGATTCGTTCAGCGACCATTTCTCGCAGGCGCGGTTGTTCTTCCAGAGCATGAGCCCGACCGAGCAGCAGCACATCATCAAGGCTTACAGCTTTGAGCTGGGCAAGGTGGAGCGGGAGACGATCCGTGCTCGGGAAGTGAATGAGATTCTCGCCAATATCGACCTGAAGCTGGCGGCTGCGGTTGCTGCCAACCTCGGTTTGCCTGCACCGAGCGCAGGCACTGTGCAAGTGAAGGGAAGCCAGCTTGCGCAGTCGCCTGCCCTGAGCCAGATGAACCACCCGGGCTCGGTTGGCATCAAGGGGCGCAAGATTGCCGTGCTGGTGGCAGATGGCGTAGACGCTGCCAGCGTGGACAAGCTGGTCAAGGCTCTGGAGGCGCACAGTGCCCGGCCGATGCTGCTTGGGCCGACCTCGGCACCGGTGATGGCCGCGGACGGTAAGCAACTGCCGGTGGATGCCTCCATGGAAGGGATGCCCTCGATCATGTTTGACGGGATTGTTGTGCCAGCGGGCAAGGCCTCGACCGATGCGCTGGCAGGCAGTGGTTTGGCCAAGCACTTCCTGCTGGAGGGCTACAAACACCTGAAGGCGATGGTGGTGACCAAAGAGCTTTTGGGCAGCTTGGGGCTGAAAGAAGACAAGGGGTTGCTGCTGGGGGACGAGCAAAAGACCGTGGATGCCTTCGTCAAAGCGGTAGAGGGGCATCGGGTGTGGGAGCGGGAGGCGGCTGCGGAGGCTGTGCCTGCCTAAGGGGCTGCTTTGCACCCCATCGCGACACAAGGCCGCTCCTACAGGAGATCGCATTCCCTTGTAGGAGCGGCCTTGTGTCACGAAAGGGGCGCGCAGCGCCCCCAGATTCTTAACGCTGATGCGGAACCAGAACCACCTGCGCCGGCAACGCCCGCTGAATCTCGTGCTTCTGCTTCAGCTCGAACCCGCTGTCGATCTTGCGCACGCGTTTCTCCAGCAAGGTCTTCAGCCAAGGCGCATCTTCGGTACGCGGCACCTGGAACACCACGTCGCATTGATAGCTCACCACATCGGCGGCAATGTCATCCAGCTGGCGACGCATGGCGCGGCTGTCGGTAGTCTTCAAGGCCACGACGGTGCTCGGTGCAGCCGGATCGATGATGCGCGCCTTGGGCTTGGCCTCGGCCGCTTTCAACGCCGCTTCAGCCTTCTCCAGCTCGGCTTTGCGCGCCTGGGTCACGGTATCGCCACCAGTCACTGCCGGGGCCTGCGGCATCAGCGCGCGGGCACGGGCCAGGGCGGTGGCGGCAGCGTTCACATCACCCTTCTGCAGGAAGATCTGGCTGCGTTGCAGGTAGGCTTCGGCAAGCTGGCGCTGGTATTGCTCCAGGCGCGCGTCGTCCGGCGCCTGGGCCTGCAGGGCTGCCAGCTGGTCTTCGGCGGTGGCCAGCTCGTTGCTGGCGATGTTCTGTTGCAACTGCTGCCAGGCATCGGCTTGGGCAGGTGCGGTGGCCTGTTCGACCGGCGCGCTGGAACACGCAGCCAGGAACAGGGAAAACGCGGCAACAAGCAGATAACGGGAGGCGAACGGCTTCATTCCTGCGACTCTCTATTTGCGCAAAAAGCGAGCAAGTCTACACCCAGGTGCGCACGCTCGAAAACAAGTCTTACAGACCCTTTACGTGCGAAAAGGTTGCAGGGCGCGCCTTCACGCGCCCTGTTTTTCAGCGTTTTGGCAGGGCCAGGCTCAGCAAGAATAGCACCGCCGCGCATACCACGATCGATGGGCCTGCGGGGGTGTCCTTGAACCAGGACATGGCCAGGCCGCCGCATACCGCGGTCACGCCCAGCAGGCTGGCGCCCAGGGCCATCTGCTCGGGAGAGCGGGCGTGACGTTGCGCCGCAGCGGCAGGAATGATCAGCAGCGAGGTGATCAGCAGCACGCCGACGATCTTCATGGCCACGGCAATCACCACCGCGATCAGCAGCATCAGCGCCATGCGCAGCCCGGCCACCGGCAGGCCTTCGACCATGGCCAGCTCTTCGTGCACGGTGACTGCCAGCAACGGCCGCCACAGCGCAGCGAGCAGCAGCAACACCAGCGCGCTGCCGCCGAGGATCCAGGCCAGGTCGGTGGTGCTGATGGCCAGCAGGTCGCCGAACAGGTAGGCCATCAGGTCGATGCGTACATCATGCATGAAGCTCAGCACCACCAGGCCCAGCGACAATGTGCTGGGGGCGAGTATGCCGAGCAGGGTGTCGGAGGCCAGCGGCTGGCGTTGCTGCAAGGTCACCAGCAAGATCGCCAGCAACAGGCAGCCGACGGTTACCGCCAGCGCCGGGCTGACGTCCATGGCAAAGCCCAGGGCCACGCCGAGCAGGGCGGCGTGGGACAGGGTATCGCCAAAATAGGCCATGCGCCGCCATACCACGAAGGAGCCCAGTGGGCCGGCCACCAGTGCCAGGGACAAACCGGCAAGCAGGGCGTAGAGAAGAAAATCAGCCATGCTTGCAGTGCGCTCCGTGAACATGGGTGCCAGGGGTGACCACCGAGCCGTGCAGGTCGTGGCTGTGGTCGTGATGGTGGTGGTAGATGGCCAGGCTGGGTGCGGCGGTCTGGCCGAACAGCTCGACGAATGCCGGGTCGCCGCTTACCTGCTCGGGGTGGCCCGAGCAGCACACGTGGCGGTTCAGGCACACCACCTGGTCGGTGGCGCTCATCACCAGGTGCAAGTCGTGGGAAACCATCAGCACGCCGCAGCCGTGGCGGTCGCGCAGGCGGGTAATGAGGTTGTACAGCTCGGTCTGGCCGACCACGTCTACGCCCTGCACCGGCTCGTCGAGCACCAGCAGCTGGGGTTCGCGCAGCAGGGCGCGGGCCAGCAGCACGCGCTGCATCTCGCCGCCGGAAATGGTCTGGATTGGGCTGTCGATCACCTGCTCCGCACCCACTTCCTGCAACGCCGACAAGGCTGCCGCGCGGTCTACACCGGGCACCAGGCGCAAGAAGCGCAGTACCGACAGCGGCAGCGTGGCATCGACCTGGATCTTTTGCGGCATGTAGCCAATGCGCAGTTTCGGCTTGCGCCATACCTTGCCGCGGTGCGGCTTGAGCAGGCCGAGCACGGCGCGCACCAGGGTGGTCTTGCCCGCGCCGTTGGGGCCGATCAGCGTGACGATCTGGCCAGGTGAGACTGACAGGTCGATGCTGTCGAGCACCGCCTCGCCACCGAAGGTGACACCGACCTGCTCCAGGCGGATCAGTGCATCGCTCATGCCGCGCTCCGGCAATTGCTGCAAAGGCCGACCACTTCCACCGTCTGGGTCTCGACCGCGAAGCCCACGCCCTTGGCGCTGCTGATGATGGCTTCGCTGATGCTGTCCTGTTCCAGTTCGATTGCCACATGGCAGGCCCGGCAGATCAGGAACTGGCCCTGGTGCAGGTGTTCCGGGTGGCTGCAGCCGATGAATGCGTTGAGCGAGGCGATGCGGTGGACCAGGCCGTTTTCCAGCAGGAAGTCCAGCGCACGGTACACCGTGGGGGGCGCGGCTCGGCGGCCGTCCTGCTCACTGAGCACGGCGAGGATATCGTAGGCGCCCAGCGGCTTGTGGCTTTGCCACACCAGTTCCAGCACTCGACGGCGCAGCGCGGTCAGGCGCAGGCCCTGGCGGGTGCACAAGGCGTCGGCTTCAGCCAATGCGCTGTGTACGCAATGGGAATGATCGTGAGGACGGTTGGCCAGCGGCGTGATGGACATGGGCAGCGACGGTTCTGGATGGAGACGTTATTATGTTACCTGTTTCTGACGACTCGAGTATTCACCGTGTCCCGATTCCTAGTCCTTTTTGTCGCTTTCATCGCATTTTCCGCCCAGGCCGACGTGCGCGTGCTGACCAGTATCAAACCCCTGCAGCAGATTGCCGCTGCCGTGCAGGACGGTGTTGGCACCCCTGAGGTATTGCTGCCTCCGGGGGCTTCGCCACACCACTACGCGCTGCGCCCGTCCGACGTACGGCGGGTAGGCGATGCCGACCTGCTGTACTGGATCGGCCCGGACATGGAGGGCTTCCTGCCGCGGGTACTGGGCAATCGCAGCAAGCCCACTGTGGCCGTGCAGGCGCTACCGGGCATGAAGCTTCGGCATTTTGGCGAGGACAGCCATTCCCATGAGGAAGAAGACCACGATGACCATGACCACGACCACCGCCCGGGCAGCCTGGATGCTCACCTGTGGCTATCGTCAGTCAATGCGCGTGTAATTGCAGCGAAGATGGCGGATGACCTGGCGCAGATCGATCCAGCCAATACGGTGCGCTACCAGAGCAACCTCAAGGCCTTCGACGAACGCCTGGACGCATTGGATAAGCGGATCAAGGCGCGGGTGGCCGGGATTGCCGGCAAGCCGTACTTCGTGTTCCACGAAGCATTCGACTATTTCGAGGCCGAGTATGGCCTGAAGCACACCGGGGTGTTCAGCGTAGCGTCCGAGGTGCAGCCGGGTGCGCAGCACGTGGCAGCCATGCGCAAGCGTCTGCAGGAAGTGGGCAAGACCTGTGTGTTCAGCGAACCGCCGCTGCGGCCCCGGCTAGCCGAGACCTTGACCGCCGGGCTGCCGGTGCGCCTGGCCGAGCTGGATGCCTTGGGCGGTACCGACCCGGTGGATGGCAAGGGCTATGAGCGCTTGCTGGAGAAGCTGGGTGGCGACCTGGTTGGGTGCCTGGAACAGTTGTAAGCCTGTACCGGCCTCTTCGCGGGTAAACCCGCTTGTATGGTTAGACTTGAAGGGGTGGTGGGACTAAATGCCCGATTCTGACTGTTCACAGCAGTACAGACCGTGGGAGACATCGCCCCACCCCTTCCACCAAAGCGCCGATAAAGAATGCATCGTTTGCAAGCGACGATAGAAACAAGCCAGCGCCTCTTGGTGAAACCCCTTCAAGCCGAAAAACCATAACGTGAGGAGCGGCCCATGGCAATGCAGGTAGGTAAGTTGATCGTGGGTGCGGATGTCGCGAAAGCTGAGCTGGTTATCCACCACGATGATCGCGACGAGATCATCAGGCTCAAAAACTCCAAACTCGAGATCAGAAGGTGGCTCAAGCAACAACCCCTCAACACCGCTATCGCTGTTGAGGCGACCAACGTCTATCACTTGGACCTGGTTGAATTGGCCCACAGCCTAGGCTTCGAGGTCTATGTCATCGATGGTTTTCAATTGAGCAACTACCGGAAGAGTGTTGGGGGACGGGTTAAAACCGACCCCTCCGATGCTCGGTTGCTGTCCCGTTTTTTAAAAAATGAAGGCGAGGACCTTCGCCCTTGGAGCCCGCCTCCCGCTGTCTACGGCAAGCTTCAGAGCCTCTTGCGACGCAGAGCCGCCTTGGTGACTGCTCGTACTGCAATGACTCAGAGCTGGGCTAACGAAAGCCTTTTGAAAGCCGCCTTCGAAACTTTTGTGAAGTCGATAGATCGGCTGGATCAGTTGATTCAAAAGAAGATTAAAGAAGTACTGCGAGACGCTGGGCTGCAGGAACAAGTCGCTCGCTGCCAGGCAGTAGAGGGCATTGGTTTTCTCACCGCCGCAGCATTGGTGATGGCTTTTACAAGGGGCGAGTTCAAAAGCAGTGACTCGTACATTGCATTCCTAGGAATGGATTTACGAGTCAGTGATTCCGGACAGAAGAATGGGCGACGTCGCCTCACCAAGCGAGGTTGTTCAGAAATTCGTCGCTTATTGCACAACGCTGCGATGGCGGCCAGCAGATCGGCAGCCTGGAAAGGGCTTTACGAACAGCATCGGAGCAGTGGTAAAGCAACAACCCAAGCGTTGGTAATCCTGGCAAGAAAGCTCGCGCGGGTGGCATTCGCCCTGATGAAAAATCAGGACGAATACGTCACTAAAGGCGCGAAACTGGCTTGCTGAAAACCATAGAATCTCCCACAGGGATAGCGCCAGCCTCACGCCTGTGTGGGAGCGGGTTTACCCGCGAAGAAGCAGACACGCTCTAGAGGGCGAACGGCAGGTGCAAAGCCACCTGCTGGCGCTGCGCCAAACGCACTTCGAACTCGCTCGGGTCGTGGATCATCACATCCATTCCGGCAAACGATTCCGCTGCAATCAGGCGCGACAGCCAGAAGCGCACGCAGCCTACCCGCAACATCTCCGGCCACAGCTCAGCTTCGGCCGCGGTGAACGGCCGCAGCGCCGCATAGGCCGCCAGCAACGCCTGGGCGCGTGGCACATCGATCGCGCCGTGTTCATCCAGGCACCAGTCGTTCACGGTGATGGCAATGTCATACAGCATCGGCCCGGAACAAGCGTTGTAGAAGTCGATCACACCGGTCAGGTGGGTGCCTTCGAACATCACGTTGTCGCGGAACAGGTCGGCATGCAGGTTTGCCCGTGGCAGGGCCAGGATCTGTGCCTTGTGCGCACTGATTTCATCCAGAGCCGGTTGCAGCAGCGCGGCTTGCTCGGCGGTAAGGCGCGGCAGCAACTCGGCACCCGAAGCCAGCATCCAGTCCAGGCCGCGGTCGGTGCGGCGCTCGATGATGTGCTCGCGGGTAGCCAGGTGAATGTGCGCCAGCAGCTCGCCGACCTGGGCGCAGTGCTGGGCGTTCGGTGCCTTGATGTGCTTGCCCGACAGCCGTGGCTGCAGCAGCGCCGGCTTGCCGCACAGCTCGCGCAGGCCATTGCCGTCGCGGTCGCGTATTGCATAGGGCACCGGCATGTCGGCTGCGTGCAAAGTGTCCAGCAGCTCGATGAAGAACGGCATGTCCTCGCTGGGCCCGCGCTCGATCAGCGTCAGGACGAACTCCCCCTGTTCGAGGCTGACGAAGAAATTGCTGTTCTCGGTGCCGGCGGCAATGCCCTGGAAATCGAGCAGACGACCCAGCGCGTACGGCGCCAGAAAGGTTTCCAGCTCAGGCCGGGTCACGGGGGTGAAGACTGACATGATGAAAATTTGCCCATACGGGCACTTCCGCCGGGAAGTGCCGGGTTGATGTGAACGGTGCGCGTCAGATTACCACTCGAAGATCTTCCAGGACGGAATCAGCATGTCCGGCTGGTCGGAACGAATGAAATTGCCATCAGAGCCATCGGCGCGTACCAGGAAATAAGGCTTGCCGTTTTTCGGCGTGATCTTGATCGCATACAGGAACCCGTTCTGCCGGTACTCCTGGATGGTTTTGTCGCCTTCCGTGCGAATGGTCACCTCGGGATCGGCCGAGGGGGCGTCGTCCGCCGCCAGGGTGACGACAGGCATGGTGGCCAACAGACCGAGCAGTAACAGGCGATTGAGTGTACGCATGATAACCTTGTCCCTTTGTCGTCAATGATTCTGGCTATTCTAGCGCCGGACCCGTCGAAAAGGTTGATTCTGCTCATGAGCCAAGCGCCCCTCGTCCTGGTGGACGGTTCCTCCTACCTGTACCGCGCCTTCCACGCGCTGCCGCCGTTGACTACCTCCAAAGGCATGCCGACCGGCGCGGTGAAGGGGGTGCTGAACATGCTCAAGAGCCTGCGCAAGCAATACCCCGACAGCCTGTTCGCGGTGGTGTTCGACGCCAAGGGTGGCACCTTCCGCGATGCCATGTTCGCTGAATACAAGGCAAACCGCCCGAGCATGCCTGACGACCTGCGGGTACAGATCGAGCCGCTGCACGCCAGCGTCAAGGCGCTGGGCTACCCGCTGCTGTGCGTCGAGGGGGTCGAGGCCGACGACGTGATCGGCACCCTGGCGCGCAGCAGCGCCGCGTTGGACCGCCCGGTGATCATCTCGACCGGTGACAAGGATATGGCGCAGCTGGTGGACGGGCACATTACCTTGGTCAACACCATGACCGGAAGCGTGCTGGACGTGGCTGGCGTGCACGAGAAATTTGGCGTCGGGCCGGAACATATCATCGACTTCCTGGCGCTGATGGGCGACAAGGTCGACAACATCCCCGGAGTGCCGGGCGTGGGCGAAAAAACCGCGGTGGGCCTGCTGACCGGTATCGGCGGCGGTCTCAGCGACCTGTATGCCAATCTGGACAAGGTCCCGACGCTGGCCATTCGCGGTGCCAAGACCCTGCCGGCCAAGCTGGAAGAGCACCGCGACGCGGCGTTCCTATCCTATGAGCTGGCTACCATCAAGGTCGATGTGCCGCTGGATATCGAAGTAGATGCCCTGGTGTGCGGCGAACCTGATCGCGACGCGTTGCTGGCGCTGTACACCGAGATGGAATTCAAGAGCTGGATCGCCGAGGTGCAGCGTGACGCTGCCAAGGCCGGTGACGAAATCGCGCCGGTCGCGGAGCAGGTGGCCAAGGTCGAGCCCAGGTACGAAACCATTCTCGATCAGGCCCGTTTCGACTTCTGGCTGGAGAAGCTGCGCCAGGCGCCATTGTTCGCTTTCGACACCGAGACCACCGGCCTGGACGCTCAGCAGGCCCAGCTGGTCGGCCTGTCGTTCGCCGTTGAACCGCACGAAGCGGCCTATGTGCCGCTGGCTCACGACTATGAAGGCGCGCCGGCCCAGTTGGACCGCACTGCCGTGCTGCTGGCGCTGAAGCCACTGCTGGAAGACCCGGGCAAGGCCAAGGTCGGGCAGAACGCCAAGTACGATATCAACATCCTTGCCAATGGCTCGCCCGCCATCGAAATGCGCGGCGTTGCCTACGACACCATGCTCGAGTCGTACGTGCTGAACTCCACCGCCACCCGTCACGACATGGACAGCCTGGCGCAGAAGTACCTCGACCATACCACCATTGCCTTCGAGGATATCGCCGGCAAGGGCGCCAAGCAGCTGACCTTCAACCAGATCCACCTTGACAAGGCCGGCCCCTACGCTGCCGAAGACGCCGACATCACCCTGCGCCTGCACCAGGCGCTGCAGGCGCGCCTGGCGCAGACGCCGAGCGTGCAGCCGGTGCTGATGGACATCGAGATGCCGCTGGTGCCGGTGCTGGCCAAGATCGAGCGCCAGGGGGCGCTGGTCGATGCCGCGTTGCTGCAGGTGCAGAGCGGTGAGCTGGGGCTAAAGATGGCCGAGCTCGAGCAGCGCGCCTATGAGCTGGCCGGTGAGGAGTTCAACCTCGGCTCGCCCAAGCAACTGGGCGCGATCCTATACGACAAGCTGGGCATGCCGGTGCTAAGCAAGACCACCAAGGGCCAGCCATCCACGGCAGAAGCGGTGCTCGACGAACTGGCCGAGCAAGGCTACCCGCTGCCGGAGGTACTGATGCAGTACCGCAGTCTGAGCAAGCTCAAGAGCACCTACACCGACAAGCTGCCGGGGCAGATCAACCCGCGCACCGGGCGTATCCACACCTCATACCAGCAGGCGGTGGCGGCCACCGGTCGACTGTCGTCCAGCGACCCGAACCTGCAGAACATCCCGATCCGTACTGCCGAAGGCCGGCGCATCCGCCAGGCTTTCGTTGCCAGCCCGGGTTACAAGCTGCTGGCGGCGGACTACTCGCAGATCGAGTTGCGCATCATGGCCCACCTGGCCAAGGACGAAGGCTTGCTGCATGCCTTCCGCAACAACCTGGACGTGCACCGCGCCACGGCGGCGGAAGTATTCGGCGTAGCCTTGGAAGACGTCACCACCGATCAGCGCCGCAGTGCCAAGGCCATCAACTTCGGCCTGATCTACGGCATGAGCGCCTTTGGCCTGGCCAAGCAGATCGGCGTCGACCGCAAGCAGTCGCAGGATTACATCGACCGCTACTTCGCCCGCTATCCGGGCGTGTTGGCGTACATGGAGCGCACCCGCGCCCAGGCGGCGGAGCAAGGCTTTGTAGAAACCCTGTTCGGCCGCCGCCTGTACCTGCCGGATATCAATGCCAAGAACCCGGCCCTGCGCAAAGGCGCCGAGCGCACGGCGATCAACGCCCCGATGCAGGGCACTGCGGCCGACATCATCAAGCGGGCCATGGTCAATGTGGATAACTGGCTGAGCGAGAGCGGGCTGGATGCCCGGGTGATCCTGCAGGTGCACGACGAACTGGTGCTGGAAGTGCGCGAGGACCTGGTGGAGCTGGTGAAAGATGAAATTCGCCAGCACATGAGCAAGGCCGCGAAACTGGATGTGCCGCTGCTGGTCGAGGCAGGAATTGGTGCGAATTGGGACGAAGCTCACTGATCGGGTGGGGAAAGCTGTGTAGGATCCGTGTTGTAGCGATGCGGATCCGGCACTGCTCAGTGCCAGCGGTGCTGAAGTTTCATGAAACTATCGCAAATAGTTTTCAGGGCTCTGGAACTAAACCGGTGAAACGGAACTCAGAGTAACTGAATGGCTGGTGAAGCCTTTCGATGCTCCTATGTTGTGTTAAGTGTTGGCAGATATCTGGACCCCGCCCTAGCGGTCCGGACTTGGACCCCGAACTTCCCCCTCCCCATACGAAGTCCGGGGTTTTTTTTGCCCGGAATTTGACTTAGGGCTAATAGAGAGCCCTGTGGGAGCGGGTTTACCCGCGAATGCGATGTCGGATGCACCGCCGCATTCGCGGGTAAACCCGCTCCCACAGGTTACGAGCAAACATTCAAATGACTGGCTTGTCTTCCAGCTCCATCCAGTCCGCCAGCACCCGGTATGCCTCTTCCAAGCCCAGGCGCTTGGGCGCCGAGAACAGCTGGATGGTCACGCCATCGCCCCAACCCTTGCGGATTTCCGACTGCACCTTGAGCAGGGTGTTCTTGCCCGCGCCGTGGGTCAGCTTGTCGGCCTTGGTCAGCAGGATGTGCATCGGCATGCTGCTGGCCTTGGCCCAGTCGAGCATCATCTTGTCGAAGTCGGTCATCGGGTGGCGCACGTCCATCATCAGGATCACGCCACGCAGGCACTCCCGGCTGCCCAGGTAGGCTTCCAGGTGTTTCTGCCAGTGCTGCTTGAGCGGAATCGGGACTTTTGCATAACCGTAGCCTGGCAGGTCGACCAAACGCCGTTCATCGTCCAGACTGAAGAAATTCAACAGCTGGGTGCGCCCGGGGGTTTTCGAGGTGCGTGCCAGGCTGGCATGGGTCAGGGTGTTGAGGGCGCTGGATTTGCCGGCGTTGGAGCGGCCGGCGAAAGCCACCTCGTAACCCTGGTCGTCCGGGCATTGTTCGACCTTGGCAGCGCTGAGGGCGAATTTGGCTTTCTGGCAGAGGCCGAGGATGGGGTTCTTGACTTGCATGGGATATCCGATGTGGGTGTTGCCTGACTCTATAGGCCCGAGCCTGGCAAGCGGTGTCGTTTCCGTTTGGATGGCGGAAGTATATAATGCCCCAGTTTTTGTGTGCTCATTCTCCCGGCGAAGGAGAACGGGCATGGGGTGTCGAACAATAGCTCGCGCAACAGAACGCAGCGCGGCCCCCAACCCTGAAGGTCGTTCCGCATGGCGAAATGGCTGCTTGCTGTCGGTATGTTCCTGCCGTTTTTCAGCGCACAGGCTACACAGGATCCCGAGGTGTTGTACAACCGCACGTGTGCGGCCTGTCACACCGGGCAGTTGCCACAGGCACCCAGGCAGGGTGACCGGGCAGCATGGGAGCCAAGGCTGGCGCAAGGCATGGATGTACTGGTGAAGCACGTGACCCAGGGTTTCAAGGCTATGCCGCCGCGTGGATTGTGCATGGACTGCAGTGCCGAGGACTACCGTTTGGTCATCCTTTGGATGAGTGGCAGTCCCGATACATAACATTTCACCCTTAGCCGTGTTGGATTAGCTGATGAACAAACTAGTCGTGAGTCTGCTGTTGACCCTGGGTGTCGCAGGTGCGGCCACTGCTGCGCAACCCGTCAAAGGCGATGCCGCCGCCGGCCAGGCCAAGACGGCCGTCTGTGGCGCCTGCCACAACCCCGACGGCAACAGCCTGGCACCGAACTTCCCGAAACTGGCCGGCCAAGGCCAGCGCTACCTTGAAAAACAATTGCACGATATCAAGTCGGGCAAGCGTACCGTGCTGGAGATGACCGGCATGCTGGCCGCGTTCAGCGACCAGGACCTGGCCGATATCGCCGCCTACTTCTCCAGCCAGAAAGGCAGCGTGGGCGCGGCCGATCCCAAGCTGGTCGAGCGTGGCCGGGCGCTGTTCAACGGTGGAGATCTGGAAAAAGGCATGCCTGCCTGCACCGGCTGCCACTCGCCTAACGGCGCGGGTATCGCCTTGGCCGGCTTCCCGCACCTGGGCGGGCAGCACGCGCAGTACGTGACCAAGCAGCTCACCGACTTCCGCGAAGGCAACCGCACCAACGATGGCGATGCCATGACCATGCGCACAATCGCCGGCAAGTTGAGCAATCACGACATCGAGGCGCTGGCCAGCTACATCCAGGGGCTGCATTAACTTTCAGTTAATGTTGTAGGCCAATGATGAAAGGGCGGCCGGACCGCCCTTTTTTCCGTCCGCAGCCGTTACACTACAGAACTTGGCCCGTTCCCGGCCTGTCTCAGTGCAGGTCGCGTCGTGGCGACCAATGATTGCCCAGGAGTAAAGCATGCGTAAACTGATTCTCAGCGCCGCGCTGGTCGCTGCCAGCGTATTCGGTATGACTGCCATCCAGGCTGCCGAGCCTGTCGCCGGCAAGGAATACATCGAGCTGAGCAACCCTGTTCCGGTTTCCGTACCTGGCAAGATCGAAGTGGTCGAGCTGTTCTGGTACGGCTGCCCCCACTGCTACCACTTCGAGCCGACCATCAACCCTTGGGTCGATAAACTGCCGAAGGACGTCAACTTCAAGCGTGTACCGGCCATGTTCGGTGGCCCCTGGGACGCCCACGGTCAGATGTTCCTGACCCTCGAAGCCATGGGCGTCGAGCAGAAGGTGCACGCCGCAGTGTTCGATGCCATCCAGAACCAGCGCAAGCGCCTGACCGACCCGCAGGACATGGCCGACTTCCTCGCCACCCAGGGCGTGGACAAGGACAAGTTCCTCGCCACCTTCAATTCGTTCGCCATCAAGGGCCAGGTCAACCAGGCCAAGGAACTGGCGAAGAAGTACGAGATCACCGGCGTACCGAGCATGGTGGTCAACGGCAAATACCGCTTCGACCTGGGTACCGCCGGCGGGCCGGAAGGCGTTCTAAACGTTGCCGACCAGCTGATCGCCAAGGAGCGCGCCGCTAAGTAAGCGGCGTAACCCATGCGCCGCTTCAGAACCGCGCGTGGCATTGGCCTGCACCAGCCGCAGGTCAACGAGCATCACTTGCATGCCCCTGGCCTGCCCGAGGATGGTCGTCTGCGGCTGCTCAGTTTCAACATCCAGGTGGGCATCAGCACCGAGCGCTACCGGCATTACGTGACTCGCAGCTGGCAGCACCTGCTGCCGCACAACGGGCGTGCCGGCAACCTGCAGAAGATTGGCCAACTGCTGGGCGACTTCGACCTGGTGGCCTTGCAGGAGGCCGATGGCGGCAGCCTGCGCTCGGGCTATGTCAACCAGGTCGAGCACCTTGCCCACCTGGGCGCCTTCCCCTACTGGTACCAGCAACTCAACCGCAACCTTGGGCGTTTTGCCCAGCACAGCAATGGCGTGCTCAGCCGCTTGAAGCCACAACTGCTCGAGGATCACCCATTGCCCGGCCCGGCTGGGCGGGGTGCGATTCTGGTGCGCTTTGGTGAGGGCGAAGATGCGCTGATCGTGGTGATGATGCACCTGGCCCTCGGCGCCAAGACCCGCGCCCTGCAACTGGGTTACATCCGCGAGCTGATTGGCGGCTACCGCCATCAGGTGCTGATGGGCGACATGAATACCCATGCCACCGACCTGCTGGAGCACTCGCCGTTGCGCGACCTGGGCCTGATTGCCCCGCAAGTCGAGGCCACCTTCCCCAGCTGGCGTCCACAGCGTTGCCTGGACCACATCCTGCTCAGCCCAAGCCTCACGCTGGAGCGTGTCGAGGTGCTGGCGCAGCCAATTTCCGACCACCTTCCCGTTGCTGTCGAGATTCGATTGCCTGATGCATTGACTGTGGATACGCTGCCGGTCCTGAGCTAATTGCCATCACCGTTTGCGGACCCGGGCATGACTGAAGACGCTGAGCGCTGGAAAGAAAAATACCTGAAAAGCATCGAGCAGCAGGAAAAGCTCGAGCGCCGTTGGGACGCCCGTCTCGACCTGCTGCGTCGTGGTTTGGTACGCAGCACCCTGGCTGCTGAAGGCAGCGACAAGGTGGTAGACCAGTGCATGAAGGAAATGCGCGAGGTCATCCGCAGCGACAACATGGACGCCGGCCTTGCCGGGTTGATTCCTCGTCTTGAGAAGGCGGTACTGGACTCCGAACAGCGTCGGGAAGCCCGCATGAACCAGGTCAGCGATGCGCTGACAGCGCTGGTCGACCAGCTGCAAGGCCTGCCATTGCCGAACGATGTGTCGCGTCCGTTGAAAAAGCTGGCGAAGAAGCTCGATGGCGGAGTGGCCCACTCACGCGACCTGCCACCGTTGCTGGGCGAGTTGAGCGGCTTGCAGGGCCGCGCGCTGTCAGCCTTGGGCAAATCGGCGGCGGAGGCCCGCCCCGGCTTCTTGCAGCGCTTGTTCGGCGGCCGCGAGGATGGCGTACAAGGCGAGCCAGCGCTTGTGCCTCTGGCGCTGCCGGTTGTCGAGGCGCAGCCTTTGGCGGCACCTGCCGGTGTCGATGCCCCGCAGCCCGACGACATGGACGCGCTACAGCCGTTGCCAGCCTCCTCAGCTTCTGTTGTCGAAGCCCTCGTAATATCGGAGCCCGAGCTGGAGGCACCAGGCCCGGCGCTTATCGAAACGGCCGAACTGTCACCAGCCCCGCTGCCGCAGCCGCTCCCGGACGATGTACCGGCACCGGTAGCTATCGCCAGCGAGCCGCCGGTTGAAACAGGACCGGCGCAAACACTCGAAGAAACCTTTGGCGAAGATGGTCCCTACGCCCTGCCCTACGCGGTGGAGCCGCCCTACAGCCAGGTTGCCGAGCACATCGAGCACACTCTGATCGGCTTGCTCGATGACCTCAGCCTGCCGGAGCGACACAAGGCCCAGGCGCTAGAGATGCGTGAACGCGTCGCCCGGGGCTTGAACTGGTATGAGCTGATACCGGTGCTGGATGACCTGGCTGTGCTCATGCTGGCGATCACCGACAGCGGCCAGCACGAATTCGAAACCTACCTGCAGCAGCTCAACGAACGCCTGGAAGGTTTCCAGAGCCACCTGCACGAGGCTAGCGCCGGCCATGCCGACAACAGCTCGGCCGCTCGCGAGCTGGATAGCCAGCTGCGTGAGCACGTCGATGGGTTGCAGAGCAGTGTGCAAGGTGCCGCCGACGTCGACAGCCTCAAGCATATTCTGGAAAACCGCCTGGAAGGTCTGTTGGTGACCATGGATGAGCACAAGCATGAGCGTGATCGCCGCGAACAGGAGCTGGCTGGACGCCTGCAAGGGCTGTCGGAGCGGGTGGCGAACATGGAGCAAGAGGCGCTCGGCTACCGTGAGCACTTGGAAGAGCAGCGCCAGAAGGCCTTGCTTGATCCCCTAACCGGCCTGCCCAACCGTGCAGCCTGGAGCGAGCGGGTCGAGCGCGAAATGCTCGAATGGCAGGCACACGGCGGCCATCTGGCGATGGCGATCCTCGACCTGGACCATTTCAAGCGTATCAACGACAGCTATGGGCACCTGGCTGGGGACAAGGTCTTGAAGATCGTCGCCGACCAGTTGCGCAAGCGCCTGCGCGGCCATGACTTCATCGCCCGGTTTGGCGGCGAGGAGTTTGTCCTGCTGCTGCCGCAGACCTCGCCGGCTGCCGCTGCCCAGATAGCCGAGGTGCTGAGGGCCACGGTCGAGGCGTGCCCGTTCCACTTCAAGGGCGAACGGGTGGTGATCACCACGTCCATCGGCCTGGGTGCATTCCGTCCCGGCGAGCGCGGCGATCAGGTGCTCAAGCGCGCCGATGCGGCGCTTTACCGGGCCAAGGAATCGGGACGCAACCGTATCGAGCTGGCATAGCCGGTAGCTGCTGACTCGCGGCAAGCACGGCCCTTGGGGAGCACGTTATACTGTAGCGCTCATACGCTGAGGCCACTGACGTGCTTTCCACGCTTAAAAAAACCCTGATTTCCTTCCTGCTGTTGTCTGTCGCCGGTTGCTCGACCGGCCTGCGCATCGACCGTAGCCACCCTTCGATCAACCAGGACAACCGCATCCAGTTCGTTGTCCTGCACTACACCAATGCTTCGCTGGAGCGTTCCCTGGCGTTGCTGACTCATGGGGAAGTCAGCAGCCACTATCTGATTGGTGACGGCCCGGCGACGGTGTACCAGCTGGTGGATGAAAGCCGCCGCGCCTGGCATGCCGGTGATAGCCAGTGGCAGGGGCGGACCTGGCTGAACTCCTCGTCCATCGGTATCGAAATCGTCAACCCGGGCTTCACCGACACGCCGAATGGGCGGGTCTGGCACCCTTACAGCGAAGCGCAGGTCCAGTCGCTGATCGCGCTGCTCAAGGACATCGTCAAGCGTAACAACATCGAGCCACGGCACATCATTGGCCACAGCGATATCGCGCCGCTGCGCAAGCTTGACCCTGGGCCGCTATTTCCGTGGAAACGCCTGGCCGACGCCGGGCTGGGGGTCTGGCCGGATGCAACTGCCGTGGCACGGCAGCAAGCCTATTTCAGCGTCAACCCGCCGAGCGTGGGCTGGTACCAGCAGGAGCTGGCGCGGTTTGGCTATGCGATCGAGCAGACTGGGGTACTGGATGTTGCCACCCGCCATGTGATCGCCGCGTTCCAGATGCGTTTCCGCCCGCAGCGCTTCGATGGCATGCCGGATGCGCAGACGGCGGCGATGCTGCAGGTGCTCAACCGGATGCGTTGATCTGCCAAGGTGAGACGGGCTCTTGTTTAGAAGCGGCCTTCGGCGCTTGTAGCGAAGCGCCAAACGGCAAAGGTGATTCCTGATTCAGTTGCTATAACCTAGTAATCAACTGGATGCCCTCGATGTCAGCCCTCATCGCCTTGCTGCGCCAAATTTTTTACCGTCCCTGGATGCTGGCCACGTTGGCAGCACTGGCCAGCGCGGCACTGTTGCTTTCTGCAAGCATCGGCATTGCCCTGCAACAGATGAAGCAAAGCGAGAGTGCACAGATGAACGCCCAGGGCGAACGCTTTCTGGAGCGCCTCGAGCAGGTGTTCGGCCAGTTGCGCGAAGGGGTCGACCTGCTGCAGGCGCAACCCTTGCGCGGCTGCAGCCCGGCGATGCTGACGGCATTGCAGCAGGTAGGCCTGAGTTCCCGCTTCATTTATGAAGCGGCGTACGTGGATGGAGATGTGGCCTGCTCAAACCGCGGTGACGAGCGGGCGTTCGAACCCTTGCGCGCCCCCGACATCCAAGGGCCGACCTACAGCTACTGGCTGAATACCACGACCGAGCCGAACGAGAACCTGGCCGCGCTGATGCTTGGGAGGGGCAAGTTCGTGGTATCCACCTCTCGTGGGCACCTGACCGATGTGGTCGACCTGCCCCCGGGCGGCAGCCTGGTGGTGGTGTTGGACAACGGTGCCCGGGCCATCCCCGTGCTGGGCCCACCGCAGGTATGGCCGCCTCCTTCGGCCTGGTCAACCAGCCACAAGTCGCTGCTTGAACTCAGCGATCGCCTGATCTATCGAATGCCGACCAAGTCACCGGACTACCAGTTGGTGCTGATCGCCCCGCGGGCGAGCCTGCCGTTGAGGATGAACGGCATGCTCTGGCTTCTGTTCCCCGGCAGTGTACTGGCGGCCTGTTGCATCGGCTGGCTGGTACTGCAACTGATCCTGCAGCGGCGGTCGATGAGCTCGGAATTGCAGAATGCCTTGCGTCGCGGCGAACTGCAGGTGCTCTACCAGCCGATCTTCGAGCTCGACAGCCGACGCTGTGTCGGGGCCGAGGCTCTGGTGCGCTGGCGCCGCCCGGACGGTACCCTGACCAGCCCGGACCTGTTCATCCCTTTGGCGGAAAACACCGGGCAGATTCGCCAGATCACGGACTTTGTCCTGCAGCGTGTGCTGGAACAGCTAGGGCAACTGCTGCGCTCGCATCCCAACTTGTACATTTCGGTGAATCTGGCGGCCTGTGATGTGATGGTGCCGCGCATCGGCCGGGTGGCGGCACGCTTGCTGGCCTTGCACCGTGTGTCGGCCAGCCAGATCGCCTTCGAGGTGACCGAGCGCGGCCTGATCGACGTGGTTGTGGCTCGCGACAACCTCCAGGCGCTGCGCGCAGTGGGGCATCAAGTGCTGATCGACGATTTTGGGACTGGCTATTGCAGCCTGGCGTACTTGCAAACCCTGCCAGTGGACTGCCTGAAGATCGACAAGGCGTTTATCGATGCGTTGGGGCACGACGCCGCCAGTAGCGGTGTTGCCCCGCATATCATTCGCATGGCCCACGACCTGCACCTGCGGGTGATTGCCGAAGGAATCGAGTGTGAAGACCAAGCGGTGCTGCTGAACAGCGAAGGGGTCAATTATGGCCAGGGCTGGCTTTTTGCCCGGCCACTGAATGCCCGGCAGTTTGCCGAACTGGTGACTCGAGGTCGGCTGCCGCGGCGGGTTGAGCATTGACTGATCCGGCACCGAAGATGGGGCCGGGGGCAGGGTACATTCAGACCGGTAGTGCCATGTAGAACTGGGTCCCCTGCCCCGGTCGGGAAAACACGCCCATGCGCCCGCCATGCAGCTGCACGATCTCTTTGCACAGCGCCAAGCCCAGCCCCGCGCCGCCTTTCTTGCGCCCTACCTGCACGAAGGGCTCGAAGATGCGCCCCTGTTGCCCATAGGCAATGCCTTCGCCGTTGTCCTCGACACTGATGATCACCCGCTCCGCATGCCGTCGTGCATGCAAGCGGATACGACCGCCGCTGGCGGTATGGCGGATGGCATTGTGCAACAGGTTGTCCAGCACCCGGTCGAGTTGGGCGACATCGGCCTGGATACGCGGTAGCGGCGGCTCCAGCTCCGTGATCAACTCGATCTGCTTGTTCGCCGCCGGCTCGGCAAAGCGATGTTGTGCACGTTCCAGCAGTTCGTCTATGGCGCAGGGAGCCAGCTCGAGCTTCTGCATCCCGCTCTGGTAGCGGCTGAAGTTGAGCAGGTCGTTGATCAACTGGGTCAGGCGCTGCATTTCCTCGCCAATGGTCTCCAGCAGGTCATGCTCGCGCGCCTCTGGCGGGAACTTGAGCCGCTCGCGCAACAGACCGAAGGCCATGTGCATGCCAGTCACCGGAGTGCGCAGCTCGTGGGAAGCGCGCAGCACGAACTCGCTGCGCACGCGTTCGAAGGCGCGCTGCTCGGTTACATCATGCAACACCATCACTGCGCCAAGTATCGGCCCTTGCGGGTGGCTGACCGGGGTCAGGCTGTAGGCGAGCAGGCGCGTTTCGTCATCGACGTCCATGTTCAGGTCGTCTGGCTGGCGGTCGAGGTTGCCGCCGCGCAGTACCTGGCGTAGCTGCTGTTCCAGTTCCGGGCGCTGCAGGGCTTCGGCCAGGCTGCTGCCGGCGCGGCTGTCGGTCCAGCCCAGCTGGCGCTGTGCCACCGGGTTGAGGTGTTCCAGGCGGCCCTGGCGATCGATTATCAGCAGGCCATCGTCGATGCTGTCCAGCACGGCCTGCAAGCGTTGCTGGCCAGCCAGCAGTTCATCGACGTTGGTGGCCTGGTGCTTGCGCAAGGCATCGGCCATCAGGCCGAAGCGGCGGGTGAGCTGGTTCAGTTCGGTGGCCTGTGTGACCGGCAGGGTGACGTCGAAATCGCCCTTGCCGAGTTGATCGGCAGCTTTGGCCAATGCTTCGATCGGCTGGCCGAAGCGCCGGGCGATGTTGTGCGCGGTGATGAAGCCCAGTACCAGTACCACCAAACCCATCAGGCCGAGTACGCCGCTGACCAGCAGGGCGTGGTCGCGGGTGTGCTCCTCGCTGCGGGTGATGTGCTCCAGGGCCTGCTTGTGGGAATCGATCAGATCGGTGCGGACCTGGTTGAACGCGGCCCCGAGTGGTTGGTCAACGCCCATGCTGCGGGAGGGCGCCGGGCTGTCGCGGTAGGCCTGGAGGAAGGCCTGGTAGTTGCTGCTGGCCTTGCTGAAGCCGGTGCGCTCGCCACCTTGGTCCAGCCCTTGGTTCAGCAGGGTCTGGAAGTTGTCTTGCAGCAGCCGCAGGTTTTCCGGGGCGGTCTTGTCATCGAGGATCAGGGTCAACTGTTCGCCAAGGTTCTGGCGCAACTTCAGCCCTATTTCCAAGGTGTGGGTGGTATCGCGCACCAGACGCTGCTGCACCGTGGCCATCTGCAGCACGCTGACCAGGCCCAGCAGCAGCCCGAGCAGGGCCACGGTGACCAGCGCCGAAATGCTGAGGAAAAGCCGCGTGCGCAGCTTCATGGGCGGCCATTTCATAGGTTGTACTGCTTGCGCTTGCGGTACAGGGTGGATGCATCGATCCCCAGGGTCTTGGCGGCCTGGTCAAGGGTGTCACTGGCGGCCAGCACCGCACCAATGTGGGCGCGCTCCAGCTCATCAAGGCTCAGTGCAGCGCCTATGCGAGGGGCGTTACCAGCAGGCTGCTCGCCCATGCCCAGGTGGCTGATTTCCACGCGTTCCTGCGGGCAGATGATACTGGCCCGCTCCACCACGTTACGCAGTTCGCGAATGTTGCCGGGCCAGCGGTAGTTGAGCAGGGCTGTGCGGGCTTCGTCACTGAAGCCGCGCGCAGGCCGAGAGTATTCCTTGACGAAGCGGGCGAGAAAGCGGTCGGCCAAGGTCAGGATGTCTTCACTGCGCTCGCGCAGCGGCGGCAGGTGCAAAGTGATGACGTTCAGGCGATACAGCAGGTCTTCGCGGAAACGGCTCTCACGCACCATCTCTTCGAGGTTGAGGTTGGTAGCGGCGAGTATACGTACATCGGCGCGACGGGTTACCGGGTCGCCGACGCGCTCGTATTCCTTATCCTGGATGAAGCGCAGCAGTTTGGGCTGCAAGGTCAGCGGGAAATCGCCGATCTCGTCGAGGAACAGCGTGCCCCCATCTGCCTGGTTGACTCGCCCCAGGGTGCTTTCGCTGGCGCCGGTGAAGGCGCCGCGGGTGTGGCCGAACAACTCGCTTTCCATCAGCTCGGCGTTCAGTGACGGGCAGTTGATGGTTACGCAGGATTTGCGCGCGCGCTTGCTCCAGCCGTGAATGGCCCGGGCCAGTTCACCTTTACCTGTGCCCGACTCGCCAAGGATGAGGATGTTGGCGTCGGTGGTAGCGACCTGGCGGGCGGTTTCCAGTACCGCCATCATGGCCGGGCTGTGCGAGTCGAGGCCGTCCTTGGGTTTGCGCACTTCACCTTCCAGGGCCTCCAGTCGCGCGGAAAGCTGGCGCACTTCCAACTGTTTGGCGGTAGCCAGGCGCAGTTGGTCGGGGCTGCACGGCTTGACCAGGTAATCGGCGGCGCCGGCCTGGATCGCGTCTACCGCCGTATCGATCGCTGAGTGCGCGGTTACGATCACCACCCGCATCCAGGGGGCCTGGATACGCATCTGCGCCAGCACATCGAGGCCGTTGTCCTCGCCCAGGCGCAAATCGAGGAAGCACAGGTCGAATACTTGGCGCTGCAGCAAGGCCTCGGCCTGGGCGGCGCTGTTGGCCGTTGCCACATTGTAGCCCTCGTCCTCCAGGCAGTAGCGGAAGGTGCGCAGGATCGCGGACTCGTCATCCACCAGCAGAATGCGGCCTTGGTTGTCCTGGGCTGACTCCATGTGCTGCGCTCCTTTAGGAAAGATCTTCATTTAGTGTGGGAAAAATCGGGCAAGTTGCATGGTCCATTGTGAAGGAACCTGTCCTTTGCATGCTAGCCACTGGCCAATCAGCGCGTGGAGGCCGCGCTATCCAGATGATTTTCTTAGAGGCGCACGGTGGCACATTGGTTGCGAGGATTTTCAGTTTTTGCCTACAAAAGGAGGCACTGCCATGCCCTTTTCCATCCGAGCCGCCATGTTGGCAGCCACACTGCTACCGGTGTTCACGCCGGTATTCGCCGATCCGGTGCAAGACGCCCGCCTGGAGGGGGCCTTGCAAACTGCCCTGTCGCTGAACCGTATGCTCGACCCGTTCCGTATTCAGGTCGAGGTGGATGGCAAGCAGGCGCGGCTTTCCGGTGAGGTGGAGAACGACGTCGAGCGCCAGCTGGCAGAGCATGTGGCTCTGGCTACCCGTGGCATCGAGCAAGTTGACAACCAACTGCGGGTCAATGCCCAGCTGGTGGAGCGCCCGCTGGCATTGCGTGCCTACGCCCAGCGCCTGGAGGATGCCACCCTGGCCGCCGTGATCCGTGCTCGGCTGCTATGGAGCCGCATAACCGAGAAGGCACCTATAGATGTACAGAGCAGCGAAGGTGTGGTGACCCTGCGCGGCAAGGTCGACAGTGCCGAGGCCAAGGAGCTGGCCGGCGTGGTGGCGCGCACCACGGAGGGCGTGCACCTGGTCAACAACCTGGTCAGCCTCGATACCGCCGCCATGGCCAAGGCCCGGGAAGCTCCGATTGGGCTGCCGACCGGGCCGCAGCCGAGTGACAGCTGGATCATCGACAAGATCCAGAACAGCTACCGCTTCAGCCGCAACCTCGATGGCCTGAACCTGAAAGTGGCCAGTGAAGAGGGGCTGGTTCGGCTTTCAGGCGAAGTGGTCAGCAGCGAGCAGAAAACCATCGCCGTGGAAATCGCTAGGCAGATCATCGGCGTGCGTGGGGTGGACGCGGACCTGCTCAAGGTAGCGACCAAGGTCGAAGGTTGATCGTGCAATTCGCACGACCCCACGGACGGCATCGTGCAGGATACGTCCCTGTCGATTATTGTCTTCCTGTTTAAACGCTTGATTTCAAAGGATTTTATTTGAATCAAAAGGCTGGCATGCAGGCTGCAATTACTTATTCAGGTTTGAACAAGAATTACAGCAGGAGGAGCCGGCATGAACTGCCAATCCGTCAACCGCTTGCAGAGCGCCGCACTGCCCCTGCGCCAGGTGTTGTCACTCAGCCTGGCGCTGGTACTGACTTTGGCCGCTGGCCTCTTCTATTACAGCTGGCAGACCGCACGCCTGGCCGAGCAAGTGGCGGCGCAGACCGCCCTATTGACGCAGATTCAGGCAACCCGTGCCAACACCCTGGTCAAGGCCGCCGACCCGCTGCCAACCGGCCAGGCCACTGCGTCACCGGCCACCTTGGAAAATGTCGTACCCCAGGACCGCTGGGTGTTCTGACCGCCGGCTGAACCGATTCCGAAAAAGAAAGGAGAACCACCATGCTGAGTTGGGCTATCACTTTCCTCATCATCGCCATTGTCGCCGCCGTACTGGGCTTCGGTGGTATCGCGGGCGCTGCCACGGGTATCGCGAAGATTCTGTTCATTGTCTTCCTGGTGCTGTTCGTAGCCTCCTTCTTCTTTGGACGTGGACGAGGTTGAAGATGGGCAGGAAGCGTTGGACAGCCCTGGCTGCCGCCCTGTTACTGGGTGGCAGTGCGGCGGCGATGGCGGCCAATGACGGCCAGGTCCGGGTCGACCAGTTGCTCGGCTCGGACCCGGAGTACAGGGAAACCTGGCAGGACACGATCAAAGGCGAGGAACGCCTGCCTGACTGGGTGGTCAATCTGACCGGCAGTTCCCAGCAGCAGATGTCTGCAGTTACCGAGGACGGCGACAAGTACCTGGTCGGCCCGTTGTGCGAAGGCAAGGACAACTGCACCTACAAGCGCCTGATCGTGGCGTTCAGCTGGGACAAGGATGATGCCTACGGGATGCTCGTGGAGGTGCCCGAAGGTCTGCCGCATGACAAGTCGCCCACCCGCCACGCACAGTACCGCTGGCTGGGTGAGCCGGACGATGGCATGAAAGCGATGCTGCAGGAGCAGCTCAAGCGTGACCCGAACTGGTACTGAGCGTTTGTACGTGGTACGGATGAAAGGTCATGCACTGTCACGTAATAGAAGCTGAACCTTTCTATATTTCAGCCTTCTATGATGCGCCGCCCCGAGGAGGGGCTGCACATGACCAAGGGGCCGGGCTGTTCTGATTGTTGCAGGATCGGAGTGGCCTAGGGGTACAGGGAGTACCTCCAGCAATGGGCCGGGTCAGGAACGGCGGAATCGGAAGTTTCAGGTCGGCGGTGCCATAGGGGCATCTGACCAGACCTGACTTCCGAGGAGCCATGTAGGAAACGTCTCTTCCTGCGCGATTTCTTCTTCGGGACACATTTTGTCTCGACCGTACATCAAATTTTTTTCGATCCCCCCAGCGCTTGTTCAAGCGGCATTTCAGCCATTCGGATTGTCGAACAAGCCATCTTCAATGCCCTTTATACCCTGCCAAATCTGCCTAAATATGGCGGTTTGGTCTTGTTCGGGATTCCGAACGTTATAAATCAAGCACTTGCAAACCTTCCGTTTTGGTCAGAAATGTTATGCATAAACGGAATGGGCTATGCGTTTCCGGCATTAGATTTCCCCCTTTGCCATCGCAATAGTTGCCGCCTTTTTCGCCGGCCGAGCGCCCCTGTCGCTCGCCTGCGGTGTCCTTACATGAAGTCGCCGGACGGAAGCAGCTGCTGCCCGTGACCTAGCCAACGGCTCTGTTACGCGCGTTTCCGTTGGGTGCCCATGACCACTAGAACAAAGGGTAAAGACATGAAGAAGGCAAAACTGAGCCTCGCCTGGCAGATCGTCATCGGTCTGGTCCTGGGTGTTGCAATCGGCGCTCTACTGAATCATTTCAGTGCAGAAAAGGCATGGTGGATCAGCAACGTCCTCCAGCCCGCTGGTGACATCTTCATTCGCCTGATCAAGATGATCGTCGTCCCGATCGTGATTTCGTCGCTGATCGTGGGTATCGCCGGGGTTGGCGACGCGAAGAAACTGGGCAGCATCGGCCTGAAGACCATCATCTACTTCGAAGTGGTGACCACCATCGCCATCGTCGTCGGCCTGGTGTTGGCCAACCTGTTCCACCCGGGCGCCGGCATCGACATGAGCACCCTGGGTACAGTGGACATCTCCAAGTACCAGGCTACCGCGGCCGAGGTGCAGCATGAGCATGCGTTCATCGAAACCCTGCTGAACCTGATCCCGTCGAACATCTTCGCAGCGCTGATGCGTGGCGAAATGCTGCCGATCATCTTCTTCTCGGTGATGTTCGGCCTGGGCCTGTCGAGCCTGCAGGCAGAGCTGCGCGACCCGCTGGTGCGTACTTTCCAGGCGGTTTCCGAGACTATGTTCAAGGTCACCCACATGATCATGAACTACGCCCCTATCGGCGTGTTCGCCCTGATAGCCGTGACCGTGGCCAACTTCGGGTTCAGCTCGCTGCTGCCGCTGGCCAAGCTGGTGGTACTGGTGTACTTCGCCATCGCCTTCTTCGCCTTCATGGTGCTGGGCCTGGTTGCCCGCCTGTTCGGCTTCTCGGTGATCAAGATCATGCGCATCATGAAAGATGAGCTGATTCTCGCCTACTCCACCTCCAGCTCGGAAACCGTGCTGCCGCGCGTGATCGAGAAGATGGAGAAGTACGGTGCTCCGAAGTCGATCTGCTCGTTCGTGGTACCGACCGGCTACTCGTTCAACCTCGACGGCTCGACCCTGTACCAGAGCATCGCGGCCATCTTCATTGCCCAGCTGTACGGTATCGACCTGTCGTGGAGCCAGCAGCTGCTGCTGGTGCTGACCCTGATGGTCACCTCCAAGGGTATCGCTGGCGTACCGGGTGTTTCCTTCGTGGTGCTGCTGGCCACCCTAGGCAGCGTGGGTATCCCGCTGGAAGGCCTGGCCTTCATCGCCGGTGTCGACCGCATCATGGACATGGCCCGTACCGCCTTGAACGTTGTGGGCAACGCCCTGGCAGCCCTGGTCATCGCGCGCTGGGAAGGCATGTACGACGCCGCCAAGGGCGAGAAGTACTACGCCTCGCTGATGGCCGGCAAGCAGGAAGCGGCCATGGTTGGCGAAGCTGCCAAGCGCTGAGCCTGAGGAGCTGAACAAAAAGCCCCGACCTGTCGGGGCTTTTTGTTGCCTGTGAGATCTTGCGGCCCTTTCGCGACGCAAGGCCGCGGCCCTCGCCTGCGGTCTCCAGCCTTACGCCCCGATACGCTATCATTCGGGCATTTTTCAGGGGGAACACACGGATGCTCAACGGCCTTTGGCTTGGCTTTTTCCTGGTGGCGGCAGTGTCCGCCCTGGCCCAATGGCTAATAGGCGGCAACGCCAGCATCTTCGCGGCGATGGTCGAGAGCATATTCGCCATGGCCAAGTTGTCGGTCGAGGTGATGGTGCTGTTGTTCGGCACGCTGACCCTGTGGCTGGGCTTTCTCAAGATCGCCGAGAAGGCTGGCATCGTCGAGTGGCTGGCCAAGGTGCTCGGCCCGCTGTTTGCCCGGCTGATGCCGGAAGTTCCGCCCGGCCACCCGGCCCTGGGCCTGATCACCATGAACTTCGCCGCCAACGGCCTTGGGCTGGACAACGCCGCCACGCCGATCGGCCTGAAGGCCATGCGCGCGCTGCAGGAGTTGAACCCCAGCAGTACCACGGCGAGCAACGCGCAGATCCTGTTCCTGGTGCTCAACGCATCGTCGTTGACCCTGCTGCCTGTGACCATCTTCATGTATCGGGCCCAGCAAGGTGCGGCGGACCCGACCATGGTGTTCCTGCCAATCCTGCTGGCCACCAGCGTCTCCACCTTGGTCGGCCTGCTGTCGGTGGCAGTGATGCAGCGCCTGCGCCTGTGGGACCCGGTAGTGCTTGCCTACCTGATTCCCGGTGCCTTGCTGCTGGGCGGCTTCATGGCCTTTCTCGGCACCCTTTCGGCGGCCGCGCTGGCCAGCCTTTCGTCGATCCTGGGCAACCTCACGTTGTTTGGCGTGATCACCCTGTTCCTGGTGATCGGCGCCTTGAAGCGGGTCAAGGTGTATGAAGCCTTTGTCGAAGGCGCCAAGGAAGGTTTCGATGTGGCCAAGGGCCTGTTGCCTTACCTGGTGGCGATGCTGGTGGCGGTGGGTGTATTGCGGGCCTCAGGCGCCCTGGAGCTGGCCTTGGACGGTATTCGTCATGCGGTGACTGGGCTGGGCCTGGACACCCGCTTCGTCGAGGGCTTGCCCACGGCGCTGGTCAAACCGTTCTCCGGCAGTGCGGCGCGGGCGATGCTGATCGAGACCATGCAGACCCACGGTGTGGACAGCTTCCCGGCGCTGGTAGCGGCGACGATTCAGGGGAGTACCGAAACCACCTTCTACGTGCTGGCGGTTTACTTTGGTGCGGTGGGTATCCAGCGCGTGCGCCATGCCGTCGGCTGCGCCTTGCTGGCGGAGTTTTCCGGTGTGATCGCGGCGATCTTCGTCTGTTACTGGTTCTTCGCCTGACGCGGACCCTTGTGGGAGCGGCCTTGCGTCGCGAAAGGGCCGCACAGCGGCCCCAGGATTTCGGCGCTCATGCAAGAATGCCGGGGCCGCTTCGCGGCCCTTTCGCGACACAAGGCCGCTCCCACAAAAAGCAGGCAGGGGTTCAGTGAGCGGGAACGCTGGCTGCTTGCGCAATGGTCCAACTCACCACCTGCCCGGTCAGCTGGTCGCAGGCTTTCCCGAAGCCGGCAACCACCGCTGACACCTGCTTGTCGGCCAGCGGCTGGCGGATTTCGAAGCGTTTGCTGGCCAGAATGCGCTGGTCGCGGCCTTGGACCAGGCGTGCGTCATAGCGGATCACCACCTCCACCGCCCCGCCCGCGCGGTATTCGGTCTGGAACGCCTGCAGCTCGCCAGCCAACTCGTAGTCGGCTTGCAGGTTGCTGTCGTCGGCGCTAAGGCGTTGTACCTGGCCGTCACGCTGGAAACCGTCGAGCAGGCGGTTGCGCAGCAGCACCGGCACTGCGTCGCTCCAGCGCGCGCCCTTGTAGCTGCTGACCACATCGCCCTGGGGAATCACTGCAATCCGTGGCCCGGCCAGCACTTCGCTGGCCAGCGGCTTGTTCAGGCGCAATGACCAGTCCAGCGCCGGCGCCGTCCGGCCGGGCTGGTTCACCGGCAGACGGTACAGGTCGACGGGCTCGCTCTGCGGCAGGATCGAGCAGGCACTGGCCAGGCTCAGTGCGGCCGCCAGGGCCAGCAGGCGCAGCGACGGTTTCATGGTTGGAACTCCTTGTTGTTGTCGCGGCCAAGCAGGTAGCCGCTAGGGTCGGCCTCCAGTTGCCGGGAAATGCCTTTGAGTGCGTTTAGGGTTTCGCGTAGCTCGCGAATCGCCGGGGTCAGCTGGTTCAGGCCCTGGGCACCGTCGCCGATGGCTTCGCGGTTGTCCTCGAGCAGACGGTTGATGGTGGCGGTGCTCTCGGCCAGTGACTGCATGGCCTGCTCGGCGCTGCCGATTGCCTGCTTGCCTTCGCTGCCCAGCAGGCCGTTGGCATTGCGCATCAGTGCCTGGGTTTCGGCCAGGGTGGCGCTGGCCTGCTTGCCCACCTGCACCAGTTGCTCGATGGCCTGGGTGATGCTGCCGTGCTGGCCAGCGAAGGCGCCTGTGGTCTTGTCGAGGTTGGACAGGGTGTTGCTGAGGTGGCCGATGTTGTCCTCGGAAAACATCTGGTTGGCGTTATGCAGCAGCAGGTTGATGTTGGTCACCAGGTCGCTGCTGTCATTGAGCAGGCGCGAGATTGGCGAGGGCGATGCGATGATCACCGGCAGCTTGCCGTCCTTGGCTTTCAACTCGGGGCTTTGCGGGGTGCCCCCGCTGAGCTGGATGAACGAGTTGCCGGTCACGCCGGCCAGGGTCAGCTTGGCCTGGGTGTCTTCCTTCACCGGGGTGTCGGCGCTCAGGCGCACCCGTGCCAGTACCCGGCGCGGGTCTTTCGGGTCCAGGCGCAGGGTGGACACGTCGCCTACCTTGATGCCGTTGTACTGCACCGGGCTGCCGCGGGACAGGCCGGAGACGGCTTCGTTGAACACCACTTCGTAGTCCTTGAAGGCGTCGTCGACACTCGATTTGGCCAGCCACATGCCGAACAGCATGGCGCCGGCCACCACCAGGACGGTGACCAGGCCGATAAGAACGTGATGGGCTCGGGTTTCCATTGCTCAGCGCTCCTGCCCGGCACGGGTGGCGGCCTGCTCGGCTGCGCGCCCGCGTGGGCCATGAAAGTATTCTTGAATCCAGGCGTCGTCGGTCTGCTCGACCTCGGCCAGCGGGCCGGCCACCAGGACCTTCTTCTGCGACAGCACGGCGATGCGGTCGGTAATGGTGTACAAGGTGTCGAGGTCGTGGGTGATGAGGAATACCGACAGGCCCAGGGCGTCACGTAGGGTAAGGATCAACTGGTCGAAGGCGGCGGCACCGATCGGGTCCAGGCCGGCGGTGGGTTCGTCGAGGAACAGGATGTCAGGGTCCAGTGCCAGTGCCCGGGCCAGCGCGGCGCGCTTGATCATGCCCCCGGACAGCGAGGCCGGGTATTTGTCGGCGGCCGAGATTGGCAGCCCGGCCAGGGCCAGTTTCACCCCGGCCAGGTGCTCGGCATCGGCGCGGGACAGCCCTGCGTGCTCGATCAGTGGCAATGCCACGTTTTCGGTGACGGTCAGTGAAGAGAACAGCGCGCCTTTCTGGAACAGTACGCCGAAGCGCCGTTCGACCAGTGAGCGCTGCTCTTCGCGCAGGCCGGCCAAGTCCTGGCCGAACACCTTGATCTGCCCTTCGTCGGGCCGCCGCAGGCCAATGATGCTGCGTAGCAGCACCGACTTGCCGCTGCCCGAGCCGCCGACCACGGCGAGGATCTCGCCGCGATACAGGTCGAGGTCGAGGTTTTCGTGCACGCTCTGACGGCCGAAGCGGTTACAGATGCCCCGGGCCTCGATCACACGTTCCTGGCCATTCACCAGCCCATCTCCATGAAGAACAGCGCAGCCACCGCATCCAGCACGATGACCACGAATATCGACTGCACGACCGCCGAGGTGGTGTGCGCGCCCACCGATTCGGCGCTGCCGCTGACCTTGAAGCCTTCCAGGCAGCCGATGGCCGCGATCAGGAAGGCGAAGAACGGTGCCTTGGCCAGGCCGACGAGGAAATGTTGCACGCCGATGTCGCTCTGCAGCAGCGACAGGAACATGGCGGGCGAGATGCCCAGTGACAGGGCGCAGACCACCGCGCCGCCGACGATGCCGCAGATCATCGCGACAAAGCTCAGCAAGGGCAGTGCGATCAGCAACGCCAGCACCCGCGGCACCACCAGCAGCTCCATGGGGTTCAACCCCAGGGTGCGGATGGCGTCGACCTCCTCGTTGGCTTTCATCGAGCCGATCTGCGCAGTGAACGCGCTGGCCGTGCGACCGGCCATGAGGATGGCGGTCAGCAGCACGCCGAACTCACGCAGGAACGAGAATGCCACCAGGTCGACGGTGAAGATGGTCGCGCCGAAGTCGGCCAGCACCGTGGCGCCGAGGAAGGCCACCACCGCGCCCACCAGGAAGGTCAGCAAGGCGACGATGGGGGCGGCGTCCAGGCCGGTCTGTTCGATGTGTGCCACGACCGGGGTGATGCGCCAGCGGTGCGGCTGCAGGGCGCGGCGCAGCAAGGTCTCGAGGATCAAGCCGACGAAGCCGAGCAACTGCATGGTGTCCTGCCACAGCGTGCCGACGGCGCGGCCGATGCGTTCCAGCAGCAACAGCAGCACGTTGCGCTCGGGTTCCTTGACTGGGATGCAGTAGTCCTGGACCGAGCAATAGACGGTCTTGAGTAGCGCGCGGCTGGCTTCGGGCAGGTCGTGGGTGCAGTGCGACAGGCGCTCGGAGCCGAGCAGTTCGGCCAGCAGCGAGGCACCGGCGGTGTCCAGGCGGCCCAGCTGGCTGAGGTCGGCGATGGTGTCGGCCGCGGTTTGCGCGTGCAGGCGCTCGCTGTCGCGCTTGAGGCGGGCGTAGTGCGCCAGGGTCCAGTCACCGGTAATGCGCAGGCAAGGCGGTTGGCTACTGGTGTCCAGGGTGGCGCTGGGGGTGGTCGTGGGCTCCATGCAATTGACTCGGCGCTAAGGCTTAGGGGCTGATCATAGCGTAGCGGGCATGGGCTGTTTGGTGATTATGTGCTGGCTGCAGGAGCCTGGGGCCGCTTTGCGGCCCATCGCCGGCAAGCCAGCTCCCACCTCGACCGCATAGGCCGCAAGCCCTGTGCAGAGGCTATTCAATCACTGCGCCGGGGCGTCGTCGACCACCTTGAAGCGCAGCACGCCAATCACCTGGCCATCCTCGGTCAGCACCCTCACCTGCCATTTGCCCACCGGGTTCGGTGGGAAGTTCTGCTTGTGGGTCCAGGCGCGGTAGCCTTCCTTGCGCCCGCCGTGGATGTTCAGGGCAATGCGGTCGACCTCTTTGCCGTCCTTTTGCCACACGTGGTAGATCCGCTCGTTCAGGCCGCGTGGTGCGTTGATGGCGGTGTAGGCATACAGGCCGCTGCTGCGTATGCGGCTGGCGGCAATTTCGTCCAGCGACTCGCCCGGTTGGCGGTTCAGCACTTCGGTACTCACCGCCACTTCGGTCATCCACAAGGTTGCCGGTGGCACCCAGGAGCGCAGCAGCCAACCCCCGCCGCCGACCGACAGGGTGACCAGCACCAGGGCCACGCCACGGCGCCAGGTGTTGATCGGGAAGCTGCTGGCCAGGCTGGGGAACGACAGGGCCATGGCCGCGATCAAGGCCAGCTTGAAGCTTTGCGCGGTGGTCAGGTGCAGGATGATCGGCAGTGCGGTCAGCAGGGCGGCGAACAGGGTCAGGGTATGCAGCGCCAGGAACAGCCAGCGCCGCGGTGCCAGCCACTTGTAGTACAGCGGGTCGATGATCGAAACCAGGCCGGCGGCACCGAGCAAACCGGTGAACACCAGCTGGCTGCTGTTCCAGGTGGTGGTGATGAAGAAGAACGGCAGGACGAAGAACAGCGACTCCTGGTGTATCATCTGCGTCGCGTAGCGCAGCAATGGCTGCGGAATTTCGCGGTTGAAGGTGCGGGCGAACAGGCCGGTGAGGGTGTTTTCCAGCATCAGCCAGACCCAGCTGACCAGCATGAGCACGGCCACCCAACTGGCCAGGCCGGCTTGGCGGTCAACCAGGATGAAGCTGCCGATCCCAGAAAGGAAACCGCCGAGCGCGATGATACCGGGGTAGCGTTTGAGTAGTTCGATGATGCGCTGGACGATGCGGGGTATTGGGGGCATTGGGGCTACAACAGAAAGGAAGAGGTGGTAGTGCTGGCCCTTTCGCGGGCTCGCCCGCTCCCACAATGTTCAGCGATAACGCGGTCAATGTGGGAGCGGGCGAGCCCGCGAAAGGGCCGGTACTGGCAAAAGGATACCGCCGAATCACCGCTGCCGTGTAGCACCACTCGGCCGCTCCGGCCCATGCCGGCGCCAGCGCAACAGGCCCGCGGCGAGGATCAGGCCCAACAGCAAGGCGACCAGCCCGTACAGCTCGTCATAACCCAGCAACGGTTTCTCGATGCGCACATAGCCATCTTCCTTGAGTAGTTCCTTGAGTGCTGCGTTGGCCTGCTCCAGGCTGACCTGGCGCAGCTTGCGCACCGGGTTGGCGAAACGCCCGTCGGTATAGTCGTTCAGCGCGCCCCAGTAGTAATCGGCCAGGGCACTGTTGCCCTGGGTGCTCCAGCTTTCCTTGGCAACACTGGCGTCCTTGATGCGGGCGAAGGTTTCCGGGTCGAGGCCTTCCTTGCGCAGGTGGTCGAACAAGGCCTGCATCACCTTGATTGCCTTGTCGATGTCATCGCGCTCCAGGTCGGCATTGAGGCTGAGCAGGCCGCTGTCGCCAAAGCTTTCACGTTGCACCGACGGGCCGTAGGACAAGCCGTTGCGCAGGCGCAACTGGTCGTACAGCGCCCAGTCCAGGTAGCGTGACAGCAGGTCGAGGGTGGCTTGATGGTCGTTGTCCAGCACCGGCTCGACGAACAGCCAGTGCAGTTTGACGCTGTCGCCCAGCCAGCCACGGGTCAGGTCGCGGCGCTGCTCGGCCTGCTGGGTGATGCTTTCCAGGGTGCGGCGTTCTTCGGGTTCGCTGGCGGGCAGCTCGCCAAAGGTACGTTCCAGGTAGGCCGGGAGCAGGCGGTCGAGGCCACCGACCATGATCAGGGTCATGTTGTTGGCCGCGTACCAGCGGTCACGCAAGGCCTGCACCTGTTCCAGGGTCATGTCGTCGAGGTTGGAGCGCTCGGGGCATTTCAGGCCCAGCTCGGTGGCCAGCTGATCGCTGGCGGGGTGGCCGATGTCCTGACGGTCGAGCCAGCGCTGCAAGTGGCCGTAGTGGCCACCATCTTCGCGTTCGATGATCCTTTTAGCCGTGGCGAGGGCCTTGGCATCGATACGGGTATCGCGGACCACCGCCAACAGCAGGTCCAGGATCTTGCGCTGGTTGCGCGCCGGGGCTTCGATGACGAAGGTGGTGTCGGCGCTGCTGGTGTAGGCGTTCCACTCGCCGCCCAGCGATTGCAGGCGCTCTTCCAGGCCGCCCTCGCCCGTTTCGTCGATGCCGCTGAAAAGCAGGTGTTCGAGCAGGTGCGGTAGTTCTTTCTGCTCGCAATCGAAGTCGTCCAGGCCCACCCCGACCACCAGGCGGATTGCCACATGATCACGTTCGTAGCCGTTTTTCAGGATGACCTGTAGGCCATTGGGCAACAGGTAGCCTTCCACCCGCGAGCGGTCGAGGGCGAATGAGGGCAGGCTGCAGATCAGCAGGCAAACGAACATCAGGCAACGCATGGGCGAGCTTGGGTCCTCTGGTAGGCGAAATCACGGCTGACGGGCTTCGTCCGGCACGCTGTCGAGCATCAGCCCGCCCGTGTCCGAGCCGCCCAGTACCACATAGGCACTGCTACAGAACAAAGAGTTCAACCGCTTCATGTCGGCGATCAGCTCCAAGTGTAGCGAACTGGTCTCGATACTTTGCACTACCTTGCGTTGCAGGCGGCTGACATGGGCGTGGGCAAGGCGCCGTTCCTGGGCGCGAAAGCGGCGTTTTTCCCGTAGCAGCAAGCGGGCGCTTTCCGGGTCGGCACTGAGGAACACCGACAGGCCCAGGCGCAGGTTGGCCAGCAGCTGTTCCTGCAGGCCGGTCAGCTCCTGCAGGCCCACTTGGGAAAACTCCCGGCGCTGGCTGGTTTTCTGCTGCTGGACCTTGCGCAGCATGCGTTCGACCAGGTCGCAGGCCAGCTTGAGGTTGATCGCCAGTTCGATGATCTCGGCCCAGCGGCGGTTGTCCTGCTCGCTGAGGTCTTCGCGCGACATCTGCGCCAGGTACAGTTTGATCGCGCTGTACAAGGCTTCGGCGTCCTCGCCCAGGGCGCGGACCTGCTGTGGCAAGGCGGGCTGGGTACCGCGCAAGGCACCGAGCATGGCTTCGAGCAGGCTGTCGACGATATCGCCCAGGCGCAGGGTTTCGCGGGCGGCGTTGGCCAGGGCCAAACTGGGCGTTTCCAGCGCCGAGGCATCGAGGTGGCGCGGACGCACCTGGCCGTTGCCGGTTTCCCGCTCGGGCAGCAGGGCGTTGCACAGCCGGCCCATGGGCTTGACCGTGGGCAGCATGATCAGGCAGCGCAGCGTGTTGTAGAGCAGGTGGAAGCCGATGACCAACTCCTGCGGGCTGAAATTCAGCGAGTCCATCCATGCCACCAGCGGGTGCAGCACGGGGATGATCAGCAGCAGGCCGATCAGCTTGTACAGCAGGCTGCCCAAGGCGACCCGGCGCCCGGCGGCGTTCTGCATGCTGGTGCCGATGAATGCCAGTAGCCCGCTGCCGATGTTGGCGCCGACCACCAGGCCGATCGCCACCGGCAGGCTGATTACCTCGGCACCGGCCAGCGTTGCGGTGAGCAGCACGGCGGCCAGGCTGGAGTAGGAAATCATGGCGAACAGCGCGCCGATCAGGGCGTCGAGCAGGATGTCGCCGGTCAGCGAGGCGAACAGCACTTTCACGCCCTGGGCGTGGGTGATGGGCCCGGCTGCCTGCACGATCAGCTCCAATGCCAGGATGATCAGGCCGAGCCCAATGCCTACCCGGCCCAGTTGGCCGGCCCGTGTCTGCTTGCGCGAAAGGAAGAAGATCACGCCAAGGAAGATCAGCAGCGGCGACAGCCAGGACAGATCGAAGGTCAGCACCCGGGCCATGAGCGCGGTACCCACGTCGGCGCCGAGCATGATCGCCAGCGCCGGGGTCATGGCCATCAGGCCCTGGCCAACGAACGAGGTGACCAGCATGGCCGTGGCGTTGCTGCTCTGCACCATGGCAGTGACCAGAATACCGGCTATGAACGCCAGCGGGCGCTTGTTCATATTCTGGCTGATGATGCGGCGCAGGCTCGACCCGAATACCCGGAGGATGCCGGTACGCACGATGTGGGTGCCCCAGACCAGCAAGGTAACGGCCGAGAGCAGGTTGAGCAGGGTCAGCATGGCAAAAGCCCCCTGTTGCATTGGCCCAGTGGGCCAAGAGAAGAAGCGTGAGCGTTTGAAAAATTTTCAGTGCTCACTCAAAGCTTTAGTTGTTTTGCGCAGCTGTCGCCAGCTTCGCATGGCGGTCATTTATTTGAAATACATGTGAAATGAATGATTCCTGTGCCGGCCTCTTCGCGGGCACGCCCGCTCCCACAGGTACCGCACCACCCTCAGGATCTGTGTTCAGTAATGTGGGCATGAAAAAGGGCCCCGAAGGGCCCTTGTTGTCCTGCACTTCCTGATCTTATTGACCCGGAATGTCCTTGCGCAGTTTCACTGGCTCATGCTCTTTGCCTTCCTTGCGGGCCAAGGCGGTGCGCATGCGGATGTTGATGGCTTCCACTGCCAGCGAGAAGGCCATGGCGAAGTAGACGTAGCCCTTCGGCACATGCACATCGAATGCTTCGGCGATCAGCACGGTCCCGACCACGATCAGGAACGACAGCGCAAGCATCTTCAGCGACGGGTGCTTGTCGATGAAGTCGCTGATGGCGCCGGCGCATAGCATCATCACCAGCACGGCGACGACGATGGCGGCGACCATCACTGGTACGTGGGAAACCATGCCCACCGCAGTGATCACCGAGTCCAGCGAGAACACGATGTCGATGATGGCGATCTGGATGATGGTGTAGAAGAACTTGCCTCCCGCGCCTTTCGGCTCTTCCGCGTTCTCGTCCTCGCCCTCCAGGCCGTGGTAGATCTCTTGCGAGCTTTTCCATAGCAGGAACAGGCCACCGAAGAACAGGATCAGGTCACGCCCGGAGATGCCCTGGCCGAACACCACGAACAGGTCGGCAGTAAGGCGCATGACCCAGGTGATCGATAGCAGCAGCATGATACGGGTGACCATGGCCAAAGCCAGGCCGAAGATCCGGGTACGCGGCTGCATGTGCTTGGGCATGCGACTGACCAGGATCGAGATCATGATGATGTTGTCGATACCGAGGACGATCTCAAGCGCGGTGAGGGTAAAAAAGGCAACCCAGATTTCCGGGCTGGTCAGCCATTCCATGTGTTTTCCTTCGAACGGTAAAGGCGATGCGCCCGGACTAGGAGCGCATCGCGTCAGGGTGATACGTGTTTATTAAAGACTACTGAACAGCGGGAAAATCCCCATCAGCAGTGCGGCGAGCATTATGCACAGGCACACCAGCACTGCCCACTTGAGCGTGAAGCGTTGATGATCGCCGAATTCGATACCGGCCAGGGCCACCAGCAAGTAGGTCGAAGGTACCAGCGGGCTGAGCAAGTGTACCGGCTGGCCGACGATCGAGGCACGGGCCATTTCCACCGGGCTGATGCCGTAGTGGCTGGCGGCTTCGGCCAGTACTGGCAACACGCCGTAGTAGAACGCGTCGTTGGACATGAAGAAGGTGAACGGCATGCTCACGATCGCGGTAATCACCGCCAGGTACGGGCCCAGCGCCTCGGGGATGACCCCCAGCAGGCTCTTGGACATGGCATCGACCATGCCGGTGCCCGACAGGATGCCAGTGAAGATGCCGGCGGCGAAGATCAGCCCGGTCACGGCCAGCACGCTGCCGGCGTGGGCGGCGATGCGGTCCTTCTGCTGCTGCAGGCACGGGTAGTTGACGATCATGGCGATGCTGAAGGCGATCATGAACAGCACCGGCAACGGCAGCACGCCGGCGATCAGTGCGACCATCAGGGCGGCCGTCAGGGCAGCGTTGAAGTACAGCAGTTTTGGCCGGCGCGCATCCGGGTACTGCGACACGCTGATTTCGCTGTGGTCGATGTCGTCGGTGGGCAGGTGCAGCTCGCCCAGGCGGGCGCGTTCACGCTTGCCGTACAGGTAGGCAATGGCCAGGATCGCCAGCACGCCGAACAGCATGGCCGGGATCATCGGCACGAAGATGTCCGACGGGTCGACGTGCAGGGCGCTGGCGGCGCGGGCGGTCGGGCCACCCCAGGGGGTCATGTTCATCACCCCGCCGGCGAGGATGATCAGGCCGGCCATGATCCGCGGGCTCATGCCCAGGCGGCTGTACATCGGCAGCATGGCGGCGCAGCAGATCATGTAGGTGGTGGCGCCGTCACCGTCGAGCGAGACCACCAGGGCCAGTACCGCGGTGCCGACAGAGACTTTCAGCGGGTCGCCCTTGACCAGCTTGAGGATCTTGCGCACGGCCGGGTCGAACAGGCCGGAGTCGATCATCAGGGCGAAATAGAGGATGGCGAACATCAGCATCACGCCGGTAGGCGCGAGCTTGCTGATGCCCTCGAGCATCATGGGGCCGATCTTGGCGGAGAAACCGCCGAACAGAGCGAACAGGATCGGTACCAGGATCAGTGCGATCAAGGCCGACAGGCGCTTGGTCATGATCAGGTACATGAAGGTGATGACCATGGCAAAGCCGAGGAAGGTCAGCATGGCAATACTCCAGGCGTGGCGCGGCGAAAGGAACGTCGATTCGGGCGGATCAGCGCGTTTGGCGCTGCGCGGGGAGCATGCGGAGGGGGACTGCGAGAAGGCGGGTACAGGAATACATCAGAATCACCATTGTTGTTGTTGATTGGGCCGGGCGCGGTTTTTACCGGAGTGCCCTGGCTGACCGGTCTCGTGCCGGTAGTGGGGCTATCCTATGAGGGCAAGCTTTCAGTCAGCTTTCGCTGAAGCAAAGGCGACGAGAGGTAGGTGATGCAGGATGTGACCGAGGGCGGCTGCCACTGCGGCGCCTTGCGTTATCGGCTGGAGGGCGACCTGACGGACATTGCCCACTGCCACTGTTCGATCTGCCGGCGGGTCAGCGGCGGGCTGGTGGTGACCTGGCTCACCCTGCCGCGCTCGGGGTTTCGGTGGCTGGCGGGTCAGCCCAACTGCTATGTGGCGCCGGCCAGTTGCAGCCGCTACTTCTGTGGGCAGTGTGGCGCGCATGTGGCGCTGGTGACTACGCACAGCCCGGAGACTGTGGATGTGACGGTGGCGACGCTGGATCATCCGGAGCGGGTGCGGGCAAATCGGCATATCTGGGTGGGCAGCCGGTTGCCTTGGCTGCATCTGGATGAGGATTTGCCCTCGGAAGCTGAGGAGAAGCTGTAGGCCTTGTGCTGCCTGCGCCGGCCTCTTCGCGGGTGAACCCGCTCCCACAGGAACCCCACAGGTCTTGAGGTTGTGGTGACCTTGTGGGAGCGGGTTCACCCGCGAAGAGGCCGGCCGCGCAAACGTTACAATTGCAGGCCGCCTGCGGCCTTGTGCAGCGCCCGCAGATGTTCACCGATCTGCTTCACATTGGCCTCGACGGCGGCAATTTCCCTGGCCCGCGAAGGCTCCAGCAGCGCCCTCACCTCTTTGTCCAGGCTGGTGCTCAAGCGCAGCAACTGTGCCTGCCGCTCGCTGCTCACCTGCTCCAGGTGCTTGCGCTCCTCCGGCTGCGGCAGCCCGTAGCCCTGGGTATCGAGCAACTCTGCCGGGCGGCTGAGGAAGCCGCTATTGGCGAGCATCTGCTTGAGGGTCGCATCCGCCTTGCTGACGCTGCCATCGTTCCGTGCCGCGGCATTCAGGTAGCGTTGCTTGACTTCGTCCTGGGCCAGCAGCAGTTGCCGGCGCAAGCTGGCCTGTTCGAGCAGCAGCAAGGCGGCGCTGGTGCGTAGGTCGGCCTGGGCGAACCACGGGCGGCGCTGCTCGGCATCCAGGGCCAGCCAGTCTTCGACCTGGGCCTGCTTGATTGGCAGCTGTTTCCTCAGCACCTCGAACATGGCCTGGTAGCGGTCGCGGTAGGAGTCGAAGCGGTAGCCCAGGCGCAGCGCCTCGCGCGGGTCGTCGAGCACACTGGTGTCGGCCAGCCCCCTGCCCTTGAGCACGGCCAGCAAGCCGTTGGGCATGATGCTGTCGAGGTCGTTCAGGCGCGGGTTGGCGGTGCCGCTGCGCAGCAGTTTCAACGATTCCACCGCGCAGTTGTTGGACAGGAACCAGTAGTTGCCGTCATAGCTCCAGTGCATCTCGGCGGCCTGGCGTACCAGGTTCTCGATCTCGTCGCGGTTGAGCTTCAAGGGTACCGAGGCCAGGCTGCGCAGTTCGGTCTTGGTGTATTCGTCGATCACCTGGCCCAGCGGCAGCACGAACAGCCGCGAGGGGTAGGCACCGACCAGGCCGTCCCAGCTGGACAGCTGCACGTCGTTGACGAAGGCGCGGTACGACAGCACCAGACTCTGGTCGAGGTCCAGGCGGCAGTCCGGCCCGCGTGGGCGTCCTGGTTTGCAGATCACCAAGCGCAGCATGCTGTGGCCCCAGCGGCTGACCAGGTTCTGGTTGGCCTCGGCCAGCAGGTAGTCCACTTCATAGACCCGCTCCGGGTCGATTTCGCCCAGTGGCTGGCGAGCGAAGTCGCTGCCGGCATTGATGAATGGCAAGCCCTTGGCGCAGGTTTCCTGTTGCGGGGCCCAGCCGAAGTGCTCGCGCAGGTACTGGTTGAGCGCTGGACGGCGGCAGCCGTAGCTCGGGTCGAGGAGGAAATACTCCATGTTGACCGCGATGTATTCCTTGGGGCTACTCAGTTCATAGCTGTCGGGGCTGCGCACGAACTGGCCGTTGTGCTGTTCGCGCTCGCCGCGGCGGCCTACGTACTGCTGCCAGCCGGCCAGGTCGAGCAGGCGCGGGTCGTCGCTGAGGGTGAAGCGGCGTTCGGCCTGGCCACGGCACTCCTCGGGCAGGCCCACCTTGCCCAACGTGCCTTGCTGGCGTTTGCAGCGGGTGATCAGCGAGTTTTCGGCGCTGGGCCACAGCCGGGCGCGGTCGTAGATATGGGTGAGCTCGTGCAGCACGGTGGCCAGCAGTTCTTCACGCACCGTGCCATGCGGGCGCTGGGTGCGCTCGCTGGCGGCGCTGCCATCGGTGAGGCTGGGCAGCAGGCGGCGGTTGAGCTCGAGGGTGGACACCAGCGATGCCTGGCCATAGGCGTCGGCGGGCATGCTGTCGCTCCAGCTGACCCGCACCCGGCGGTCCAGCCGCTGCTTGAATCGTGGGGGCAGCTTGGCCAGGGCTTCGTCGAGCAGGGCCTGGGTGGCTTGGGTTTGTTGCGGGTCGAGACCGGATGCCTGCAGCTCAAGCTGCAGGCCGGCCAATGCGGGTGTGCCGAGCAGCGTCAGGGCGCAGCCGAGCAGCCAGGCACGCACGCGGTTCACAGCGCGAGGATGGCTTCGGCCAGTACCTGGTCGCTGGCGCCGCGCGCTTCGGGCACGCGTTCACGCAAGGTGTTGAAGGCCGCCTCGAGCTGGGCACCACGGATGTCACCGTTGCTGGCGACGAAGCTGGCGGCGTCGTCGTGGGCTTCACGCACCACTTTGGAATCGCGGATCGAGGTGGTGGTGTCAGAGGTGAAGTCGATCGAACGGCCAAAGGCACGCACGATGATGTTGCTGGTGGCCACCAGGGTCTGTGCCTGGGCCAGGTCGGCCAGCAGGAGCATGCCGAGGGTAGCGGCAATCAGCGGTTTACGCATGGAGCATCTCCGAAAATACAGGGAGTCAGGTGTAGTCATTGGACGAGAATTGCTTGCGCCAGTTCCAGGTCGCCGACGCTGTGCCGGGCGCAATGGTGACGTAAGGATTGCAGGGCCGCCTCCAGCCGCGCACCGCGGATCTGGCCGTCGCTGGCGACGAAGGCGGCGGCATCGTCGCGGGCCTGGCGGACCAGTTTGCGGTCGAACGGTGCGGTGGTGACCTGGCTGGTGACATAGCCGGTGATGACCAGGCCTTGCGTGGTGGTATCCATGGCATTGGCGCTGGCCATGCCAACAACGGAGAACAGCAACGGCAACAGATAACGCATGGGCTCTACAACAGCTGGAAACATGGATGGCAAGGGTGGATGCAGCTGTGCCGGTGTGGACCAGCACAGCTGGGCGGCTCAGTCTGGATCAGAACGCCAGGATGGCCTGGGCCAGTTGCGCGTCGCTGGCCTGCAGGGCCGGCATTTGCGAGCGGATGTGCAGGAAAGCGCTTTCTAGCTTGGCGCCGCGGATGTCGCCCTGGCTGCCAACGAAGCTGGCGGCGTCGTCACGAGCGGCCTGGACGATCTTGTCGTCACGGAACGAAGAGGAAACATCGGAAGTGGCGTCGGTGGACGCGGCCACCGCGCCGACGACGGCGTCAGTGGTGACGACGAAGCTGGTGGCGTTTGCGGTGCCGGCCAGGCTCAGCATCAGAGTGGCGCCAATCAGGTATGTACGGGACATGATCGTGGACTCCTGGACTAGGGTCGGGTGGTTCTGCTGGTTCTGCTTATCGGACGCTCGCACAGCTCGTCGCGGTACTTTTAACAGTGGGTTCTACCAGACTGTTAAGCCAAGCGTATCACGCGTTGATGTATCTGGATGTTAAATGAACGGCGCGCAAATGAACTGTACTGGTACATTTTTATTTTATCAGGACTGTATATGTTGCTCTGCGAAGGGCTCTAGTACGCGCCCTGAAAACAAAAAACCCGTCGCAGTCACCTGCAACGGGTTTTTGGAATTCGCGGTGCCGGCCGCAGCCGGCAAGCCGGTGCTTAGCGCCAGAAAGGCTTGCTCAGCTCTTCGTAACGCTGCGACTCGCTGATACCAGCGTCGGCCAGCAGGCGGGCGTCCAGGCGAGCCAGTTGACGGCGGCTGGCCATGCGACGCTGCCACAGCAGCAGGGTAGACAGGGCACGCAGCGGCAGCGAAGCGTTGGATTGCTGGGCGTTGCTTTCAAAAACCAGACCGGAACTGAGGGTACGTTCCATGATGTTTCATCCTTCCGCTTATGGCGGGATTAGGTAGTGATTTAACTGGTGCCCATGATCCTCCTTCGTCGTCCATAACAGTAGATACAGTTCAGTTGAAAGACGATGGCTCAGTTAACTGTGTAACCCTACTGTTGCACTCGAAATAGGCGTAACTGTACTGCTCTGCACTTTGTTGGTGCGCTTTGGCTTGAAGAGCAGTATTTTTGGGAGAGGAAGGTTCGAAATAACCAGTACAGTAGTACAGTTTATTTCATGATTGATGAGGGATGTTGGGCAGAAAAGTTTGACTGCTGTGGCCCATTCGCTCCTACAGGGTTTTGCATAGCTTTGTAGGAGCGGGTTTACCCGCGAAGAGGCCGGAACAGCAGAAGCAGGGCCGCTGTTCCGTACCAAGCCTGAATCAGCTAGCCAGCATGCGCCCGGTTTCTTCCAGGTTTTCGTGCCAGCTCAGGGCTTCGCGCAGGATGTGCGGGGTATGGCCGCCACGCTGGCAGGCGCGATCGAAGTAGTCGTTCAGCGCAGCGCGGTAGTCTGGGTGCACGCAGTTATCGATGATCGCCCGGGCCCGCTCGCGCGGTGCCAGGCCGCGCAGGTCGGCCAGGCCTTGCTCGGTGACCAGGATGTCCACGTCGTGTTCGGTGTGGTCGACATGGCTGACCATCGGCACCACGCTGGAAATCGCGCCGCCTTTGGCAATCGACTTGGTGACGAATACGGCCAGGTGGGCGTTACGGGCAAAGTCGCCCGAGCCACCAATGCCATTCATCATCTTGGTGCCGCACACGTGGGTGGAGTTGACGTTGCCGTAGATGTCGAACTCCAGCGCGGTATTGATACCGATGATGCCCAGGCGACGCACCACTTCCGGGTGGTTGGAGATTTCCTGCGGGCGCAGTACCAGCTTGTCCTTGTAGCGCTCCAGGTTGCCGAACACGTCGGCATTGCGGCGGGTCGACAGGGTGATCGAGCTGCCCGAGGCGAAGCTGAGCTTGCCAGCGTCGATCAGGTCGAAGGTGGAGTCCTGCAGTACTTCGGAGTACATGGTCAGATCTTCGAACGGCGACTCGATCAGGCCGCACATCACCGCGTTGGCAATGCTGCCGATACCGGCCTGCAGCGGGCCGAGCTTGTTGGTCATGCGGCCAGCTTCGACTTCTTTCTTCAGGAAGTTGATCAGGTGGTCGGCGATGCCCTGGGTTTCGTCGTCCGGCGGCAGTACGGTGGACGGCGAGTCCGGCTGGTCGCTGATGACGATGCCGACGATCTTGGCCGGGTCGATCGGGATGGCGGTGCTGCCGATACGGTCATCGACCTTGACCAACGGGATTGGCGTGCGGGTCGGGCGGTAGGTCGGGATGTAGATGTCGTGCAGGCCTTCGAGGTTGGTGTTGTGCGAGAGGTTGATCTCGACGATCACCTGCTTGGCGAAGATCGCGAAGCTGGCCGAGTTGCCCACCGAGGTGGTCGGTACGATGTGGCCTTGTTCGGTGATGGCCACGGCTTCGATGACCGCGATGTCCGGCAGTTTCAGTTGCTGGTTGCGCAGTTGTTCGACAGTTTCCGACAGGTGCTGGTCGATGAACATCACCTGGCCGTCGTTGATGGCCTTGCGCAGGGTGCTGTCGACCTGGAACGGCATGCGGCGGGCCAGCACGCCGGCCTCGGTCAGTTGCTTGTCCAGGTCGTTGCCCAGGCTGGCGCCGGTCATCAGGCTGATTTTCAGTGGCGATTGCTTGGCACGCTCGGCCAGTGCATGTGGTACGGCCTTGGCTTCGCCGGCGCGGGTGAAACCGCTCATGCCGACGGTCATGCCGTCCTCGATCAGACCAGCGGCATCAGCCGCACTCATTACCTTGCTGTGCAGGGAGGACAAGCGGATACGATCACGGTACATGGATTGTTATCTCGGGCTACTGAAGCTACTGCAGCGCAGTCTAGAGATTTCGCCCGTTGCCGTCCCACGACCATGGTCGTATGAGAAGCCTTGGAATAGAGCCGTTGATCCGGATCAATAAAAGAAAAGCCCCGGCCGTTTCTGACCGGGGCTTCCTTTATATCAGCTGGTTTGCAACGGCGGCTGTCACTCCACCGCCTTCACCATGTCTTCGATGACCTTCTTGGCGTCGCCGAACACCATCATGGTCTTGTCCAGGTAGAACAGCTCGTTGTCGAGGCCGGCATAGCCGCTGGCCATGGAGCGCTTGTTGACGATGATGGTCTTGGCCTTGAACGCTTCAAGGATCGGCATGCCGGCGATCGGCGACTTGGGATCGTTCTTCGCCGCCGGGTTGACCACGTCGTTGGCGCCCAGCACCAGTACCACGTCGGCCTGGCCGAACTCGGCGTTGATGTCTTCCATTTCGAACACTTGGTCGTACGGCACTTCGGCCTCGGCCAGCAGCACGTTCATGTGCCCAGGCATACGCCCCGCCACCGGGTGGATCGCATACTTCACGGTCACGCCGTTGTGGCTCAGTTTCTCGGTCAGTTCCTTCAGCGCGTGCTGGGCACGGGCCACCGCCAGGCCGTAGCCCGGGACGATGATCACGCTGTCGGCGTTGCTCAGCAGGAAGGTGGCATCGTCGGCCGAGCCGGATTTCACCGGGCGCTGCTCTTTCGAGCCTTGTGCCGCGCCGGTATCGGTATCGCCGCCGAAGCCGCCGAGGATGACGTTGAAGAACGAACGGTTCATCGCCTTGCACATGATGTACGAGAGGATGGCACCGCTTGAGCCGACCAGGGAGCCTGCGATGATCAGCATCGAGTTGTTCAGCGAGAAGCCGATACCGGCTGCCGCCCAGCCCGAATAGCTGTTGAGCATCGACACCACCACTGGCATGTCGGCGCCACCGATCGGAATGATGATCAGCACGCCCATGATGAAGGCCAGGATCAGCATCAGGGTGAAGGCACTGTAGTGGCCGGTGAAGGTGAACAGCAGGCCCAGGGCGATGGTGGTCAGGCCGAGGATCAGGTTCAGCTTGTGCTGGCCGGCGAACTGTACTGGTGCGCCCTGGAACAGGCGGAACTTGTACTTGCCCGACAGCTTGCCGAAGGCGATCACCGAACCGGAGAAGGTAATGGCACCGATGGCAGCGCCGAGGAACAGCTCCAGGCGGTTACCGGTGGGGATCGGGTCGCTGATCGCGGCAACGATGCCCATCGATTGCGGCTCCAGCACGGCGGCGATGGCGATGAATACGGCGGCAAGGCCGATCATGCTGTGCATGAAGGCGACCAGCTCCGGCATCTTGGTCATCTCGACGCGCTTGGCCATGATCGAACCGGCGGTACCGCCGACCAGCAGGCCGACGATGACGTAACCGATGCCGGCGGTGGCGCTGCCGTTGCCAACAGAGAGCGCGCCCAGCTTATATATAAGGCCAACCGTAGTGAGGATGGCGATCCCCATGCCGATCATGCCGAACAGGTTACCGCGCCGCGAGGTGGTCGGGTGCGACAGACCCTTGAGCGCCTGGATGAAGCATACCGAGGCGACAAGGTAGAGAAGCGTTACCAGATTCATGCTCATGCTTACTTCTGCGCCTCGTTCTTGGCTTTCTTCTTGAACATCTCAAGCATGCGGCGGGTGACCAGGAAGCCACCGAACACATTGACCGCGGCCAGGGCCACGGCGAGAGTACCCATCAGTTTGCCTGCCGGGGTCACGGTCAGTGCGGCAGCCAGCATGGCGCCGACGATGACGATGGCGGAGATGGCGTTGGTCACGGCCATCAGCGGCGTGTGCAGCGCCGGGGTGACGTTCCACACCACGTGATAGCCCACATAGATGGCCAGCACGAAGATGATCAGGTTGTAGATGCCATGGGAAATCAGCATGTCTTCCATTGTCGTGCTCCTTAGCCGTTCTTGCGGACGACTTGACCATCACGGCACATGAGGCAGGCCGCGACGATATCGTCTTCGAGGTTGATGACCAACGCGCCGTCCTTGTCGAACAGCAGCTTCATGAAGTCCAGCAGGTTGCGTGCATACAGCGCCGAGGCATCGGCGCCCACCTGGGCCGGCAGGTTGGTCGGGCCGACGATGATCACGCCGTTCTCCATCACCACCTGATCAGCCACGGTCAGCGGGCAGTTGCCGCCTTGGGCTGCGGCCAGGTCGATGACCACCGAGCCGGGTTTCATCTGCGCCACGGTCTCGGCGCTGAGCAGCGTCGGCGCCTTGCGGCCGGGAATCAGCGCCGTGGTGATGACGATATCCGCCTGCTTGGCGCGCTCATGCACGGCCTGGGCCTGGCGTTGCATCCAGCTGGCCGGCATTGGTCGGGCATAGCCGCCGACGCCTTCGGCGCACTCGCGCTCCTCATCGGTTTCGTAGGGCACGTCGATGAACTTGGCGCCCAGCGACTCGATCTGCTCCTTCACGGCCGGGCGTACATCGGAGGCCTCAATCACTGCGCCCAGGCGCTTGGCCGTGGCGATGGCCTGCAGGCCGGCAACGCCTGCGCCCAGGATCAACACGCGCGCGGCCTTAACGGTACCGGCGGCGGTCATCAGCATGGGCATGAAGCGTGGGTAGTGATGGGCAGCCAGCAATACCGCCTTGTAACCGGCGATGTTGGCCTGCGACGACAGCACGTCCAGGCTCTGCGCCCGCGAGGTACGCGGCGCCGCTTCAAGGGCAAAGGCGGTAATACCGCGTTCAGCCATCTTGCCGATCAGTTCGCTGTTGAACGGGTTGAGCATGCCCACCAGAAGGCTGCCGCTGTTGATCAGCGCCAGTTCCTGGTCGTTGGGAGCGACCACCTTGAGGACCAGTTGGGCGCCGTAGGCATCGGCTGCGCTCCCCAGGGAAGCACCCACGGCCTCATAGGCACTGTCCGGAATGCTGGCGTTGAGCCCTGCCCCCCGTTGGACGGTGACCTGATGGCCCTGGCCAATCAGTTTCTTGATGGTTTCTGGGGTCGCAGCGACCCTTGTCTCACCGGTCTGCGTCTCGAGAGGAACACCAATGTGCACGACTATTTCTCCTGCGGTGACCTTTTGTCTTTGTAAAAGCCAGCACACTTCGGATGGTGCGCTGGGGCGGCTGTGGAGCGCCAACCCGCCGAATCCCGGGCGGGCGAAGCATTTTGCAGACGAAGCCAGAGGCCTTCAACCGGTTCTGGAGCGAAACGAAGTTAAAACTACAAGTCACCCTGTGACCGTATGTCGCAACGATAAGGCTGCAGCCCCTCAAGCATGGGCTATTGGCAGCTTAGGAGAAAAAATCAAAAAAATTGCGCTCAATCCGCTTATGGCTTGGTGAATGTCGCAAAATAACCTGCAAAGCCGCGTAGTCAGCAGGGTTAAAGGGTATTTTTCTGGGGTGCATAACAGTTTATGTATATGCGACAAATACATATATCTGTAGGTGTTTAAAATAATTGACTACGAAGTCAGCTTATCGCTCTTGCGGTATACGCCAGGGCCTGGCTCAGCAGCCAGTCGCGAAAGGCGCGCAGCGAGGCCGACTCCACCTTCCGCTCTGGGATCATCAGATAGTAGGCCTTGTCGCTACTCAGGGCATGTCTGTTAGCGACCACCAACCTCCCCTCCTCCAACTCGCGCTGAATCAGGAACGGCGGAATCAGGGCGATGCCCATCTGGTGCATGGCCGCCTGGGCGAGCATCGAGAATAGTTCATAGCGCGGGCCTGTCATGTCGCGCTCTACATTCATGCCGACGCTGCCGAACCATTGCCGCCAGGCATAGGGGCGCGTGCTTTGCTGCAGCAGTGGCAGTTGCGCGATGCGGCGCGCCTCGAGCATGCCCTGCCCGTCCAGCAGCGCCGGGCTGCACACTGGTACCGGGTTTTCCCCCATCAGCCGGTGCGACTGGGTACCGGACCAGTCGGCGTCGCCGAAATAGATAGCGGCGTCAAAGGTGGTGTCGGCAAACAGGAATGGCCGGGTGCGGTTTGTGAGGTTGACCGTGACCTCCGGGTGGCATTGCTGGAAGTCCTTGAGCCGCGGTAGCAGCCACTGGGTGCCGAAGGTCGGCACCACGGCCAGCTCGATCACGTTGGCGCCCTGCTGGCGCATCACCGACAGGGTGTCGCGTTCCACTGCGTCCAGTTGGGCGGCAACCTGGCGGCTATAGGAAAGGCCGGCTTCGGTCAGCTTCACGCCGCGGCGCGAGCGGCGGAACAGTTCCACATTGAGGAAGGCCTCCAGGCCGCCGATCTGCCGACAGACGGCACTCTGGGTCAGGGCGAGTTCCTGGGCGGCCTTGGTGAAGCTCTCGTTGCGTGCCGCCGCCTCGAAGCAAACCAGGGCGGCGGTACTGGGGATCTTGCGGCGCATGTACGTCAACCTCACTTGTAAGGCTGTCAATATGGCGTTTTGCCGATTCACGAAGTGACAAATTATCACTAATTGGTGCGCAATCCTCGTTTGTCGCGGCGGCCGATCAGGCCTAGGCTCAAAGGCACAAGAAACTGCCCCCTATTTCGAGGATTTCGCTCATGGCCGGTAAAGCAAGCTTCAACTGGATCGACCCGCTGCTGCTCGATCAGCAGCTCACTGAAGAAGAGCGCATGGTACGTGACAGCGCTTATCAGTTCGCCCAGGACAAGCTGGCCCCGCGTGTGCTCGAGGCCTTTCGTCATGAGCAGACTGATCCGGCGATCTTCCGCGAGATGGGTGAGGTCGGGCTGCTGGGCGCCACCATTCCCGAGCAGTACGGTGGTAGCGGCCTCAATTACGTATGCTATGGCCTGATCGCTCGCGAAGTGGAGCGTATCGACTCGGGTTACCGCTCGATGATGAGCGTGCAGTCGTCGCTGGTGATGGTGCCGATCAACGAATTCGGTACCGAGGCGCAAAAGCAGAAGTATTTGCCCAGACTGGCCAGTGGTGAGTGGATCGGTTGCTTTGGCTTGACCGAGCCGAATCACGGTTCTGACCCGGGCTCGATGATCACGCGTGCCCGGAAGGTCGATGGCGGCTACCGCCTTACCGGCAGCAAGATGTGGATCACCAACAGCCCGATCGCCGATGTGTTCGTGGTCTGGGCCAAGGATGATACGGGTGATATCCGCGGCTTTGTTCTGGAAAAGGGCTGGGAAGGCCTTAGCGCCCCGGCGATCCACGGCAAGGTCGGCCTGCGCGCCTCGATCACCGGTGAAATCGTCATGGACAATGTGTTCGTGCCGGAAGAAAACATCTTCCCGGATGTGCGCGGCCTCAAAGGTCCGTTCACCTGCCTGAACTCGGCCCGCTATGGCATCTCCTGGGGCGCATTGGGTGCCGCCGAAGCCTGCTGGCACACCGCACGTCAATACACCCTGGATCGTCAGCAGTTCGGCCGCCCGCTGGCTGCCAACCAGCTGATCCAGAAGAAGCTGGCCGACATGCAGACCGAAATCACCCTGGCGCTGCAGGGCTGCCTGCGCCTGGGGCGGATGAAGGACGAAGGTACCGCGGCGGTGGAAATCACCTCGATCATGAAGCGCAACTCCTGCGGCAAGGCGTTGGATATCGCCCGCATGGCGCGTGACATGCTGGGTGGCAATGGCATCTCCGACGAGTTCGGGGTGGCCCGTCACCTGGTCAACCTGGAGGTGGTCAACACCTATGAAGGTACCCACGACGTGCATGCACTGATCCTGGGGCGTGCGCAAACCGGTATCCAGGCCTTCTATTGATAAGGAGCCAGCCCATGGGCGCGCTATCACATCTGCGGGTGCTGGACCTTTCGCGCGTGTTGGCCGGCCCATGGTCTGGCCAGATTCTCGCTGACCTTGGCGCCGACGTGATCAAGGTCGAGCGCCCTGGCAGTGGTGACGATACCCGTTCATGGGGGCCACCTTTCCTCAAGGACACCCAGGGTGAGAACACCGGTGAGGCGGCCTATTACCTGTCGGCCAACCGTAACAAGCGCTCGGTGACCATCGACTTTACCCAGTCCGAAGGGCAGCGCCTGGTGCATGAGTTGGCGGCGAAGTCGGATATCGTCATCGAAAACTTCAAGGTGGGTGGGTTGGCTGCCTATGGGCTGGACTATCAGAGCCTGAAGGCGGTCAACCCGCGGCTTATCTATTGTTCCATCACCGGCTTCGGTCAGACTGGGCCTTATGCCAAGCGCGCGGGTTATGACTTCATGATCCAGGGTTTGGGCGGGCTGATGAGCCTGACCGGTCGCCCGGAGGGCGAGGAAGGTGCGGGGCCGGTCAAGGTTGGGGTGGCACTGACCGACATCCTGACCGGGTTGTATTCCACGGTAGCCATCCTTGCTGCGCTCGCCCATCGGGACCAGACCGGGGTGGGCCAGCATGTCGACATGGCGTTGCTCGATGTGCAGGTAGCCTGCTTGGCGAACCAGGCGATGAACTACCTGACCACGGGCAACCCGCCTCGCCGCCTGGGGAATGCGCATCCCAATATCGTGCCTTACCAGGATTTTCCGACGGCGGATGGCGACTTCATTCTTACCGTGGGTAACGATAGCCAGTTTCGCAGGTTCGCCGAGGTGGCCGGGCAGCCGCAATGGGCGGATGATCCGCGTTTCGTTACCAACAAGCTGCGGGTGGCCAACCGGGCCGAGCTGATTCCATTGATCCGCCAGGCTACGGTGTTCAAGACCACGGCCGAGTGGGTGAGCCAGCTGGAGGCTGCGGGGGTGCCGTGTGGGCCTATCAATGACCTGGCGCAGATGTTCCAGGATCCTCAGGTGCTGGCTCGTGGGTTGGCGGTGAATATTCCGCATCCATTGGCGGGTAGCGTGCCGCAGGTGGCGAGCCCGATACGGTTGTCGGAGACACCGGTGGAATATCGCCGGGCGCCGCCGCTGCTGGGCGAGCATACCGAGATGGTGCTGGGGGAGGTGTTGGGCCTGGATACCGCTGAGGTGCAGCGCTTGCGTGGTGCTGGTGTGCTCTAGAGGCAGCGGGTTTTACTGAAAAGCGGGGAGGCCGTCAGGCCTCCCTGCTTTGCTTTTAGGGTTTTGGCTGCTTGGTTGAGGCAGGGCGCTCAGGGGCTGTTTTGAGATGGTGTTGGCTTTGAGAGGTGCCTGCCTTGGGTTCTCTGGCGCTCGATCTCATAGGCGCAGAATGTGTTGTGGCGAGCACCTGGTGGCCCTGATGCCATCTTTTCCTCTTATATTTCACTTTCTTGAAATTAAAGGTTGACGGGCTTCCTAATCCCCTTATAATGCGCCGCACTTCCAGCGTAGTCGGAAAGAAAAACTCCTTGAAATTCAAAGAGTTAAGCTATCCAGGTAGTACTGGAGGCGCTTCGATCCTTCGGTCGATAGCGGTCGAGATGATGGTTGACAGCGCTTCTAAACGCTGTATGATTCGCCTCCCGCTACGAGAGATCGCAGCGAGTCAAGTGTTTGAAGCTAAACGAGTTTCTCGCCAAAAACTTCAAAATAAACGCTTGACAGCAAATGAGGAAAGCGTAGAATGCGCGCCTCGGTTGAGACGAAAAGCTCTTAACCAACCGCTCTTTAACAAATCGAATCAAGCAATTCGTGTGGGTGCTTGTGAGTACGGACTGATAGTCAAAAAGATTATCAGCATCACAAGTGGCCATGCGAGAAATCACATAGTCATTTGAGATTGCTGAGCCAAGTTTAGGGTTTCTTAAAAACCCAAGCAGTATTGAACTGAAGAGTTTGATCATGGCTCAGATTGAACGCTGGCGGCAGGCCTAACACATGCAAGTCGAGCGGATGACGGGAGCTTGCTCCTTGATTCAGCGGCGGACGGGTGAGTAATGCCTAGGAATCTGCCTGGTAGTGGGGGACAACGTTTCGAAAGGAACGCTAATACCGCATACGTCCTACGGGAGAAAGCAGGGGACCTTCGGGCCTTGCGCTATCAGATGAGCCTAGGTCGGATTAGCTAGTTGGTGAGGTAATGGCTCACCAAGGCGACGATCCGTAACTGGTCTGAGAGGATGATCAGTCACACTGGAACTGAGACACGGTCCAGACTCCTACGGGAGGCAGCAGTGGGGAATATTGGACAATGGGCGAAAGCCTGATCCAGCCATGCCGCGTGTGTGAAGAAGGTCTTCGGATTGTAAAGCACTTTAAGTTGGGAGGAAGGGCAGTAAGTTAATACCTTGCTGTTTTGACGTTACCGACAGAATAAGCACCGGCTAACTCTGTGCCAGCAGCCGCGGTAATACAGAGGGTGCAAGCGTTAATCGGAATTACTGGGCGTAAAGCGCGCGTAGGTGGTTCGTTAAGTTGGATGTGAAAGCCCCGGGCTCAACCTGGGAACTGCATCCAAAACTGGCGAGCTAGAGTACGGTAGAGGGTGGTGGAATTTCCTGTGTAGCGGTGAAATGCGTAGATATAGGAAGGAACACCAGTGGCGAAGGCGACCACCTGGACTGATACTGACACTGAGGTGCGAAAGCGTGGGGAGCAAACAGGATTAGATACCCTGGTAGTCCACGCCGTAAACGATGTCAACTAGCCGTTGGAATCCTTGAGATTTTAGTGGCGCAGCTAACGCATTAAGTTGACCGCCTGGGGAGTACGGCCGCAAGGTTAAAACTCAAATGAATTGACGGGGGCCCGCACAAGCGGTGGAGCATGTGGTTTAATTCGAAGCAACGCGAAGAACCTTACCAGGCCTTGACATGCAGAGAACTTTCCAGAGATGGATTGGTGCCTTCGGGAACTCTGACACAGGTGCTGCATGGCTGTCGTCAGCTCGTGTCGTGAGATGTTGGGTTAAGTCCCGTAACGAGCGCAACCCTTGTCCTTAGTTACCAGCACGTCATGGTGGGCACTCTAAGGAGACTGCCGGTGACAAACCGGAGGAAGGTGGGGATGACGTCAAGTCATCATGGCCCTTACGGCCTGGGCTACACACGTGCTACAATGGTCGGTACAGAGGGTTGCCAAGCCGCGAGGTGGAGCTAATCTCACAAAACCGATCGTAGTCCGGATCGCAGTCTGCAACTCGACTGCGTGAAGTCGGAATCGCTAGTAATCGCGAATCAGAATGTCGCGGTGAATACGTTCCCGGGCCTTGTACACACCGCCCGTCACACCATGGGAGTGGGTTGCACCAGAAGTAGCTAGTCTAACCTTCGGGAGGACGGTTACCACGGTGTGATTCATGACTGGGGTGAAGTCGTAACAAGGTAGCCGTAGGGGAACCTGCGGCTGGATCACCTCCTTAATCGACGACATCAGCCTACTGATGAGCTCCCACACGAATTGCTTGATTCATTGTAAAAGACGATGCTGTAACGCGACCCTGTTATAGGTCTGTAGCTCAGTTGGTTAGAGCGCACCCCTGATAAGGGTGAGGTCGGCAGTTCAAATCTGCCCAGACCTACCATTACATGGTTCAGCCGTAGAATACGGGGCCATAGCTCAGCTGGGAGAGCGCCTGCCTTGCACGCAGGAGGTCAGCGGTTCGATCCCGCTTGGCTCCACCACTTTCTGCGGTTGTGAAGTGTTGCACTTGATCAGAACTTAGAAATGAACATTCCAGTGTGAATGTTGATTTCTGGCTTTTGTCAGATCGTTCTTTAAAAATTCGGATATGTGATAGATATAGACTGATGACCAGTTTCACTGCTGGAAATCAGGCTAAGGTAAAATTTGTGAGTTCTGCGCGCAAGCGCAACATGCGAATTTTCGGCGAATGTCGTCTTCACAGTATAACCAGATTGCTTGGGGTTATATGGTCAAGTGAAGAAGCGCATACGGTGGATGCCTTGGCAGTCAGAGGCGATGAAAGACGTGGTAGCCTGCGATAAGCTCTGGGGAGTCGGCAAACAGACTGTGATCCAGAGATCTCTGAATGGGGGAACCCACTCAGCACAAGCTGAGTATCTTGTACTGAATACATAGGTGCAAGAGGCGAACCAGGGGAACTGAAACATCTAAGTACCCTGAGGAAAAGAAATCAACCGAGATTCCCTTAGTAGTGGCGAGCGAACGGGGACCAGCCCTTAAGTTGGTTTGAGATTAGTGGAACGCTCTGGAAAGTGTGGCCATAGTGGGTGATAGCCCCGTACACGAAAATCTCTTGTCAATGAAATCGAGTAGGACGGAGCACGAGAAACTTTGTCTGAATATGGGGGGACCATCCTCCAAGGCTAAATACTACTGACTGACCGATAGTGAACCAGTACCGTGAGGGAAAGGCGAAAAGAACCCCGGAGAGGGGAGTGAAATAGAACCTGAAACCGTATGCGTACAAGCAGTGGGAGCCTACTTTGTTAGGTGACTGCGTACCTTTTGTATAATGGGTCAGCGACTTATATTCAGTGGCGAGCTTAACCGAATAGGGGAGGCGTAGCGAAAGCGAGTCTTAATAGGGCGTTTAGTCGCTGGGTATAGACCCGAAACCGGGCGATCTATCCATGGGCAGGTTGAAGGTTAGGTAACACTGACTGGAGGACCGAACCGACTACCGTTGAAAAGTTAGCGGATGACCTGTGGATCGGAGTGAAAGGCTAATCAAGCTCGGAGATAGCTGGTTCTCCTCGAAAGCTATTTAGGTAGCGCCTCATGTATCACTCCAGGGGGTAGAGCACTGTTTCGGCTAGGGGGTCATCCCGACTTACCAAACCGATGCAAACTCCGAATACCTGGAAGTGCCGAGCATGGGAGACACACGGCGGGTGCTAACGTCCGTCGTGAAAAGGGAAACAACCCAGACCGTCAGCTAAGGTCCCAAAGTCATGGTTAAGTGGGAAACGATGTGGGAAGGCTTAGACAGCTAGGAGGTTGGCTTAGAAGCAGCCACCCTTTAAAGAAAGCGTAATAGCTCACTAGTCGAGTCGGCCTGCGCGGAAGATGTAACGGGGCTCAAACCATGCACCGAAGCTACGGGTATCACCTTTTGGTGATGCGGTAGAGGAGCGTTCTGTAAGCCTGTGAAGGTGAGTTGAGAAGCTTGCTGGAGGTATCAGAAGTGCGAATGCTGACATGAGTAACGACAATGCGAGTGAAAAACTCGCACGCCGAAAGACCAAGGTTTCCTGCGCAACGTTAATCGACGCAGGGTTAGTCGGTCCCTAAGGCGAGGCTGAAAAGCGTAGTCGATGGAAAACAGGTTAATATTCCTGTACTTCCAGTTATTGCGATGGAGGGACGGAGAAGGTTAGGCCAGCCTGGCGTTGGTTGTCCAGGTTTAAGGTGGTAGGCTGAAATCTTAGGCAAATCCGGGATTTCAAGGCCGAGAGCTGATGACGAGTTGCCTTTAGGCGACGAAGTGGTTGATACCATGCTTCCAAGAAAAGCTCCTAAGCTTCAGATAACTGGGAACCGTACCCCAAACCGACACAGGTGGTTAGGTAGAGAATACCAAGGCGCTTGAGAGAACTCGGGTGAAGGAACTAGGCAAAATGGCACCGTAACTTCGGGAGAAGGTGCGCCGGCGAGGGTGAAGGACTTGCTCCGTAAGCCCATGCCGGTCGAAGATACCAGGCCGCTGCGACTGTTTATTAAAAACACAGCACTCTGCAAACACGAAAGTGGACGTATAGGGTGTGACGCCTGCCCGGTGCCGGAAGGTTAATTGATGGGGTTAGCGCAAGCGAAGCTCTTGATCGAAGCCCCGGTAAACGGCGGCCGTAACTATAACGGTCCTAAGGTAGCGAAATTCCTTGTCGGGTAAGTTCCGACCTGCACGAATGGCGTAACGATGGCGGCGCTGTCTCCACCCGAGACTCAGTGAAATTGAAATCGCTGTGAAGATGCAGTGTATCCGCGGCTAGACGGAAAGACCCCGTGAACCTTTACTATAGCTTTGCACTGGACTTTGAATTTGCTTGTGTAGGATAGGTGGGAGGCTTTGAAGTGGGGACGCCAGTTCTCATGGAGCCATCCTTGAAATACCACCCTGGCAACTTTGAGGTTCTAACTCAGGTCCGTGATCCGGATCGAGGACAGTGTATGGTGGGTAGTTTGACTGGGGCGGTCTCCTCCCAAAGAGTAACGGAGGAGTACGAAGGTGCGCTCAGACCGGTCGGAAATCGGTCGTAGAGTATAAAGGCAAAAGCGCGCTTGACTGCGAGACCAACACGTCGAGCAGGTACGAAAGTAGGTCTTAGTGATCCGGTGGTTCTGTATGGAAGGGCCATCGCTCAACGGATAAAAGGTACTCCGGGGATAACAGGCTGATACCGCCCAAGAGTTCATATCGACGGCGGTGTTTGGCACCTCGATGTCGGCTCATCACATCCTGGGGCTGAAGCCGGTCCCAAGGGTATGGCTGTTCGCCATTTAAAGTGGTACGCGAGCTGGGTTTAGAACGTCGTGAGACAGTTCGGTCCCTATCTGCCGTGGACGTTTGAGATTTGAGAGGGGCTGCTCCTAGTACGAGAGGACCGGAGTGGACGAACCTCTGGTGTTCCGGTTGTCACGCCAGTGGCATTGCCGGGTAGCTATGTTCGGAAGAGATAACCGCTGAAAGCATCTAAGCGGGAAACTTGCCTCAAGATGAGATCTCACTGGGATCTTGAATCCCCTGAAGGGCCGTCGAAGACTACGACGTTGATAGGTTGGGTGTGTAAGCGCTGTGAGGCGTTGAGCTAACCAATACTAATTGCCCGTGAGGCTTGACCATATAACACCCAAGCAATTTGCCAAGCGCAGATTGCGGTGGTGAAGACGAAAGAACCGAAAGTTCGCAACCACAAATATCGCATATCCGGATTCGCTGGGCTGTCCATCTGGACATTCTGGCAACAGAATTTCTTGACGACCATAGAGCATTGGAACCACCTGATCCCATCCCGAACTCAGCAGTGAAACGATGCATCGCCGATGGTAGTGTGGGGTTTCCCCATGTGAGAGTAGGTCATCGTCAAGATTCATTTCGCAAAACCCCTATCTGCACATGCAGGTAGGGGTTTTGTCTTTAAGTAGAAGCTATCGCTTCTCCTGGTAGGCTACGCAGCCAGCCAGTGGTGGTAAAAAGGTGGTTGACAGCGTTTTTGAATGCTGTATTATTCACCTCCCGCGACGAGAGATCGAAGCGAGTCAAGTGTCTGAAGTTAAACGAGTTTCTCGCCAAAAACTTCAAAATAAACGCTTGACAGCAAATGAGGAAAGCGTAGAATGCGCGCCTCGGTTGAGACGAAAAGCTCTTAACCAACCGCTCTTTAACAAATCGAATCAAGCAATTCGTGTGGGTGCTTGTGAGTACGGACTGATAGTCAAAAAGATTATCAGCATCACAAGTGGCCATGCGAGAAATCACATAGTCATTTGAGATTGCTGAGCCAAGTTTAGGGTTTCTTAAAAACCCAAGCAGTATTGAACTGAAGAGTTTGATCATGGCTCAGATTGAACGCTGGCGGCAGGCCTAACACATGCAAGTCGAGCGGATGACGGGAGCTTGCTCCTTGATTCAGCGGCGGACGGGTGAGTAATGCCTAGGAATCTGCCTGGTAGTGGGGGACAACGTTTCGAAAGGAACGCTAATACCGCATACGTCCTACGGGAGAAAGCAGGGGACCTTCGGGCCTTGCGCTATCAGATGAGCCTAGGTCGGATTAGCTAGTTGGTGGGGTAATGGCTCACCAAGGCGACGATCCGTAACTGGTCTGAGAGGATGATCAGTCACACTGGAACTGAGACACGGTCCAGACTCCTACGGGAGGCAGCAGTGGGGAATATTGGACAATGGGCGAAAGCCTGATCCAGCCATGCCGCGTGTGTGAAGAAGGTCTTCGGATTGTAAAGCACTTTAAGTTGGGAGGAAGGGCAGTAAGTTAATACCTTGCTGTTTTGACGTTACCGACAGAATAAGCACCGGCTAACTCTGTGCCAGCAGCCGCGGTAATACAGAGGGTGCAAGCGTTAATCGGAATTACTGGGCGTAAAGCGCGCGTAGGTGGTTCGTTAAGTTGGATGTGAAAGCCCCGGGCTCAACCTGGGAACTGCATCCAAAACTGGCGAGCTAGAGTACGGTAGAGGGTGGTGGAATTTCCTGTGTAGCGGTGAAATGCGTAGATATAGGAAGGAACACCAGTGGCGAAGGCGACCACCTGGACTGATACTGACACTGAGGTGCGAAAGCGTGGGGAGCAAACAGGATTAGATACCCTGGTAGTCCACGCCGTAAACGATGTCAACTAGCCGTTGGAATCCTTGAGATTTTAGTGGCGCAGCTAACGCATTAAGTTGACCGCCTGGGGAGTACGGCCGCAAGGTTAAAACTCAAATGAATTGACGGGGGCCCGCACAAGCGGTGGAGCATGTGGTTTAATTCGAAGCAACGCGAAGAACCTTACCAGGCCTTGACATGCAGAGAACTTTCCAGAGATGGATTGGTGCCTTCGGGAACTCTGACACAGGTGCTGCATGGCTGTCGTCAGCTCGTGTCGTGAGATGTTGGGTTAAGTCCCGTAACGAGCGCAACCCTTGTCCTTAGTTACCAGCACGTCATGGTGGGCACTCTAAGGAGACTGCCGGTGACAAACCGGAGGAAGGTGGGGATGACGTCAAGTCATCATGGCCCTTACGGCCTGGGCTACACACGTGCTACAATGGTCGGTACAGAGGGTTGCCAAGCCGCGAGGTGGAGCTAATCTCACAAAACCGATCGTAGTCCGGATCGCAGTCTGCAACTCGACTGCGTGAAGTCGGAATCGCTAGTAATCGCGAATCAGAATGTCGCGGTGAATACGTTCCCGGGCCTTGTACACACCGCCCGTCACACCATGGGAGTGGGTTGCACCAGAAGTAGCTAGTCTAACCTTCGGGAGGACGGTTACCACGGTGTGATTCATGACTGGGGTGAAGTCGTAACAAGGTAGCCGTAGGGGAACCTGCGGCTGGATCACCTCCTTAATCGACGACATCAGCCTGCTGATGAGCTCCCACACGAATTGCTTGATTCATGGTTGAAGGCGATCAAGGTCTCTATAGATCTAATGTTGTTCCTGATCAGAACTTGGAAATGAGCATTCGCTTCGAATGTTGATTTCTGACTTTTGTCAGATCGTTCTTTAAAAATTCGGATATGTGATAGATATAGACTGATGACCAGTTTCACTGCTGGTTAATCAGGCTAAGGTAAAATTTGTGAGTTCTGCTCTTAATTGAGCGAAATGCGAATTTTCGGCGAATGTCGTCTTCACAGTATAACCAGATTGCTTGGGGTTATATGGTCAAGTGAAGAAGCGCATACGGTGGATGCCTTGGCAGTCAGAGGCGATGAAAGACGTGGTAGCCTGCGATAAGCTCTGGGGAGTCGGCAAACAGACTGTGATCCAGAGATCTCTGAATGGGGGAACCCACTCAGCACAAGCTGAGTATCTTGTACTGAATACATAGGTGCAAGAGGCGAACCAGGGGAACTGAAACATCTAAGTACCCTGAGGAAAAGAAATCAACCGAGATTCCCTTAGTAGTGGCGAGCGAACGGGGACCAGCCCTTAAGTTGGTTTGAGATTAGTGGAACGCTCTGGAAAGTGTGGCCATAGTGGGTGATAGCCCCGTACACGAAAATCTCTTGTCAATGAAATCGAGTAGGACGGAGCACGAGAAACTTTGTCTGAATATGGGGGGACCATCCTCCAAGGCTAAATACTACTGACTGACCGATAGTGAACCAGTACCGTGAGGGAAAGGCGAAAAGAACCCCGGAGAGGGGAGTGAAATAGAACCTGAAACCGTATGCGTACAAGCAGTGGGAGCCTACTTTGTTAGGTGACTGCGTACCTTTTGTATAATGGGTCAGCGACTTATATTCAGTGGCGAGCTTAACCGAATAGGGGAGGCGTAGCGAAAGCGAGTCTTAATAGGGCGTTTAGTCGCTGGGTATAGACCCGAAACCGGGCGATCTATCCATGGGCAGGTTGAAGGTTAGGTAACACTGACTGGAGGACCGAACCGACTACCGTTGAAAAGTTAGCGGATGACCTGTGGATCGGAGTGAAAGGCTAATCAAGCTCGGAGATAGCTGGTTCTCCTCGAAAGCTATTTAGGTAGCGCCTCATGTATCACTCCAGGGGGTAGAGCACTGTTTCGGCTAGGGGGTCATCCCGACTTACCAAACCGATGCAAACTCCGAATACCTGGAAGTGCCGAGCATGGGAGACACACGGCGGGTGCTAACGTCCGTCGTGAAAAGGGAAACAACCCAGACCGTCAGCTAAGGTCCCAAAGTCATGGTTAAGTGGGAAACGATGTGGGAAGGCTTAGACAGCTAGGAGGTTGGCTTAGAAGCAGCCACCCTTTAAAGAAAGCGTAATAGCTCACTAGTCGAGTCGGCCTGCGCGGAAGATGTAACGGGGCTCAAACCATGCACCGAAGCTACGGGTATCACCTTTTGGTGATGCGGTAGAGGAGCGTTCTGTAAGCCTGTGAAGGTGAGTTGAGAAGCTTGCTGGAGGTATCAGAAGTGCGAATGCTGACATGAGTAACGACAATGCGAGTGAAAAACTCGCACGCCGAAAGACCAAGGTTTCCTGCGCAACGTTAATCGACGCAGGGTTAGTCGGTCCCTAAGGCGAGGCTGAAAAGCGTAGTCGATGGAAAACAGGTTAATATTCCTGTACTTCCAGTTATTGCGATGGAGGGACGGAGAAGGTTAGGCCAGCCTGGCGTTGGTTGTCCAGGTTTAAGGTGGTAGGCTGAAATCTTAGGCAAATCCGGGATTTCAAGGCCGAGAGCTGATGACGAGTTGCCTTTAGGCGACGAAGTGGTTGATACCATGCTTCCAAGAAAAGCTCCTAAGCTTCAGATAACTGGGAACCGTACCCCAAACCGACACAGGTGGTTAGGTAGAGAATACCAAGGCGCTTGAGAGAACTCGGGTGAAGGAACTAGGCAAAATGGCACCGTAACTTCGGGAGAAGGTGCGCCGGCGAGGGTGAAGGACTTGCTCCGTAAGCCCATGCCGGTCGAAGATACCAGGCCGCTGCGACTGTTTATTAAAAACACAGCACTCTGCAAACACGAAAGTGGACGTATAGGGTGTGACGCCTGCCCGGTGCCGGAAGGTTAATTGATGGGGTTAGCGCAAGCGAAGCTCTTGATCGAAGCCCCGGTAAACGGCGGCCGTAACTATAACGGTCCTAAGGTAGCGAAATTCCTTGTCGGGTAAGTTCCGACCTGCACGAATGGCGTAACGATGGCGGCGCTGTCTCCACCCGAGACTCAGTGAAATTGAAATCGCTGTGAAGATGCAGTGTATCCGCGGCTAGACGGAAAGACCCCGTGAACCTTTACTATAGCTTTGCACTGGACTTTGAATTTGCTTGTGTAGGATAGGTGGGAGGCTTTGAAGTGGGGACGCCAGTTCTCATGGAGCCATCCTTGAAATACCACCCTGGCAACTTTGAGGTTCTAACTCAGGTCCGTGATCCGGATCGAGGACAGTGTATGGTGGGTAGTTTGACTGGGGCGGTCTCCTCCCAAAGAGTAACGGAGGAGTACGAAGGTGCGCTCAGACCGGTCGGAAATCGGTCGTAGAGTATAAAGGCAAAAGCGCGCTTGACTGCGAGACCAACACGTCGAGCAGGTACGAAAGTAGGTCTTAGTGATCCGGTGGTTCTGTATGGAAGGGCCATCGCTCAACGGATAAAAGGTACTCCGGGGATAACAGGCTGATACCGCCCAAGAGTTCATATCGACGGCGGTGTTTGGCACCTCGATGTCGGCTCATCACATCCTGGGGCTGAAGCCGGTCCCAAGGGTATGGCTGTTCGCCATTTAAAGTGGTACGCGAGCTGGGTTTAGAACGTCGTGAGACAGTTCGGTCCCTATCTGCCGTGGACGTTTGAGATTTGAGAGGGGCTGCTCCTAGTACGAGAGGACCGGAGTGGACGAACCTCTGGTGTTCCGGTTGTCACGCCAGTGGCATTGCCGGGTAGCTATGTTCGGAAGAGATAACCGCTGAAAGCATCTAAGCGGGAAACTTGCCTCAAGATGAGATCTCACTGGGATCTTGAATCCCCTGAAGGGCCGTCGAAGACTACGACGTTGATAGGTTGGGTGTGTAAGCGCTGTGAGGCGTTGAGCTAACCAATACTAATTGCCCGTGAGGCTTGACCATATAACACCCAAGCAATTTGCCAAGCGCAGATTGCGGTGGTGAAGACGAAAGAACCGAAAGTTCGCAACCACAAATTCACATATCCGAATTCGCTGGGCTGTCCATCTGGACATTCTGGCAACAGAATTTCTTGACGACCATAGAGCATTGGAACCACCTGATCCCATCCCGAACTCAGCAGTGAAACGATGCATCGCCGATGGTAGTGTGGGGTTTCCCCATGTGAGAGTAGGTCATCGTCAAGATTCATTTCGCAAACCCCTATCTGCGCATGCAGGTAGGGGTTTTGCCTTTAAGTAGGAACTACAGAGATTCGCAGGCACGTCCGAGGGACGGGCCAGCACACAGAATTTCTTGACGACCATAGAGCATTGGAACCACCTGATCCCATCCCGAACTCAGCAGTGAAACGATGCATCGCCGATGGTAGTGTGGGGTTTCCCCATGTGAGAGTAGGTCATCGTCAAGATTCAAACCCAAAGCCCCTGTCTGCGATGCAGACAGGGGCTTTGTCTTTTCCGGGCCTAAAGCTCCCAAGGTATATGCGGTTCCTGTGGGAGCGGCCTTGCGTCGCGATCGGGCGCGCAGCGGCCGCAAAACCTGCATCCCCGATCACCCAGACAAACCGCGGCGCCTGAATTGCGGCCGCTGCGCGCCCGATCGCGACACAAGGCCGCTCCTACAAAACCGTGTATTCGCGGCCGTCGTCAGATCAGAACTGATAGCTGACCGTTGCGCTGACGTTGCGCTCTTCACCCATGTAGCAGTAGTTCAGGCTGGCACACGAGGTGATGTAGCTTTCATTGGTAAGGTTATTGGCGTTCAGGCGCACATCCACGCCCTTGAGGCCGACCTTGCCCAGGTCATAGCCGATCGAGGCGTCGAGCAGGGTATAGGAAGGCACCTTCATGCTGTTTTCCGCATCCACCCAGCTGTACCCCACATACCGCACCCCACCGCCCAGCCGCAGGCCATCCAGGGCCCCCTGACGGAAGATGTAATCAGCCCACAGCGAGAACATCTGCTTCGGCGCCTGGGTTGGCGAATTGCCCTTGTTGTCCAGGTTGCCCGACACCAGGCTCGGCATCGACTTGGAATACTCGATATCGGTAAAGGTATAGCCACCCAGCAGCTTGAGGCTGTCGGTCAGCTGCACATGAGCCTCAAGCTCCAGCCCTTGCGAGCGAACTTGGCCTACAGGGCGATAGAAGTCTTCATCAGGCTGTTTCGAGGCCAGGTTCTCCTGCTCGATGCGGAACACCGATGCGGTGAACAGGTTGTCGCTGCCCGGTGGCTGATACTTGATGCCAGCTTCCCATTGCGTGCCCTCGGTCGGTGCCAGCGGGCGACCTTCCTGGTCGGAGACGGTATTGGGGTTGAACGACTCCGAGTAGCTGACATACGGCGCAATGCCGTTCTCGAACAGGTAGAGCACCCCAGCCCGGGTAGTGAACTTGGAGCGTTGATCGCTGACCTTGGTGTTGCTGTCCCGATTCTCCTCGGACACCTTCACCCAGTCTTGGCGCAGCCCCAAAGAGAAGCGCCACTGGTCCAGCTCCACCAGGTCCTGCAGGTACACGCCTGTTTGCTGCAAGCGGCGCTGGTAGCGATTTTCGCCCAGCACCTGAAGGTTGCCATTGCCGTACTGCGGGTTGCCGGCATCCAGAGGGTCGACCGTACCATAACGCCACGTCACGTCGGCCTTGCGCCGTTGGTAGTCGGCGCCCAGCAACAGGGTGTGCTTGGCGGCTCCAGTGAAGAATTCTGCCTGCAGCATGTTGTCGATGATGTACGAATGCAGGCGCTCGTCGCCACCGGTATAGGCGCGGTTGAGGATATTGCTGTCGGCATCCGCCCAACCGGCCGAGTACACCTGGTCCATCGACACGTCGGAATCCTGGTAGCGGAAGTTCTGCCGCGCGGTGAAGACATCGTTGAAGCGATGCTCGAATTGGTAGCTGAAGGACTGTTGGGTGCGCTCGTAATTGTCGATACCCGGCTCGCCCTCGAAAAAGTGGTCTGACAGGCGCAAGCCGTTGCGCTTGTGCAGCATGCCGTCTGCCGGGTTGCCGCCGTGGTAGCCGCCGTTGGGATCATGCTGCAGATAGGCCTGCAAGGTGAGCGAGGTGTCTTCGGTGAAGTCGATGCTGACGGCCGGCGCGATGGCGTAGCGTTCTTCCTTGTTGTGGTCGAACTGTGTGTCGGAAGCATCCGCCAGGCCTGTCAGGCGATAAGCAATGCGCTTATCGTCATCCACAGAGCCGCTGAAGTCGAAACCCATGCCACGCTGCCCCTGGGTGCCGACCGTGGCCTGGACCTGATGGTAGGGGGTAAACAGCGGCTTCTTGGTGGTCAGTGCCACCAGGCCTCCCGGCGAGCTTCGGCCATACAGTACCGAAGACGGCCCTTTCAGAATGTCGATGCGTTCGAGGAAGTACGGGTCCACCTGCATGGTGCTGTAGGTGCCGTTGTCCCCCATCGACTTGAGCCCGTCGACGTAGATATTGTCCACCGAACCGTCGTTGAAACCGCGCATGGCCACATAATCATAGCGATGGGTCGCACCGTATGGGTTGGTCAGTACCCCAGGCGTGTAACGCATGGCCTGGGCAACGGTCTGCGAGCCTTGGTCATCAATCTGCTGGCGGGTAACCACCGAAACGGATTGGGACGTTTCCACCAACGGCATGCTGGTCTTGGTTGCCACCTGGCTGTGCGTGGCGTTGTAACCGTCGGTGCTGCCCAGTGCATTGCCGAGGGTAAAGCTTCGGATATCGGTGTCTGGCAACGACAGAGCTGCGTCCTGCGGTTGTGCCTGCAGCACGTAGCTGCGTCCGCCCTGGCTGACGGCTTCCAGGCCGCTGCCATTGAGCAGCTGGCGTAGGGCCTGATCGGTGGTGTACTGCCCCTGCAGGCCGTTGGAGTGTAGTCCATCGGTGAGCTGAGGCGTGCTTGACAGGGTGATGCCGGCCTGGCGAGCGAACTGGTTAAGCACGTCATCCAACTGTCCGGCCGGGATCGCATAGTGGTGGCTGACCTGCGCTGTCTCAGCCGCCACGGAGAGTTGCGGGGCTGCTGTCAGGCCCAAGGCGGTGCCAAACAGGGCAGCGCGGACGGCCTTGCGCAATAGTGCGGATTGCAAGACAGGTCGAAAATCATTCGTGTTACACGTGTGCGTTTGCACCGGGGTGATAGGCATGAGTGGTCCGTGAGGTGTTGAAGGGCAGAAGGTGTCGCTTACTGTCCTAGCCGGACCGGCGTTGAAAACCCGCCAAAAACCAGAAAAGCCTGATCAGGCCAGGCCCTCCACCCGCACCCACCAGCGTGTACGTTGGCGAACCCGCACAGGTAGCGTGCGTGGGAGCAACTGCAGCAGTTGCTCGGGGTCTTCCAGGCGGAACACACCCGACAGCCGCAAATCGGCGATCTCGTCGCTGCAGGTCAGGTAGCCATGGCGATAACGGCTGACCTGTGCGAGGAAGTCGAACAGGCGCATGTCCCGGGTGACGATCAGCCCTTCGCTCCAGGCCATCGCGTCCATGTCCACGCTTTCCAGCCGGTGCGCACCTTGAGCATCCAGGCGCCAGTTCTGGCCGCTTTCGATCCACTGCAGTTGGCCATTGCCGGGCCGGTGTATCGCCACTTTGCCGTGACTGACGCTGACCCGAGTACAGTCGCTGTCCTGACGTGCGACAAAGCGCCCTTCGAACCCTTCCAGCAACGCGTCGCGAGTTTGTACCAGCAAGGGACGCTGCGAATTGCAGGTAATCATCAGTTCCCCCTGCTTTAAGCGGATCAGGTGCTGCTGGTCATTGAAAACCACGTCCACGGCACTGCGGGTATTGAGTTGCATCAGCGAGCCATCGGCAAGCGGGAAGCTGCGTCGTTCACCCGTACCGGTGGCATAGTCCGCTGCCCAGGCGCTGACCGCATCGAGGTCTTTGCCCAGCCATGCAGCCGACCCCGCCATGGCAACGCCGCCAAGCAGCTTCAGCGCCTGCCGGCGGTGCAGGCGCCGTTGGCTGGTTTCCAGAGTCTGCAAGGCGACCCCGGCGCCAGGGATGGCACGCAGGTCGAGCTCCTGATGCAAGTGCAGCACCCGTTGCCAGGCCTGTTCGTGTTCGTGGCGGGCACTGCGCCATTGCGCGCACTGTTGCTGCAGGGCAGGGTCATGGCCGCTCTCGCGCAGCCTCAGCATCCACTGAATGGCCTGTTTGACCGCTGTTGCCCCAGGGTGTGCGGCGGTCATCGCTTCAGCACTCGTCTTCATAGCGCAGGACGTAGCAATGGTAGAGCGCATCGGCGATGTAACGCTCCACGGTACGCACGGATATCCCCATCTGCTCGGCGATGGCCTGGTGCTTCAGCCCCTCGCATTGGGCCAGCAGGAACGCGCGACGTACTTTGGGCTTGAGACCATCGAGCATGCGCGCTATGCGCTCCAGCAACTCCAGCAGCAGCTCGCGGGTTTCGGCTGAAGGGGTTTGTGCTTCCGGCATGTGGGCCAGTGCCTCGAGGTAGGCCCTGTGCAGCTCCTCGCGGCGCCAGTGATCGATCACCAACCCGCGCGCAACCGTGCGCAAGAAGGCCCTGGGTGTGTTCAACTGCAGCTGCTCGCGACGCTGCAGCAGGCGCACGAAGGTGTCCTGGGCCAGGTCGGCGGCATCGGCGGCATTGCCCAGCTTGCTGCGCAGCCAGGCATGCAGCCAGCCGTGGTGGTCACTGTAGAGCGTTTGCACGGAGTCGTTGCTGGGCATGGAGGAGGGCGCTGGCATCAATGGACATGAATGATAATTAGTCTCATTGTTGGCGCGGCTCAATCAATTTGCAACCCATCTGACTGCGCCGTGCGTGCAGTCACCCACGCATCAGCGCCTCAGCTGCGTATCCAGGTACTTGCGGATTACCCGTGCCGCGGTATTCAGGTGCTGTTCCAGCACCGCTATCGCCTTGTCCACCAGCTTGTCGCTGGCTGCGTCCACCAGCGCGTTGTGATCATCCTGGGTAAGCTTGCCCAGGCCCATGGACGAAAGATGAAAACGCAGGAAGCGCTCTTCCTCGTTCAATTCGTTTTCGATCAGGCGCAGCAGCTTCTTGTTCGGCGCCTTGTTGTACAACGCCATGTGGAACAGGCGGTTCAGGCGGCCGATTTCGGCATGCCGGGTTTCGTTCTCCAGTTGCTGGATATACCCGCGAGCGCTGGCGATGTCGCTGGCATCGAGCAGCGGGATGGACTGGCGCAGCGCCTCGCTTTCGAGCAGGACGCGCAGGGCATAGGTGTCCACCGCATCCTCGCCGATCAATGGCGCAACCACCGCGCCCTTGTGCATCTCCACTTTCAGCAGCGATTGCGCTTCGAGCTGGCGCAGGGCTTCACGCACGGGCATGCGGCTGACGCCGAACAAGGTGGCCAGCTCTTGTTGTCGCACAGCGGTACCTGGGGGCAAGCGGCCATCGAGAATGGCGCTGCGCAGGCGTTCTTCGATCACGCCGCGGGCCTGGTGCGGCAACAGTTGCTCGCTGGCCAGCACATTGCTCAATTTGATTTTTTCGGCCACGCGACGCCTGCCTCAACGATGACTAAAGTTGGATCCAATGACACTAGTGGCAGCTCGTGAGGGTGTCAAACCTGTACCCGCAGTGGAACGAGCGCCCCAAAAGCGCGGCTATGGTGGATGAAGTCGCCTGCCAAAGGAAGCGGCCTATAGAACGATCTAATTAGAAAGTGTAGGTCGGCTGACCAAAGGGTGCATGATTGCAGGGTGCCATTGTCTTTTGCCGTGGCAAGCCGCACCATCGCTGCTTTCGACTGGCCTGAACAGGGCTTCGCAGTGGCGATATCCTGGATGCTCAAAACCGTTGTGCAACGTGCCGCCTTGGCCGCGCTGCTGGGCAGTTTGCTGCTGGGCGGCTTGCACGCGGATTGGGACTTTTCCCAGATCAGCCGCAAGTCACAGGCCTTGTACGGCCCGCTGGGTGCCGGGAAGGGCCGTATCGATGCCTGGCAGAACCTGATGGCCACGCAGAAGCAGGGCACGGAGCTTGAGCGGTTGCAGGCGGCCAACCGCTTCTTCAACCAACAATTGCGCTATGTCGAAGACATCGACCTGTGGCATGAGGTCGATTACTGGGCCACGCCTGTGCAGGCTCTGATCAAGGGCGCAGGGGACTGCGAGGACTACGCCATCGCCAAATATTTCAGCCTGCGGCGTATGGGTATCCCGAGCGAGAAACTGCGCATCACCTACGTCAAGGCATTGCGGCAGAACCGGGCGCACATGGTCCTGACCTATTATTCAAGCCCACAGGCACAACCCCTGGTGCTCGACAGCCTGATGGATGCCATCAAGCCGGCCAGCCAGCGTCCCGACCTGCTGCCGGTATACGCCTTCAATGGCGAAGGGCTGTGGCTGACGGGGGCCGCAGGCAACAAGAAGGTCGGCGATACCAAGCGGCTGTCACGCTGGCAGGATCTGCTGAAGAAAATGCAGGCCGAAGGGTTCCCGGCCGAGCCGGTTTACTGAAGGAGCACAGATGTCACTGTTCAAACAATTGCTGTTGGCCATTTGCCTGTTCCTGGTGGTCGCCTTCAGTGGCAGTTTCATGGTCAGCCTGGAAAGTTCGCGCAGCCAGTACGTCAACCAGTTGCGCTCGCACGCCCAGGATGCGGCTACCGCGCTGGCGCTGTCGCTGACGCCGAATATCGACGACCCGGCGATGGTCGAGTTGATGGTCAGTTCGATCTTCGACAGTGGTTATTACGCAAGCATCAAGGTCGTCGACCTGGGGTCCAATGCCGTACTGGTGGAGCGTCACGCCGAGCCTGATCCTGCCGGTGTGCCGCGCTGGTTCGTGCACCTGATCGGCCTCGAGGCCGCCGGTGGCGATGCCATCGTCAGCCGCGGCTGGCAGCAGGCTGCGCGCGTTGAAGTGATCAGCCACCCGATGTTCGCCATTGCCAAGCTATGGCAAAGCGCCCTTGGCAGCCTGGGCTGGTTGCTGCTGTGCGGCGCGGCCAGTGCCGTGCTCGGCGCGTTGCTGTTGCGCCGCCAGTTGCGGCCGCTGGACTACATGGTCGAGCAGTCCCACGCCATTGCCCGTCGCGAGTTCCTCAGCCTGCCTGAACTGCCGCGCACGCCAGAACTGCGCCGCGTGGTGCAGGCGATGAATCAGATGGTCGAGAAGCTCAAGGCACTGTTCACCGAGCAGGCCGAGCGCAGTGAACGGTTGCGTGCCGAGTCCTACCAGGACAGCCTGACCGGGCTGTCCAACCGCCGCTATTTCGAGATGCAGTTGAACACCCGGGTAAGCAACCTGGAGGAAGCGCGCGCCGGCTACCTGCTATTACTGCGGGTCCAGGGGCTGGCAGGGTTGAATGCCCGACTGGGTGGCCAGCGTACCGACCAGTTGCTGCAGGCCGTGGGGGAGCAACTGCGCCGCACCTGTGCCAGCTACCCGGAAACCAACGACCTGATTTCCCGCAGCCGCGGTGGCGAGTTCGCCGTGCTGGCGCCGGGCATGGTGCATGAAGAGGCGGTGCAGCTCGCCCAGGCCCTGGAAGCGACGTTGCAGAGCCTGCATGAAACCGGCGCCAGTGATATCGACCCGGTGGCCTGCATCGGCCTTGCGCCCTACAGCCCCGGTGACGCCCCCCAGGCGCTGCTCAAACTTGCCGACGAGGCCCTGGCCCGCGCCGAGAACCAGCCGACGCCGGGCTGGGTATGCCTTGAACAAGGTGTCGCCGCAGTTGCCGCAGACAGCCAGCATGCCTGGCATGAACGGCTCGACCAGGCGTTCACCAACGGGCATTTCGAGCTGTTCTTCCAGCCGGTGGTGGATTGCGGCACTGGGCAACGGGTGCTGCACCACAAGGTGATTTCGCGCTTGAAGGATAGCCAGGGCGAGGCACTGCCGGCGGGGCGCTTCCTGCCCTGGTTGGAGCGCTTCGGCTGGATGTCGCGGTTGGACATGTTGGTGCTGGAGAAAGTACTGGCGCACCTGCGTGGGCATGACCAGGTGCTGGCGCTGAACCTGTCTGCTGCCACCCTGGCCGACCCCAAGGCCTTGCAGCGTGTCTACGAACTGCTGGGCCAGCATACGGCGCTGGGGCCACGCCTGATCTTCGAGATCGGCGAAGAGCAGTTGCCCGAGCAATCCGCCCTCGAGCAACTGACCCGGCGCCTGCACGCGCTCGGCTTCGGCCTGGCGCTGCAACGCTTTGGCGGGCGCTTCAGCATGATCGGTAACCTCGCGCACCTGGGCCTGGCGTACCTGAAGATCGACGGCAGTTATATCCGCAACATCGACCATGAGCAGCACAAGCGGCTGTTCATCGAAGCGATCCAGCGCGCGGCACACAGCATCGACCTGCCGTTGATTGCCGAGCGGGTCGAAACGGAAGGGGAGCGGTTGGTGTTGCAGGAAATGGGCGTGAGCGGGATTCAGGGGCAACTGGTGGGCGAGCCTGCGCCTTGGGGGTGAGTGTCGGGTTTGCAGTTCCGGCCCTATCGCCGGCAAGCCAGCTTGTGTCTTCAAGGTCTCTTAAACTCGAAAGGGTGAGAGCAGTGGATGGCAGACTGAAAGCCAGGTGTGCTCTAAAGCACGAGTGGGAGCCTAGTCGCCATCCACCTCCCACTCTGACCTAAGCCCGAACAGTTGAATGAGTGGCGAACTCGCAGTCACAAGCTAGGGCTAAGTCAGAGTGCTCTCACTTCTTGAGTGTAAGAGGGCTTGGCGATGATTTCCTACTTCGTTGGTCTCGACGTTTCGAAAGCGACTCTGGATGTGGGCTTTCTTCCTGAAAGTATTCCCCAGTTCCAGGTCAGGAATGACTCTGAGGGCTTTGCGCAACTGATCGCATGCCTGAACGAGCTTGAGGTCGAACGGGTCTTGCTGGAAGCCACCGGTGGCTATGAACGGGCCGTATTCAAAGCCTTGCGACTGGAGGGTTTGAACGTCGTCAGGGTCAACCCCAGGCGCTGTCGGGACTATGCGAGTGCCATGGGCAAAATTGCCAAGACTGACAAGATCGACGCCCAGATGCTGGCGCGGTTTGCCAGGGACTTCGAGGACTTGCCGCAGATAGAGCCTAATCAAGATCGGGATGAACTGGGAGAGCTCATCAAACTCCGTGGCAATCTTGTCCAGCATCGGGATGATGACAAGCGTCGGATGAAACAAACCACTTCAGCTACGGCCATTACCGTTTATACCGAGCATGTCGCTTACCTGAATGATCAGATTAAGGCCTTGGACAAGGCGATTGAGCGTGCCTCGAACGTGCTGGATCGCACGACAGCCATGCGGCTAAGGTCTGTGAAAGGGATTGGCGTCATCAGTTGTGGCACCTTCATGGCCTACCTACCTGAGCTGGGAAGCGTGACGGGGCGCGAAATTGCAGCCTTGGCTGGGTTAGCGCCGTACAACAAAGACAGCGGCAAGAAGAGTGGCCCGAGGAAGATCGAAGGCGGGCGTTACAGAGTCCGCAAGGCGGCCTACATGTCGATCTGGTCAATGATCCAGCATGTCCCAGAAGTTAGAACCCGCTATGAAGCCCTGATAGCCCGAGGCAAGCGCGCAAAAGTTGCCGCAGTGGCGTGCATGCGCGTGTTGCTGGTGCGCCTGAACGCAATGCTGCGTGACGGAACGGAGTGGAAAGAGCTCAAGCCTCAGGTACCCGCACCCTGATCACGAACGAGGATCGATTTTCTACAAATGCGGGCTTCGCCAGCGACACCGCTACGCGGTATCGAGCGAAGCCCTGCCCGAATGGCACGCTTGAAAATAAATTTCTAAAGACAGTTGCTCCCACAGGTACAGCGCAAAACTCAAGGCATGCGCTGTACCTGTGGGAGCTGGCTTGCCGGCGATAAGGCCAGAGGGGCCACTGAATACAGTGGCCAGGATCATCAACGCTCGCGCAGCGCTTCCGAACGCGCCTTCATGATCGGCTTGAGCAGGTAGCTCATGATGGTCTTCTTGCCGGTCATGATATCCACCGTCGCCACCATCCCCGGAATGATCAGCAGCGGTTTCTCGTCAGTCCCCAGGTGGCTGCGATCGGTGCGCAGCTTGATCAGGTAGTAGGTGGTCTTCTTGTCTTCATCGGTGATGGTGTCGGCGCCGATCTGCTCCAGCTTGGCCTTGAGCCCACCGTAGATGGTGTAGTCATAGGCCGTGAACTTGACCGTCGCTTCCTGGCCCGGATGCAGGAAGGCGATGTCCTTGGGCAGGATCTTCGCTTCGATAACCAGAGAGTCGTCCAGCGGCACGATTTCGATGATATCGCTGCCAGGCTGGATCACCCCGCCAATGGTGTTCACCAGCAGTTGCTTGACGATACCGCGCACTGGCGAAGTGACCATGGTGCGGTGCACCCGGTCGTCCAGCGCCTTGCTGGTGGCGGTGGCCTTGTTCAGCTCGGTGCGCGCCTCGTTCAGCTGGGTCAGCGCTTCGCTGCGGAATTTGCCGCGGGTCTCTTCGATCTTGCTCTGCACTTCGCGGATGGCCGCCTCGGCCCGTGGTATGGCCAGTGCAGTGGAATCCAGCTGGCCGCGGTTCTCCACTTCGGCACGGCGCAGGCGCAGCACCTCGACCTGGGAGATCGCACCGGTGGCCACCAGTGGCTCAGACATGCTGATCTCTTTGCGCAGCAGTCCCAGGCTGTTGGCGTACTGGGCGCGTTTGGAGCTGTATTCGCGCAGTTCCTGCTGGCGCTGGACAAGCTGCTGCTGCAGGCCGCCAATCTCGTCCTGCAATTGCTGGCGCCGGCTCTGGTACAGCGACTCTTCGCTGGCTGCCTGGCTTGGCGCGGCTTTGCGTAGCGCCTCATCGATTTTCAGTGGGCTGTCCTCGACCTCGGCGCTCAGGCGCTCGACCCGCAAGGCCATGGCCAGGCGGTCGGCCTCGGTTTCGCCGACGTTGGAGGCGAAGCGGGTTTCATCCAGGCGCAACAATGGCTGGCCCACTTCGACGATCTCCCCTTCCTTGGCGAAGATCTCGGCAACGATCCCGCCCTCCAGGTTCTGGATCTTCTGCACCTTGGAGGATGGAATGGCCTTGCCTTCGCCCCGCGTGACTTCGTCGATGGGAGCGACGCTGGCCCACACGATCAGGAACACGAAGAACAGGATCACGCCCCAGATGGTCAGCCGCACAACCCGCGGCGCGTCTTCGATCAGGGCCTTGTTGATCTCTGGCAGCGGCTGGCCGCCCAGCGAGTCGGAGCCTTTGAAATAGCGGCGCAGGCCCTTGAATTGCCCCACTTCCAGCTTATGCGACACTGATCTGCCCCTTCTTCAGCGCATCCATGACCGCGGCTTTCGGGCCGTCGGCGACAATCTGCCCGCGATCGATGACGATCAACCGGTCCACCAGCGACAGCAGCGAGGCACGGTGCGTGACCAGCAGTACCGTCTTGTTTTCCACCACCGCTTGCAGGCGTTGCTTGAGGCGTTCTTCACCGGTGTTGTCCATGGCGCTGGTCGGCTCGTCCAGCAGCAGAATCTGCGGGTTGAGCAGCAGCGCACGGCCCAGGGCAACGTTCTGCCGCTGGCCGCCGGACAGGTTCTGCCCGCGCTCACCCACTTGCAGCTCGTAACCGTCCGGGTGCAGCCGGGCGAACTCATGCACGCCGGCCAGCTCGGCCGCCTGCAGGATCATCTCGTCCTCGATGTAGCGGGCACCGCTGACCAGGTTGTCGCGCAGGGTGCCGGCCAACAGCTGGATGTCCTGGGGGACGTAGCCGATGTTATGGCGCAGTTCGCTGACATCGATCTGGCGAATGTCCACGCCATCGACCAGCAGCGAGCCACCATCGGCCTCGTACAGGCCGACGATGAGCTTGGCCAGCGAGCTCTTGCCCGAGCCGCTGCGGCCGATGATGCCCACCTTTTCACCGGGGCGGATGGTCAGGTTGATGTTCTTGAGGGCCAGGTTCTGCTGGTTCGGGTAGGTGAAGTCGACCCCGCGGAACTCGACACTGCCCTGCAGCACCTTGCGGCTCAGTGGCCGCTCCTCGAAGTTGCGCTCTTGCGGCAGCTCCATCATGTGGTCGGTGGAGACCATGGTCACCTTGGCCTGCTGGTAGCGGGCGAGCAGGCCGTTGAGCTGGCCCAGTGGGCCGAGGGCCCGGCCACTGAGCATGTAGCAGGCCACCAGGCCGCCCATGCTCAGGTTGCCGTCGATGATCAGGTACACGCCGGTGCAGATCATCGCCACGCCCGCCAGTTGCTGGATCAGCAGGGTGATGTTCATTGCCAGGCTCGACAGCACCTTCACGCGCAGTTCCAGGCGGCTGAGGGTGCCGAGGGTTTGCTCCCACATGTACTGGCGTTCGCTTTCGGCATTGTTGACCTTCACCGCATCCAGGCCGGCCAGGGTCTCGATCAGGCTGGATTGGCGCTCCGAGGCCAGGGCCATGGTCCGCTCCATGGTCGCCATCAGCGGCCGTTGCAGGGCGTAGCCGATGCCCAGGGCCAACGGGAAGGCGATGATCGGGATCCATACCAGGTGCCCGCCAATGATGGCGATGACGATCAGGATCAGGATGGTGAACGGCAGGTCGATCAGGCTGGTCAGGGTCAGCGAGGCGAGGAAGTCGCGCAGGCCCTGGAACTCGTGAATGTTCTGGGCAAAACTGCCGACCCGTGCCGGGCGGTACTTCATCGACATGCCGACGATGCGTTCGAAAAGGGTCGCCGAAATGATCAGGTCGGTCTTCTTGCCGGCCAGGTCCAGGCACAAGCCACGCAAGCCCTTGAGGATCAGGTCGAAGATATAGGCGCCGGCGATGCCGACGGCCAGCACCCAAAGCGTCGCAGTGGCCTGGTTGGGCACCACGCGGTCATACACGTTCATCACGAACAGCGGCGCGGCCAGGGCGATCAGGTTGATCACCAGGCTGGCGGCGATGGCATCGATGTACAGCCACTTGCTGCGCAGCAGGGTATCGCGGAACCACGACTTGGCCCGCGGGATGAGGTTACCGTGGTTGACGTCGAACTTGTGCTGCGGCTGGGCGAAGAACACCCGGCCACTGTAGTCGCTTTGCAAGGCTTCGCGGCTGACATGCACCTCGCCGCCGTCGCTCTCGCTGAGCAGCAGGCGCGCGGTGTCTTCGTTCTCCCAGCCCAACAGGACGGCGCTGCGACCTTCCTTGAGCAGCAGCATGGCCGGCATGGCGATGCCCGGGATTTGCTCCAGCTTGCGCTGCAGCAGGCGCCCCTGCAGGCCAGCCCGGGCGGCGGCGCGGGGCAGCAGCTCGGGGCTCAGGCGCTGGGCGGGCAGCGGCAGGCCGGTGGTCAGCATGACCCGGCTGGCGGGTTTCTGATGCAGGACACACAGGCTCAACAGACTATCCAGCAGGGGATCGTCATGCTGACTGCGTGGATCGTGACTGAGTTGAACTCGACTGACTTCGGATTCCACGCGGCGCTCTCTTGATCCTTGTGGTGGGTAGGGTGGGTGTGCCGTCATTCAGACCGGGCCGGCTCACCCTGGCGTTCAATGGTGCTGTCAACCGTGGCGATGAGGGCGACGACACCCTGACGCTCGGGCAGCGGCCAATGGTCGCCTTGAATCGGTATTGAGTAAACAATTCTACGTGCTGCATTTTTACCAAGCGTAGCCGGGCAGTGAATGTTTCATTGTTGATCCAGCCAAGGTTCAGCTTGAATCTAGTTGGTATCATAGCCTGCCATTCAACTGGCGACAGAGGTGCGCTCCGGTTTCGATATATGCCGCCGTCAGGAAACAGGCGCTGACTTGTTGACGCTTATCTAGGGAAATCCTGAAAAAGACTTCCTGATTTGGCAAAATCCCCGGACACCAATCGCCGAGCTTTTCGATGATGAAACAAATGACCTTCGCCGATGCCGAGTACGCCGGTAAGCGCAAGCAGACCCGCAAGGAGCTGTTCCTGATAGAGATGGATCGGGTCGTACCCTGGGAGGGTTTGATTGCTCTGATCAAACCTCATTACCCAAAGGGCGAAGGGGGCCGTCCAGCCTATCCGCTGATGGCGATGCTGCGGATTCATCTAATGCAGAACTGGTTCGGTTACAGCGATCCGGCGATGGAAGAGGCGCTGTACGAGACGACGATCCTGCGCCAGTTTTCCGGTCTGAGCCTGGAGCGAATCCCGGATGAAACCACCATCCTCAACTTCCGTCGCCTGCTGGAAAAGCATGAGTTGGCCACCGGTATTCTCGGCGTGATCAATGGCTATTTGGGCGACCGTGGCTTGTCACTGCGACAAGGCACCATCGTCGATGCCACTCTGATTCATGCGCCCAGTTCGACCAAGAACAAGGACGGCAAACGCGACCCGGAAATGCATCAGACCAAGAAGGGCAACCAGTATTGTGTGTCACGAACACAGGTCGTATGACCTGTGATGCTGTACCGAAGATGGAAGTAGGCCTTCCGAAGTCGGCTTGCAGGAGCAGGCTTCAAACCACCCGGTGCTGCTGCATCCAAAAGGTGCGGTGGTGAGCGACCGAGGAAAAGTCATCCCATGATGATGGCAGGTGAGTATGGAGAAGATGAGCGAGAGCAAACCGTCCGATGACGCATCGTTATTCCCTAAAGTGCTGTCGAAACTGAGGTTGAGTATTGGCTTCAGGACGAGTTGGGGCGTTACCTGCTTACGGCCCCAGTGGCAGCCGGTGTAAAGGCGGCATGATCTTCATACAGGCTTGGGTACGGAACGTGAGAACCTTGTTCCAGATGCAAAGGAAAATGACAAATGGCTAAAACCATGAGGAAGAATACCAATGCTGGAATAAGGGGCGGAGCCTCCTGTAGTAGTGATGAAGGCTTTGTAATGAAGCTGGAGCGAAGGGGAGGCGTTATCCTGTCAACGAACGCCGCCAACCTCAGGGGATGAGCGGTGTGAGTTCGAACAAACCTTACAACATAGCGAAGCGCGTGATATGGGAGGCCTATCAGCAGGTCAGAACCAACCGGGGAGCTGCTGGAATCGACGATGAGACCATTGCCGATTTTGAGCGGAACCTGCCGAAGAATCTTTACAAGCTATGGAATCGAATGTCGTCGGGGTCTTATTTCCCGCCGCCGGTCAAGGCTGTTGAGATACCGAAGGCATCGGGGGGTATACGCAGGTTGGGAGTGCCGACGGTCAGCGACCGTATCGCACAAACTGTAGTCAAACTCCTCATCGAGCCAAAGCTGGATGCGCTTTTCCATCCGGACTCATATGGATACCGACCAGGACGTTCAGCCAAACAGGCCATAGCGATCACACGCGAACGCTGCTGGCGATACGACTGGGTGGTGGAGTTTGATATCAAGGCGGCTTTCGATCACATTGATCATGAACTGCTGATGAAAGCGGTGCGAACCCATATCAAAGAGGATTGGATACTGCTGTACATCGAACGATGGCTGGTTGCTCCATTCGAGGCAGCAGATGGCGTTCGCATTCAACGCGAACGTGGCACCCCGCAAGGCGGCGTGATCAGTCCCATGTTGATGAATCTGTTCATGCATTACGCCTTTGACGCATGGATGCAACGAAATAGCCCAAACTGTCCTTTTGCCCGGTATGCCGATGATGCGGTAGTGCATTGTCGTAGCCAGAGGCAAGCAGAACACGTGATGCGTTCAATCGCTTCACGTCTAGCGGTTTGTGGCCTCACGATGCATCCCGAGAAATCGAAAATCGTGTACTGCAAGGACAGCAATCGACGCGCAGGGTATCCGCATGTGAGCTTTACCTTCCTTGGTTTCACTTTTAGACCTAGGAAGGCAATCGGCCAGCAGAACAAGCTTTTCACCAGCTTCCTTCCGGGAGTCAGTGCGCAAGCGTTGAAGCGGATGCGGCGAGCAGTGCGCGAGTGGCGGGTCAGCCGCCAAACTCATGTGACGCTGGCTGCTGTGGCTCGGCTTTACAACCCAGTGATACAAGGTTGGTGGCAGTACTATGGCGCGTTCTATCGGACGGCCATGCTTGGTATCTTTCGACATATCGATAGCGCGCTCAAGCGTTGGGCCGGTCGTAAGTACAAAATACTTCACGGGCGCAAGCGGCGTATATCTAAATGGTTGGACACGGTGCATAAGGCTGCCCCTCGACTGTTTTATCACTGGCAAGTAACCGAGCAACAGGTTGGATAACGGGAGCCGTATGACGCGAGAGTGTCACGTACGGTTCTGCGAGCGGCTACGGGGGCAGTTCCTGTGGCCGACTCACCACTTCGGTGCCAAAGCTCACATTGGTGTCGACGATGAGTCCGGGCTTGTGCACAGCGTGGTGGTCACTGCGGCCAACGTCGCGGACGTAACCCAAGTCGACAAACTGCTGCACGGTGGTGAGAACGTGGTCTGCGCTGATGCGGGCTATACCGGTGTAGAGAAGCGTGAAGAGCATGAGGGGCGCCAAGTCATCTGGCAGATTGCAGCCCGGCGCAGCACTTACAAAAAGCACGGTAACCGCAGCGCGTTATACAAAGCGATACGTAAGATCGAAAGAGCCAAGGCCCAGGTTCGCTCCAAGGTTGAGCATCCATTTCGGGTGATCAAGCGCCAGTTTGGTTATACGAAAGTGCGCTTCCGAGGCTTGGTGAAAAACACTGCTCAGATGGTGACGCTGTTCGCCCTGTCGAACATTTGGATGGCGCGTCGACATTTGCTCTCCAATGCAGGAGAGGTGCGTCCGTGAAGAGTGAAGTGACTGCTGCGAGGTGCTTGCAGCGGCAAAAAAGGCTGAAATAGACGGCAGGTTTGACCGGGATTTGAGCGGCTACCGTTTTTTGAAAGTGTCGATGGCGAAGTAGCCGGAAAACAGGGGCTACTTCAGACCATCCCTAGAACTAATTAGTCAAAAATCATCTATAAAAAACAAGTCGCTGACAGGTCTGGATTCAATAATCTGCAATGCTTTGCCATTGTCGGGTTGGCAGTATTCGCGCAGTCGTTCGCTATCTATTTGATCTGCGGCAAGTCGCTGGTCTTGGTTACGTAAAGCAGAGCGGGACCTTGCGACCTGCGTTGTCGTACGGGCCCGATTCTGCCTGGTTCCACGGCCACTGCATGCCTGTCTTCAGGCAAGGTTCGTGCTTGTAGACAAGCAGCCGCCTGGACGAGCGGAGAGCTCTGAAATATTGACGCCTGAACCTTGGCAATTGCCGATGGACGGTTGCCCGGCAGCATTACGTGCAGCCGCTGGGGTATGGAGAAGGTACGCAAACCGGCCGATGAATGCGCTTGTAATTGATGTACGGCATTTGTCCTTGAGAAACGGTTGGCTAAGGTTCAAATATCAATGTGACATTACATTGCTGATTGTTTAGGATGGCATGTATAAGGTCAATAGTTTGGCAGTTAAGTAGTTCCAATTAGCTGTAGACGGAATATTGACGTCAAAAGGCGTCAAGAGATCATCGACATAGTTCCGCCTGAAGTGGCCTACAAGTGCCGCTCTGGCAGGGAAGTACCCCATCGGGTCGCACGGAGAGTCCAATGAGCAGCGTTGTAGCCATCGTCAAAAGTATTGTCGGCCAGGTTATCGCGGTATCCCCAGAGGGCATCCGGCGTGTACTCATCGAAGGGGACCGTCTATTGACCGGTGAGGAAGTGCTCACTGGCCCGGGCGGTGCGGTTACTTTGGAACTGGCCGACGGCCGTCTGCTCGACCTGGGTCGTGACAGCCAGTGGAGCGCCGATGCACCTGACAGCAGCACCGACCTGAGCCAGGCGACCGCCCAGGCCGCACCGTCGGTGGAAGAGCTGCAACAGGCGATCGCTGCAGGTGTCGACCCGACCACCGAACTGGAAGCTACCGCGGCCGGCCCGTCGGCAGCAGGCGGTGGTGCGCTGGGCGGTGGGCACAGTTTCGTGATGCTCGAAGAAACTGCAGGCAGGGTCGATCCTACCGTCGGCTTCCCGACTGACGGGCTGGGCTTTGCTGCAGTACTCGGTAGCGAAGAGGTTGGTGTGCTGGACACCACCAGTAACAGCCTGGTGACTACGCCGACGACGGACGCCGACGCCGCTACCGACCTGATTCTTGGCGCCACTCCTTCCATCAGCGAAGCGGGTGGCGTGATCGTTTATACCGCCACGGTGGGCCAGGCGCCGACTACCAATCTGGTCGTCACCCTGTCCAACGGTGCTGTAATCATCATTCCTGCCGGGCAGACCAGCGGTAGCGTCAACGTCGTTATCCCTGCGAACGACACGCCGTATATCGATGGCGGTCAGATCTCGGCGACCGTAACGGGTACCACCGGTGGCAACGGGCTGACGGTGACATTGCCGCAAACACCAGCGGTTACCCAGGTCATTGATACCATCGACACCACCACCGCTACGCTGACTGCTTCGCCAAGCGTGACCGAAGGCGGCGTGATCACCTACACCGTGACCCTGAGCAACCCGGCCCAGACGCCGGTGACCGTGACCCTGTCCAACGGCCAGACCATCACCGTTGAAGCGGGCAAGACCCAAGGCAGCGTCGACTTCCAGACCCCGGCCAACGACGTCTACAACAACGGTTCGACCGTCAGCGTTACCATCGAGAGCGCCACGGGCGGTAATTTCGAACAGCTGACCCCCAACCCGACGCCGGCTCAGACCACGATCAACGATTCGATCGACATCACCACCGCGACCCTGACGGCGAACCCGTCGGTGACCGAAGGCGGCGTGATCACCTACACCGTGACCCTGAGCAATCCAGCTCAAACCCCGGTGACCGTGACCCTGTCCAACGGCCAGACCATCACCGTTGAAGCGGGCAAGACCCAAGGCAGCGTCGACTTCCAGACCCCGGCCAACGACGTCTACAACAACGGTTCGACCGTCAGCGTCACCATCCAGAGCGCCACAGGCGGTAACTTCGAACAGCTGACCCCCAACCCGACGCCGGCTGCGACTGTCATCAACGACAGCATCGATACCGTTACCGTAAGCATCGTCAGCAATGGCAATGTGACCGAAGACCAGCAGCCTTCCTTTACTGTGAAGGTAAGCCAGGCGCTGGACCGTCCGTTGACCGTAACGCTGTCGAACGGCGACACCGTGACCATCCAGGCTGGCAAAACTGAAGTCGAATACAAGACCCCCGCCCAAGGCGATGACGTCATCAAGGATGCCGGCTCCGTCACCTTGAGCATTACCGACGCCACCGTTTCGGGTGCCACCTTCGAGAAGCTGACCTTCGGCGGCCCGGCTACCGTTCAAATATCGGACACCATAAGCGAAGTCGTCGCTACCTTGACCGTCGACAAGGCTAGTGTGGCTGAAGGTGGTCAGGTGACCTACACCGTCACATTGACCAATGCACAGGGCTTGTCCGTCACCCAGCACGGCGCGCTGACCTTCACCCTCACCGATGGTACGAAAGTCACCATCCCGGCCAACAGCGCTTCGGGCAGCGCGACCATCACGGTCAACGATGATGTTTATGTCGGTGGTCAGGCTGCCATTGCCAACAAACTCGAGTCGGTATCGGGCGCAGACAGCTTCGAGAAGTTGACGCTCAGCGGCGATACCGTCACCACCTCGGTAACTGATGAGCCAGGCTCGGGCACTCCGGGCACCGGTAACCAGGGTGATCTGGTACAGGTCACCATCACGGCAGATCAGGCCTCGGTGGCCGAGAACGTCAAGCCGAGCTTCACCGTGCACATCAACGCCGCACTGGATCATGACCTGGTCGTGACCTTGAGCAACGATGCCCAGGTCACCATCAAGGCTGGTGAAACCAGCGTGCCGTACACCCATGACGCACAGGGCGACGACGTTTATCAGGATGCTGGCGAGATCAGCCTGGGTATCAAATCTGCAGTGGATATCGACGGTCGAGCCTTCGAAAACCTGCAACTGGGTGGTGATGCGTCGGTGAAAGTCACCGACACCATCGACGAAGTCGTGGCCAAGCTGACGGCGACTGCCTCGGTCACCGAAGGCGGCGAGATCACCTACACGGTGACGCTGACCAACAAAGATGGTCTGCCGATCAATAACCACTCGGACCTATATTTCACACTGAGTGACGGCAAGACCGTGGTCTTGGTGCCAGCGAACAGCACTACCGGCTCGGAAACTGTAACTGCGCCAGACAACGTCTATGTGGGCACCAACGACCCGGTGGTCAATGCCATCGATGCAGTCAGCGGTGCGGATGCCTGGAAGTTCGAGCAACTGACCCTGGACAAGACCCCGGTCAGCACCACCGTCACTGACGAGCCAGGTACTCCGGGCAACGAAGGCGACATCGTCAAGGTCACCATCACCGCTGACCAGGATTCGGTTGCCGAGAACGTCAAACCGACCTTTACCGTGCACATCAACACGGTGCTGGCGCATGACCTGACCGTGACCCTGAGCAACAACGCGGTCGTGGTCATCAAGGCGGGTCAGACTTCGAGCGAACCGTACACCCACGAGGCTCAAGGCGACGACGTTTACCAGGATGCTGGCCAAATCGTCCTGGGTATTCAATCGGCCGTTGATGCCACTGGCGCGACCTTCGAGAACCTGCAGCTGGGTCACCCGGCCTCGGTGAAAGTCACCGATACCATCAACGAAGTGGTAGCCAAGCTGACCGCCACTGAGTCGGTGACCGAAGGCGGCGAGATCACCTACACCGTGACGCTGACCAGCAAAGACGGACTGCCGATCGACAATCACTCGACGCTGTACTTCACGTTGAGCGACGGCAAGACCGTGGTTACCGTGCCGGCCAACAGCACGACCGGTTCGGTCACTGTGACCGCGCCGGACAACGTCTACACGGGCCCCAACGCAGCGGTCGAGCAGAGCCTGAAATACGTCAGTGGCGCCGATGCCTGGAAGTTCGAGCAGCTGACGCTGGATGACACCAAGGTCAGCACAGAAGTCACCGATGAACCACGCACTCCGTGTAACGAAGGCGACATCGTCAAGGTCACCATCACCGCTGACCAGGACTCGGTGGCCGAGAACGTCAAACCGACCTTCACCGTGCACATCAACACGGTACTGGCGCATGACCTGACCGTGACCCTGAGCAACAACGCGGTCGTGACCATCAAGGCAGGTCAGACTTCGAGCGAACCGTACACCCATGACGCTCAAGGCGACGACGTTTACCTGGATGCTGGCCAAATCGTTCTGGGCATCCAGTCGGCGGTTGACGCTACTGGCGCGACCTTCGAAAACCTGCAACTGGGCGACCCGGCTTCGGTGAAAGTCACCGATACCATTAACGAAGTGGTGGCCAAACTGACCGCCACCGAGTCGGTCACCGAAGGCGGCGAGATCACCTACACCGTGACGCTGACCAGCAAAGACGGACTGCCGATCGACAATCACTCGACGCTGTACTTCACGTTGAGCGACGGCAAGACCGTGGTCACCGTGCCGGCCAACAGCACCACCGGTTCGGTCACCGTGACCGCGCCGGACAACGTCTACACGGGCCCCAACGCAGCGGTCGAGCAGAGCCTGAAATACGTCAGTGGCGCCGATGCCTGGAAGTTCGAGCAGCTGACGCTGGATGACACCAAGGTCAGCACAGAAGTCACCGATGAACCACGCACTCCGTGTAACGAAGGCGACATCGTCAAGGTCACCATCACCGCTGACCAGGACTCGGTGGCCGAGAACGTCAAACCGACCTTCACCGTGCACATCAACACGGTGCTGGCGCATGACCTGACCGTGACCCTGAGCAACAACGCAGTCGTGACCATCAAGGCAGGTCAGACTTCGAGCGAGCCGTACACCCATGACGCTCAAGGCGACGACGTTTACCTGGATGCTGGTCAAATCGTCCTGGGTATCCAATCGGCCGTTGACGTCACTGGCGCGACCTTCGAGAACCTGCAGTTTGGTGGCGCCGCTTCGGTCAAGGTAACTGACACGATCGATACCACCAGCGTGGCGGTGACGGCCGACCCAGCGAAAGAAGGCGATACCAACATCACCTTCCACTTCCAGCTGAGCAATCCGCCGCAGGCTGGCAGCACTACGACGCTGACCGTCGATGTGGATGGCGTGACGCGTACTGTCGCTATCGATGCTACCGGCAAAGGCACCCTCAACGTCGCGAATACCAACGGTGAAGATGTCTACACCGACGGCAGCACCGTGACTGTCGAAGTGACCGCTGTTAACGGTGGCAACTTCGAAGCGGTAGACCTGAGCAACGCCAGCGTCACCGCTGAAATCAAGGACACCGTCGACACTACGACGGTGACCGTGACGGCCGATCCGGCAAAAGAGGGTGATGCCAACATCACCTTCCACTTCCAGCTGAGCAACCCGCCGCAGGCTGGCAGCACCACGACGCTGACCGTCGATGTGGATGGCGTGACGCGTACTGTCGCTATCGATGCTACCGGCAAAGGCACCCTCAACGTCGCGAATACCAACGGTGAAGATGTCTACACCGACGGCAGCACCGTGACTGTCGAAGTGACCGCTGTTAACGGTGGCAACTTCGAAGCGGTAGACCTGAGCAACGCCAGCGTCACCGCTGAAGTCAAGGACACCGTCGACACTACGACGGTGACCGTGACGGCCGATCCGGCAAAAGAGGGTGATGCCAACATCACCTTCCACTTCCAGCTGAGCAATCCGCCGCAGGCTGGCAGCACCACGACGCTGACCGTCGATGTGGATGGCGTGACGCGTACTGTCGCTATCGATGCTACCGGCAAAGGCACCCTCAACGTCGCGAATACCAACGGTGAAGATGTCTACACCGACGGCAGCACCGTGACTGTCGAAGTGACCGCTGTTAACGGTGGCAACTTCGAAGCGGTAGACCTGAGCAACGCCAGCGTCACCGCTGAAGTCAAGGACACCGTCGACACTACGACGGTGACCGTGACGGCCGATCCGGCAAAAGAGGGTGATGCCAACATCACCTTCCACTTCCAGCTGAGCAATCCGCCGCAGGCTGGCAGCACCACGACGCTGACCGTCGATGTGGATGGCGTGACGCGTACTGTCGCTATCGATGCTACCGGCAAAGGCACCCTCAACGTCGCGAATACCAACGGTGAAGATGTCTACACCGACGGCAGCACCGTGACTGTCGAAGTGACCGCTGTTAACGGTGGCAACTTCGAAGCGGTAGACCTGAGCAACGCCAGCGTCACCGCTGAAGTCAAGGACACCGTCGACACTACGACGGTGACCGTGACGGCCGATCCGGCAAAAGAGGGTGATGCCAACATCACCTTCCACTTCCAGCTGAGCAATCCGCCGCAGGCTGGCAGCACCACGACGCTGACCGTCGATGTGGATGGCGTGACGCGTACTGTCGCTATCGATGCCACCGGCAAAGGTGAGCTGGTGGTGACCAACACCAATGGCGAAGACGCGTACCTGGATGCCAGCGCGGTCACCGCCAAGGTCACAGGGGTCACCGGTGGCAACTTCGAAGCGGTAGACCTGAGCAACGCCAGCGTCACCGCTGAAGTCAAGGACACCGTCGACACTACGACGGTGACCGTGACGGCCGATCCGGCAAAAGAGGGTGATGCCAACATCACCTTCCACTTCCAGCTGAGCAATCCGCCGCAGGCTGGCAGCACCACGACGCTGACCGTCGATGTGGATGGCGTGACGCGTACTGTCGCTATCGATGCTACCGGCAAAGGCACCCTCAACGTCGCGAATACCAACGGTGAAGATGTCTACACCGACGGCAGCACCGTGACTGTCGAAGTGACCGCTGTTAACGGTGGCAACTTCGAAGCGGTAGACCTGAGCAACGCCAGCGTCACCGCTGAAGTCAAGGACACCGTCGACACTACGACGGTGACCGTGACGGCCGATCCGGCAAAAGAGGGTGATGCCAACATCACCTTCCACTTCCAGCTGAGCAATCCGCCGCAGGCTGGCAGCACCACGACGCTGACCGTCGATGTGGATGGCGTGACGCGTACTGTCGCTATCGATGCTACCGGCAAAGGCACCCTCAACGTCGCGAATACCAACGGTGAAGATGTCTACACCGACGGCAGCACCGTGACTGTCGAAGTGACCGCTGTTAACGGTGGCAACTTCGAAGCGGTAGACCTGAGCAACGCCAGCGTCACCGCTGAAGTCAAGGACACCGTCGACACTACGACGGTGACCGTGACGGCCGATCCGGCAAAAGAGGGTGATGCCAACATCACCTTCCACTTCCAGCTGAGCAATCCGCCGCAGGCTGGCAGCACCACGACGCTGACCGTCGATGTGGATGGCGTGACGCGTACTGTCGCTATCGATGCTACCGGCAAAGGCACCCTCAACGTCGCGAATACCAACGGTGAAGATGTCTACACCGACGGCAGCACCGTGACTGTCGAAGTGACCGCTGTTAACGGTGGCAACTTCGAAGCGGTAGACCTGAGCAACGCCAGCGTCACCGCTGAAGTCAAGGACACCGTCGACACTACGACGGTGACCGTGACGGCCGATCCGGCAAAAGAGGGTGATGCCAACATCACCTTCCACTTCCAGCTGAGCAATCCGCCGCAGGCTGGCAGCACCACGACGCTGACCGTCGATGTGGATGGCGTGACGCGTACTGTCGCTATCGATGCTACCGGCAAAGGCACCCTCAACGTCGCGAATACCAACGGTGAAGATGTCTACACCGACGGCAGCACCGTGACTGTCGAAGTGACCGCTGTTAACGGTGGCAACTTCGAAGCGGTAGACCTGAGCAACGCCAGCGTCACCGCCGAAGTCAAGGACACCGTCGACACTACGACGGTGACCGTGACGGCCGATCCGGCAAAAGAGGGTGATGCCAACATCACCTTCCACTTCCAGCTGAGCAACCCGCCGCAGGCTGGCAGCACCACGACACTGACCGTCGATGTGGGTGGCGTGACGCGTACTGTCGCTATCGATGCCACCGGCAAAGGTGAGCTGGTGGTGACCAACACCAATGGCGAAGACGCGTACCTGGATGCCAGCGCGGTCACCGCCAAGGTCACAGGGGTCACCGGTGGCAACTTCGAAGCGGTAGACCTGAGCAACGCCAGCGTTACGGCTGAAATCAAGGACACCGTCGACACTACGACGGTGACCGTGACGGCCGATCCGGCAAAAGAGGGCGATACCAACATCACCTTCCACTTCCAGCTGAGCAACCCGCCGCAGGCTGGCAGCACTACGACGCTGACCGTCGATGTGGATGGCGTGACGCGTACTGTCGCTATCGATGCTACCGGCAAAGGCACCCTCAACGTCGCGAATACCAACGGTGAAGATGTCTACACCGACGGCAGCACCGTGACTGTCGAAGTGACCGCTGTTAACGGTGGCAACTTCGAAGCGGTAGACCTGAGCAACGCCAGCGTTACGGCTGAAATCAAGGACACCGTCGACACTACGACGGTGACCGTGACGGCCGATCCGGCAAAAGAGGGTGATGCCAACATCACCTTCCACTTCCAGCTGAGCAACCCGCCGCAGGCTGGCAGCACCACGACGCTGACCGTCGATGTGGATGGCGTGACGCGTACTGTCGCTATCGATGCTACCGGCAAAGGCACCCTCAACGTCGCGAATACCAACGGTGAAGATGTCTACACCGACGGCAGCACCGTGACTGTCGAAGTGACCGCTGTTAACGGTGGCAACTTCGAAGCGGTAGACCTGAGCAACGCCAGCGTCACCGCTGAAGTCAAGGACACCGTCGACACTACGACGGTGACCGTGACGGCCGATCCGGCAAAAGAGGGTGATGCCAACATCACCTTCCACTTCCAGCTGAGCAATCCGCCGCAGGCTGGCAGCACCACGACGCTGACCGTCGATGTGGATGGCGTGACGCGTACTGTCGCTATCGATGCTACCGGCAAAGGCACCCTCAACGTCGCGAATACCAACGGTGAAGATGTCTACACCGACGGCAGCACCGTGACTGTCGAAGTGACCGCTGTTAACGGTGGCAACTTCGAAGCGGTAGACCTGAGCAACGCCAGCGTCACCGCTGAAGTCAAGGACACCGTCGACACTACGACGGTGACCGTGACGGCCGATCCGGCAAAAGAGGGTGATGCCAACATCACCTTCCACTTCCAGCTGAGCAATCCGCCGCAGGCTGGCAGCACCACGACGCTGACCGTCGATGTGGATGGCGTGACGCGTACTGTCGCTATCGATGCTACCGGCAAAGGCACCCTCAACGTCGCGAATACCAACGGTGAAGATGTCTACACCGACGGCAGCACCGTGACTGTCGAAGTGACCGCTGTTAACGGTGGCAACTTCGAAGCGGTAGACCTGAGCAACGCCAGCGTCACCGCTGAAGTCAAGGACACCGTCGACACTACGACGGTGACCGTGACGGCCGATCCGGCAAAAGAGGGTGATGCCAACATCACCTTCCACTTCCAGCTGAGCAATCCGCCGCAGGCTGGCAGCACCACGACGCTGACCGTCGATGTGGATGGCGTGACGCGTACTGTCGCTATCGATGCTACCGGCAAAGGCACCCTCAACGTCGCGAATACCAACGGTGAAGATGTCTACACCGACGGCAGCACCGTGACTGTCGAAGTGACCGCTGTTAACGGTGGCAACTTCGAAGCGGTAGACCTGAGCAACGCCAGCGTCACCGCTGAAGTCAAGGACACCGTCGACACTACGACGGTGACCGTGACGGCCGATCCGGCAAAAGAGGGTGATGCCAACATCACCTTCCACTTCCAGCTGAGCAATCCGCCGCAGGCTGGCAGCACCACGACGCTGACCGTCGATGTGGATGGCGTGACGCGTACTGTCGCTATCGATGCTACCGGCAAAGGCACCCTCAACGTCGCGAATACCAACGGTGAAGATGTCTACACCGACGGCAGCACCGTGACTGTCGAAGTGACCGCTGTTAACGGTGGCAACTTCGAAGCGGTAGACCTGAGCAACGCCAGCGTCACCGCCGAAGTCAAGGACACCGTCGACACTACGACGGTGACCGTGACGGCCGATCCGGCAAAAGAGGGTGATGCCAACATCACCTTCCACTTCCAGCTGAGCAATCCGCCGCAGGCTGGCAGCACCACGACGCTGACCGTCGATGTGGATGGCGTGACGCGTACTGTCGCTATCGATGCTACCGGCAAAGGCACCCTCAACGTCGCGAATACCAACGGTGAAGATGTCTACACCGACGGCAGCACCGTGACTGTCGAAGTGACCGCTGTTAACGGTGGCAACTTCGAAGCGGTAGACCTGAGCAACGCCAGCGTCACCGCTGAAGTCAAGGACACCGTCGACACTACGACGGTGACCGTGACGGCCGATCCGGCAAAAGAGGGTGATGCCAACATCACCTTCCACTTCCAGCTGAGCAATCCGCCGCAGGCTGGCAGCACCACGACGCTGACCGTCGATGTGGATGGCGTGACGCGTACTGTCGCTATCGATGCTACCGGCAAAGGCACCCTCAACGTCGCGAATACCAACGGTGAAGATGTCTACACCGACGGCAGCACCGTGACTGTCGAAGTGACCGCTGTTAACGGTGGCAACTTCGAAGCGGTAGACCTGAGCAACGCCAGCGTCACCGCTGAAGTCAAGGACACCGTCGACACTACGACGGTGACCGTGACGGCCGATCCGGCAAAAGAGGGTGATGCCAACATCACCTTCCACTTCCAGCTGAGCAATCCGCCGCAGGCTGGCAGCACCACGACGCTGACCGTCGATGTGGATGGCGTGACGCGTACTGTCGCTATCGATGCTACCGGCAAAGGCACCCTCAACGTCGCGAATACCAACGGTGAAGATGTCTACACCGACGGCAGCACCGTGACTGTCGAAGTGACCGCTGTTAACGGTGGCAACTTCGAAGCGGTAGACCTGAGCAACGCCAGCGTCACCGCCGAAGTCAAGGACACCGTCGACACTACGACGGTGACCGTGACGGCCGATCCGGCAAAAGAGGGTGATGCCAACATCACCTTCCACTTCCAGCTGAGCAACCCGCCGCAGGCTGGCAGCACCACGACACTGACCGTCGATGTGGGTGGCGTGACGCGTACTGTCGCTATCGATGCCACCGGCAAAGGTGAGCTGGTGGTGACCAACACCAATGGCGAAGACGCGTACCTGGATGCCAGCGCGGTCACCGCCAAGGTCACAGGGGTCACCGGTGGCAACTTCGAAGCGGTAGACCTGAGCAACGCCAGCGTTACGGCTGAAATCAAGGACACCGTCGACACTACGACGGTGACCGTGACGGCCGATCCGGCAAAAGAGGGTGATGCCAACATCACCTTCCACTTCCAGCTGAGCAATCCGCCGCAGGCTGGCAGCACCACGACACTGACCGTCGATGTGGATGGCGTGACGCGTACTGTCGCTATCGATGCCACCGGCAAAGGTGAGCTGGTGGTGACCAACACCAATGGCGAAGACGCGTACCTGGATGCCAGCGCGGTCACCGCCAAGGTCACAGGGGTCACCGGTGGCAACTTCGAAGCGGTAGACCTGAGCAACGCCAGCGTTACGGCTGAAATCAAGGACACCGTCGACACTACGACGGTGACCGTGACGGCCGATCCGGCAAAAGAGGGTGATGCCAACATCACCTTCCACTTCCAGCTGAGCAATCCGCCGCAGGCTGGCAGCACCACGACACTGACCGTCGATGTGGATGGCGTGACGCGTACTGTCGCTATCGATGCTACCGGCAAAGGCACCCTCAACGTCGCGAATACCAACGGTGAAGATGTCTACACCGACGGCAGCACCGTGACTGTCGAAGTGACCGCTGTTAACGGTGGCAACTTCGAAGCGGTAGACCTGAGCAACGCCAGCGTCACCGCCGAAGTCAAGGACACCGTCGACACTACGACGGTGACCGTGACGGCCGATCCGGCAAAAGAGGGTGATGCCAACATCACCTTCCACTTCCAGCTGAGCAACCCGCCGCAGGCTGGCAGCACCACGACGCTGACCGTCGATGTGGATGGCGTGACGCGTACTGTCGCTATCGATGCTACCGGCAAAGGCACCCTCAACGTCGCGAATACCAACGGTGAAGATGTCTACACCGACGGCAGCACCGTGACTGTCGAAGTGACCGCTGTTAACGGTGGCAACTTCGAAGCGGTAGACCTGAGCAACGCCAGCGTCACCGCTGAAGTCAAGGACACCGTCGACACTACGACGGTGACCGTGACGGCCGATCCGGCAAAAGAGGGTGATGCCAACATCACCTTCCACTTCCAGCTGAGCAATCCGCCGCAGGCTGGCAGCACCACGACGCTGACCGTCGATGTGGATGGCGTGACGCGTACTGTCGCTATCGATGCTACCGGCAAAGGTGAGCTGGTGGTGACCAACACCAATGGCGAAGACGCGTACCTGGATGCCAGCGCGGTCACCGCCAAGGTCACAGGGGTCACCGGTGGCAACTTCGAAGCGGTAGACCTGAGCAACGCCAGCGTTACGGCTGAAATCAAGGACACCGTCGACACTACGACGGTGACCGTGACGGCCGATCCGGCAAAAGAGGGTGATGCCAACATCACCTTCCACTTCCAGCTGAGCAACCCGCCGCAGGCTGGCAGCACTACGACGCTGACCGTCGATGTGGATGGCGTGACGCGTACTGTCGCTATCGATGCTACCGGCAAAGGTGAGCTGGTGGTGACCAACACCAATGGCGAAGACGCGTACCTGGATGCCAGCGCGGTCACCGCCAAGGTCACTGTGATCAACGGCGGTAACTTCGAAGCCACCAGCGTGACCGGCGCCACCGCTACGGCCATCATCGCTGACACCGTCGACACCACCACTCTGTCGATCAGCGGCACCACGGCGGTAGCCGAGGGTAACAATGCGACCTACACGCTGAGCCTGACCAATCCAGCGAAGACCGATGTCACGGTCAAGCTGGTCTACTCGGGCAATGCCGCCGACGGCTCGGACTATACCGGTGTGGCCACTGTGGTGATCAAGGCCAATAGCTCGACCGCTGTCTTCACCATCCCGACCATCAAGGACACCAACACTGAAGGTACTGAGCACTTCACTGTCAAGATTGATTCGGCCACTGGCGGCAACTTCGAGAAGCTCGATATCAGCACCACTGCCGGTAGCGTGACTACCCAGATCTTCGAGCCGGCTCCGGTTCTGGACCTGGATGGCAACGACTCCAGCGGCAAGACCGGTGCCGATTACCAGACCACCTTCACCGAGAACCAGCCGGGCAGCGGTGTGTCGATCGGCGATGTGGACGTCACCATTACCGACTTCGACAGCTCGCAGCTCACTGGGGCAACGGTCATTCTGACCAACCGCCAGCCAGGCGACGCGCTGAACCTGGACAATAGTGTCAACGGCATCTCAATCAACACCAACAGCACTGAAGGCAAGGTCGTCCTGATTCTGAGCGGCAGTGCATCGCTGGCCGACTATATCCAGGCGATCAAGAACATCACCTTCATCAACAGTAGCGAGAACCCGAGCACCACGCCGCGCATCATCACCGTGACGGTAACCGACGGTGTGAACACCTCGAACACAGCCACGACTACGGTGAATGTCATTGCCGTCAACGATGCTCCGGTTACCACCGGCGGTGCCGTCAGCGGCGTCGAAGATACGCCGTTGGTGCTGACTTGGAGCGATTTCCACGTTTCCGACGTCGACAGCGCCTTGTCGAGCCTGGGCGTGACTTTCACGCAACTGCCCACAGCGGGCTCCCTGCAATTGTTCAACGGCACCGCCTGGGTCAGCGTTGCCCAGAACCAGACCGTCAGCCAGGCAGATATCGCAGCCGGTAACCTGCGCTTCGTACCGAAACTCAACGAGTCGGGGATCGACGGCTACGGCGGAACGGGAGTTGGCAACAAACAGGCCGATTACGCCCAGATCAAGTTCAAGCCTACCGACGGTATCGCAGCAGGTAACGAGGCGACCCTAAAGGTCGACATCAGCCCGGTTGCCGACAAGCCGACCTTGAGCTTCGGCAGCACCGATATCGAGTCCAAAGGCCTGACCAAAGAAGTCTGGAGCAAACTCAAAGGGCTGGGTACTAACGGCTATGGCATCACCGGCGAGGATCTGAAAACGGTCTTTGCCAATTCCGGCGACGCCAGCTCCAGTGGAACCACCACCAATGTGCAGTCCGATGGCAGTGTCACCGAGGGCACAGGCTCGAAAACCTCGGGCCTGATCTACCTGGAAGCCGGCAAGACCTACACCTTCAGCGGCACGGCCGACGACAGCTTCGTGGTCACCATTGGTGGCAAGACCGTGGTTACCGCAACCTGGGGTGCTAACGCCCAGTTCAGCGGAACCTTCGTGCCGAAAACCAGCGGCTACTACCCAATCGAGGTCTACCACGCCAACCAGGCCGGCCCTGGCAGCTATGACCTGAACATCCAGGCAGGTTCGGGGCCTGTCACTGACCTCAGCAGTTCGAACATCAAGATGTACCAGAACGTGACCGAGATGGCCAAAGCTGGCTTGGGCGTGTCCGACCTGCACACCGTGGATGGTCAGAGCTACTACGACGGCTACAAGCTTAACGAAGGGCCAGAAGGTGGCTCGGTCAAACTGGTCAGTATTTCCACTGCCCTGACCGACACTGACGGTTCCGAAAGCCTGAACGTAACGCTCAGCGGTATTCCGAAAGGCACCGTGTTGAGTGATGGTGCTGGTCATACGGTCACGGTAGGCACAGCGCCTGTGAATGTGACGGGCTGGACGCTTAGTGGTCTGACGCTGAAGCCGCCAACCTACTTCAAGGGTTCGTTCGACATCACTGTAACCTCGACGGCCACCGAACGCCTCGGTGGCTCCGACAGTGCCATCGACAAGATTACGGTGCAGGTCTACGAAGCGAATTACCGCCCTGATGTAGGTACTAAAGGTAGCGATACAATCAATGGCAGCGAAGGCAATGACATTATCGTCGCCGACATTTCAGGGCTGAACGTCGTTCCGGGTAAAAACTACAACATTGCTTTCATGGTCGACAGTTCCGGGAGTATGACTACCCAATCGGTCGCCGCTGCGAAAAATCAGTTGGCGTCTGTATTCCAGTCGCTCAAGAATAGCCTGGGTGCCGAATCGTCTGGAAAGGTGACCATTTTCCTTGCCGACTTCGATACCAAGGTCAACATGAACGTGGCGGTCAATCTTGCTGATCCGGACGCGTTGAGCAAACTTCAGAAGGTGCTTGACTCGATGGTGGGCGGTGAGCTCAACGGTGGCGGCACCAACTATGAAGATGTGTTCAAGGCAACTGCCAACTTCTTCAATAGCACCATTGCAACCAGCAATACCAAGGCCGAAAACCTGACGTACTTCATCACCGACGGCAAACCTACCTATTATCAGTCGGGAGAAAGAATCAACCCATGGCTGACCGGCGACAAGAATCTGGATGACCAGATTAACGTCAATAGCTATAAATTGGGTGATACCTATCACGAGATGATAGACCGCACGCATAGCCTTTATATCGACGGCGCGACCGGGCAGGCGTACGTATATACGTGGTCAGGCGACAAAGTCGTGGACTGGCGGAACCTTGGCACCCTCCATGCGCAGGGCGACGGGACTTATGAAACGTCTTCCCTTTCAGGGAACGGTACCGATGACAAACAGAACATGAAGGCCGCGGATGCAGGCTCCACCACAAGTTTCGACTACTTGGCTGAACTGTCAAAAGTCAAAGCCATCGGTATCAACAGTGGTGTTAGCCTGAACGACTTGAAAGCGTACGACAGTGAAGGCTCGCCGCAATCGGGCATCAAACCAGAGGAGCTGGCCAAGGCGATTCTCGGTCATACCGAGGCTACGTTACCAGGTGGCGACACTGTCAACGGAGGTAATGGTAACGACATTATCTTCGGTGACCTGATCACCCTCAACGGTGTCGTTACCGAGGGCTATCAAGCACTCAAGGACTACGTCGCTCAGAAGAGTGGTGTTGATGCAAGTGCGCTCGAGACGCGAAATGTTCACCAATACATCACCGAGCACTACACCGAGTTCGATATCTCCGGTGCCAACGATGGCAAGGACTTCCTGAATGGCGGCAATGGCAACGATATCCTCTTCGGCCAAGGTGGTATCGACCAGCTGGACGGTGGAAAAGGTAACGACATCCTGTTGGGCGGCAGTGGTGACGACGTCCTCATCGGTGGTCAGGGCGACGATATTCTGATCGGCGGGAGCGGTAAGGACACCTTCGTATGGAAGGCCGGTGATTATGGTAATGATGTAATCAAGGACTTCAAGTCTGCAGAGGGTGACCGAATCGACCTTAAGGACCTGCTTGGCCACGAGAGCGGTAAAACCATCGATAACTTCCTGAAGATGAGCTTCGCAGACGGCTCGACCACGCTGCAGATCAGCAGTGAGGGCAAGCTCAACACTACGGGCGGCCTCGCCAACGCCGATGTCACGATCAAACTGGAGGGAGTCAACTGGTCGAACGACACGATCAAGTCCTTGATCACTGGTAGCGACCCGCTGATCCGCATCGACAATAAGGACAGCTGACAAGGCCCATGCCTGCCGGGCGCGGTCTCTGTAGGAGGGGCCGCGTTAACCGGATATGGGCAGCGCTGGCCTTTCCCGCAACTCTGCGACAGCGCATACTCAGGCGCCGGGCCTGTATGCCTGGCGATCTTTACCTATGCTGCTGTCTACCAGCAAAGAACCAACGTGACGAGGGACACCGCCATGTTCTACGTGCAACGCGACGCCGCCGGCCAGTTGCTGCGGGTAGAAGCAGCCGCTTTTGACGAATTCACCGAAATACTCCCTGCCGACCACGCCGATATCCAGGAATGGTTTGCCGATGACCTCGTGGAAAACAGCCTCAACCAGCTCAAGCAAAGCGACCTGGACATGATCCGCGTGCTCGAGGACCTGATCGACGTGCTGACTGCCAAGGGTGTGTTCAAGATCACCGACCTGCCCGCCGGGGCGCAGGCCAAGCTGCTTAACCGGTCCACGGCGCGCAAGGCGCTGAGCAGCCTGAACAACCTCATCGATGAAGAAGAGCAGGGCGGCCTGATCTGATCGCGCAGCGCCCCAGCACCAGTGATATGGTTATTCTTTAACGGTATTTAAATTATTGCTCTTATGACTTTATAGTCATTTCCACTGCGTACCCGTCGACCAATCGATGCGCCGCACGACTTGAACCCACACGGGAAAACCCCGTGCGTTTCTGATCGTTGCGCGCCATCGACGTCGCGCACTGCGTGGGAGTGAAAAATGTCAGCCGCCTCGAACGCCTTGTCGACCATCGACAGCGCCCAGCCGCAAATCTTCGAAATCCGCCCGTTCGCCGGCGCCGTAGGCGCCGAGATAATAGGCCTGGACCTGGCCAAGCCGGTCAACGCCGAGGATTTCACGCGTATCCATCGTGCCCACCTCGACCACCATGTGCTGGTGTTCCGCGATCAGCGCATCAGCCCTGAACAGCAAATTGCCTTCAGCCGCCGTTTCGGCCAATTGCAGATCCATGTGCTCAAGCAGTTCCTGCTCGCAGGCCACCCCGAGATCCTGATCGTTTCCAACATCATCGAAGACGGTCGCAACATCGGCCTGGGTGATGCCGGCAAGTTCTGGCACTCGGACCTGTCGTACAAAGAGCTGCCAAGCCTCGGCTCCATGCTGCATGCCCAGGAGCTGCCCAGCGAAGGCGGCGACACCCTGTTCGCCGACATGCACAAGGCCTGGGACGCCGTACCCGCAGCCCTGCGTAAAGTGGTCGAGGGCCGCAGCGCCGCTCACTCCTACACCGCGCGTTATGCCGAGACCAAGTTCGAAGGCAACTGGCGCCCGACCCTGACCACCGAGCAGCTGGCGCAGGTACAGGAAGTCATTCACCCGGTGGTCCGCACCCATCCGGAAAACGGCCGCAAGGCACTGTTCGTCAGCGAAGGCTTCACCACCCGTATCGTCGGCCTGCCAGACGATGAAAGCCGCGATGTGCTGCAACAGCTGTATGCCCTGAGCGTGCTGGAACAGAATATCTACCGCCACCAGTGGCAGCCCCATGACCTGGTGTTCTGGGACAACCGCTCGCTGATCCATTTGGCCACCGGCTGCCCCGCACACCTGCGGCGCAAGCTGTACCGCACCACCATCCAGGGCGATGCCCCGTTCTGACGACTGAGGAAAACCATCATGCGCAAATCCATCAGCCGCCTGGCGGCAAGCATCGGCCTGGGCGCGAGCTTGGGTCTAGGCAGCCTGGCTGCCCCCGCCGTGGCCCAGGCCGAAGGCAAGATCCGCATCGCCGAGCAGTTCGGCATCGTCTACTTGTTGCTGAACGTGGTGCGTGACCAGCACCTGATCGAAAAACACGGCAAAGAGCAGGGCATCGACATCGAAGTTGACTGGGCTCAGTTGTCGGGTGGTTCGGCCATCAACGACGCATTGCTGTCTGGCTCGGTAGACATCGCCGGCGCTGGCGTCGGCCCGCTGCTCACCGTGTGGGATCGCACCAAGGGCCGGCAGAACGTGAAGGCGGTGGCCTCGCTGGGCAACTTCCCGTACTACCTGGTCAGCAGCAACCCCAACGTCAAGACCATCGCCGACATCTCCGACAAGGACCGCATCGCCGTACCCGCGGTAGGGGTTTCGGTGCAGTCGCGCTTCCTGCAGTACGCCTCCGCCCAGCAGTGGGGCGACAAGGAATACAACCGGCTCGACAAATACACCCTGGCTGTGCCGCACCCGGATGCCACCGCCGCGCTGCTGGCCGGCGGTACCGAGCTGAACGGGCACTTCTCCAACCCGCCGTTCCAGGACCAGGTGCTGGCCAACAAGGATGTGCACGTGGTGCTCAACAGCTATGACCTGCTCGGCCCCAACTCGCCGACCTTGCTGTTCGCCACCGAGAAGTTCCGCAAGGACAACCCCAAGACCTACAAGGCCTTCGTCGATGCCCTGGCCGAGGCTGCGGACTTTGCCCAGAAAGACAAGGCCGCCGCCGCTGACACCTACATCCGTGTGACCAAGGCCAAGATCGACCGCGACGCGCTGATAAAGCTGATCGACAACCCGCAATACGAATTCACCGTCACGCCAAAGAACACATACAAGCTGGCCGAGTTCCTTTACCGGGTAGGCGCCATCAAGCACAAGCCGGAATCGTGGAAGGACTATTTCTTCCAGGATGAACGCCCGCTGCAGGGGAGCTGATCGATCATGACCGCCCCATTGCCAGGCCACACGGCCAGCAACCTGAGCCGTGTCGCAACGCCGCCTTTGCTCAAGGTGGATAACCTCAGCCTCGAATACCGCACCGCGCAGCGCGTGGTGCGTGCCACCCACCAGGTCAGCTTCGAAGTCGATCGTGCCGACCGCTTCGTGCTGCTGGGGCCCTCCGGCTGCGGCAAGTCCACCTTGCTCAAGGCCGTGGCCGGGTTCATCCCGCCCCAGGAAGGGCAGATTCTGCTGCAGGGCCAGCCGGTTCGCGGCCCAGGCCCTGACCGCATCGTGGTGTTCCAGGAGTTCGACCAGCTGCCACCGTGGAAGACGGTGAAGCAGAACGTCATGTTCCCGCTGCTGGTATCTGGCCAGCTCAAGCGCGCCGAGGCCGAGGACCGTGCGCTGCATTACCTGGAAAAAGTCGGCCTTGCAGCCTTCGCCGATGCCTACCCGCATACCTTGTCGGGCGGCATGAAGGCACGCGTGGCGATTGCCCGGGCGTTGGCCACGCAGCCGAAGATCCTGCTGATGGACGAGCCGTTCGCCGCACTCGATGCGCTGACCCGGCGCAAGATGCAGGAAGAGCTGTTGCTGCTGTGGGAGGAGGTGCGTTTCACCCTGCTGTTCGTTACCCACTCCATCGAAGAGGCATTGGTGGTCGGCAATCGCATCCTGCTGCTGTCGCCACACCCAGGGCGGGTGCGTGCCGAAGTGCATAGCCACCAGTACGACCTGGGCAGCCTTGGCGGCAGCGATTTCCAGGCCAGTGCTCGACGTATCCATCGTTTGCTGTTCGACGAAGCGGATACCCCCGAGCAGCCGGATCAACTTGGCTTCAACGATATCCGCATCGCCTACTGACAGGAGCTTCAGCCATGACCACTACACCTGTACGCCAGGAATACGAGGTGCAGCTGGAGCCGCTGCTCAGTGTGCCTGTGGAACGACAACTACCGCTGGTGCAGCGCCTGTGGCAGCAAGGCTGGCTGCGCAAAGCGGTCATCTTGCTGGTGCTCGCGGTGCTGTGGGAGGCCGTCGCGCGCTACCAGGGTAACGACCTGCTGTTGCCGGGCTTCGTGCAAACCGCCGCGGCCTTGTGGGACGGCCTGATCAGCGGAGAGCTGCCGGCCAAGGTCGGCGTCTCGCTGGTGATTCTGCTTAAGGGTTATGTGCTCGGCATAGTGCTGGCCTTCGGCCTGACCAGCCTGGCGGTATCGACCCAACTGGGCCGGGACCTGCTGGGTACGCTGACCTCGATGTTCAACCCGTTGCCGGCCATTGCCCTGCTGCCGTTGGCCCTGCTGTGGTTCGGGCTGGGTGACAACAGCCTGATCTTCGTGCTGGTGCACTCGGTGCTATGGGCCTTGGCGCTGAATACCTATGCCGGCTTCCTCGGCGTGTCGGAAACGCTGCGCATGGCCGGTCGCAATTATGGCCTGAAGGGGCTGCGGCTGGTGCTGCACATCCTGGTGCCGGCAGCCTTGCCGTCGATCTTGTCGGGGTTGAAGATCGGCTGGGCATTTGCCTGGCGCACCCTGATCGCTGCCGAGCTGGTGTTCGGCGCCAGCAGTGGCAAAGGCGGGCTGGGCTGGTACATCTTCCAGAACCGCAACGAGCTGTATACCGACAAGGTGTTCGCCGGGTTGGCGGTGGTGATCCTGATCGGTTTGCTGGTGGAAGGGCTGGTGTTCAATACCCTGGAGCGGCTGACCGTGCGGCGCTGGGGAATGCAGCGCTGACCTGTACCGGCCCTATCGCCGGCAAGCCAGCTCCCACAGGTACTCACAGGGCTTGAGCCTCATGCGGTCGAGGTGGGAGCTGGCTTGCCGGCGATAGGGCCAGTACAGGCTACAAATTCTGGTACTGAGCAGCCGCATTGCTGAGGATCTTGCCAATCTCTTCGCGCAACCCCGCTGGCTGCTCCACCACCACCCCATCGCCATGGCTCAACAGCCACCAGCGCAACGGCCAGCCATCGCTCACCGTAGCCCGCACCCGGTGCCCATGCTCCAACGCCGTCAGCTGCATGTCGCTGCTCAACGGTGCATCCCGCAGTTGCCGGGCGAGCGCATCGCTGACCCACGCCACCAACTCTACCCCTTCACCATGAGCCGATTGCAACGCATCCCCCCGTAGATGCGTCAGCAAGTCGAAATTGCCGCGCAACTCACCCACGGCACTGGCCGACCAGTGCCAGCCGAACGGGATGCTCTTGTCATTGCGCTCCAGCGGAAAAATCAGCGAAAGCTCATTGAGGTCGCGCTCGACGGTGCGTTTGCTGACAGTGAAGCCCACGTCACGTAGACGCCAGACCAGCTCGGCGCTGGTGATGCCAGGGGAGCGGCTGGGCAGCTGGCGCAGCAGCGCCCACTGACGGCTGAGGGTGGCGCGAGTGGTGGCGAACGGCAAAAGATAACGTCCTTGTCTAGGCTTGCCGCAATAGGATGGCGGCACACGTGGGTCATGGCAATTGGCCACGGCCTGCTCAGATCAAGGAAGTCGCATTTGGTTGCCTGGTGCCGAATCGTTCGCGACAGGTTTTGACGTGACATCACGCAGAATCACGCCTCATCACAGCCGAAGGTTGGGGTTGTGCGTCGTTCAATGAGGATGAACATGTCTGCTGCCAGCAATATCCATTCGCTGCTCGCCCGTCTTCTACCCGAGCGGGTGATTGCCCCACCGGTCCCTGTCGGGAGGCGACAGCGGCTGTTTGTCGGGGTAGGGCTGCCCAATCAGCGCTCGTTGCTGGTCAACCGCCTGGACGAAGCCAGCGACGTGCAGGCGGTGTATGTCGATCTGCGCCGCCAAGCCTTGCAAGGCAACGTGGCGGCGCTGAATGACCTCGGCTGGATCTGGCTCAACGGCAAATACTGGCGTGCTGACACCGTGCTGGCGGGCCACCTGCTGCGCATGGCGGCCATGCAGGGCAATGCCGCGGCCTGGTTCAACCTCGGGCAGCAGCATTACTTCGGCAAAGGCATCGACATCTCCTACGTCCAGGCAGCAGAGTGCTACCGGCAGGCCTTCGAGCTGGGCCTGCTACATGCCGCCGCCGCGCTGGGTGACCTGTATGAGGAGGAGGTGTGCGATGGCAACCTGCAATGGCGGGTCGACCTGGTGCAGGCCTACCAGTGGTTCCTGCGCGGGGCGGAGCGGGGCGAGGCGCGCTGTCGTTTTGAAGTGGGTTATCGGTTGATGCACGGGTTGTATGTAGAGGCCGATCTCAAGGCCGCGCTGTACTGGCTGGAGTTGGCCGCAGCGGCAGGGGTGGTGCAGGCAGCCGAAGAACTGGCGGTGCATTTCAGCAGCCGTGACCCGATGCGCTACCAAGAGTGGCGGGACCGGGCGGTGCAGATGGGCAGCACACTGGCACTGACCATGAAGCTGGAAGACCAGATTCAGCCCTGAGCTTTCTGTTGCTGGTACTGGCCCTATCGCCGGCAAGCCAGCTCCCACAGGTACTGCACAGGGCTTGAGGCCTATGCGGTCGGGGTGGGAGCTGGCTTGCCGGCGATAGGGCCGGCACAGGCAAGGCAAAACCCCCAGCATGAACAACAATTCATCCATACCCGCCGTCGCCCCCTGTTGACGACAGGGGGAGGGCCAGGCGTATATTGATAGTTAGCAAACTATGAATATCCTTGGTTCCTTTCATGCCCCTTGATCTCCTGCGCCTGCAAGTCAGCAGCGGCATGGTGGTTGCCGCTCGCCATTGGCGGCGCATCTGCCACACCGCCCTGACTGGTTACGGCATCTCCGAGGCCTGCGCCGCGCCGCTGCTGATGATCGTGCGCCTGGGCGATGGCGTGCATCAGGTGGCCGTGGCCCAGGCTGCCGGCCTGGAAAGCCCGTCGCTGGTACGCCTGCTCGACCAACTGTGCAAGGCTGGCCTGGTATGCCGCAGCGAGGACCCGCTGGACCGCCGCGCCAAGGCCCTGAGCCTGACCGCCGAAGGCCGCACCCTGGCCGAAGCCATCGAAGCCGAGCTGGTGCGTCTGCGCCGCGATGTGCTGCACGGCATCGACAAGGCCGACCTGGAAGCCGCCTTGCGCGTGCTGCGCGCCTTCGAGGCTGCCGGCCTGGGTAGCACCGGTGGCCTGGCATGAACGGTTTCTTCAGCTCCGTCCCTCCGGCCCGCGACTGGTTCTACGGCGTGCGTACCTTCGCCGCCTCCATGATCGCCCTGTACATCGCCCTGCTCATGCAGTTGCCGCGCCCCTACTGGGCCATGGCCACGGTGTACATCGTCTCCAGCCCGTTCGTCGGCCCGACCAGCTCCAAGGCCCTGTACCGCGCCGTGGGCACGCTGCTCGGTGCCGGTGGTGCGATTTTCCTGGTACCGCCGCTGGTGCAGTCGCCGTTGCTGCTGAGCATCGCCATCGCCCTGTGGACCGGCACCTTGCTGTTCCTCTCGTTGAACCTGCGCACGGCCAACAACTACGTGTTGATGCTGGCTGGCTACACCCTGCCGATGATCGCCCTGGCGGTGGTCGACAACCCGCTGGCGGTATTCGACGTGGCCTCTTCCCGGGCCCAGGAAATCTGCCTGGGGATCGTCTGCGCGGCGGTGGTCGGTGCCATCTTCTGGCCACGCCGCCTGTCCCCGGTCGTGGTCGGTGCCACCAGCAACTGGTTCACCGAGGCGATCCGTTACAGCGACACCTATCTGGCCCGCCAGGCCAGCGCGGACCAGGTCGGTGGCAGGCGTGGGGCGATGGTTACCACCTTCAACTCGCTGGAGCTGATGATTGGCCAACTCGGCCACGAAGGCGCCGGCCCGCACACCTTGAAGAACGCCCGCGAGTTGCGCGGGCGGATGATCCACCTGCTGCCGGTGATCGACGCCCTCGACGATGCCCTGGTGGCCCTCGAAGGCCGCGCTCCGGCACAGTTCGCCCAGCTGCAGCCGCTGCTGGAGGCCGCCCGCGAATGGCTCAAGGGCACTGCCGATAGCGCCTCGGTAGCGCGCTGGGCGGCCCTGCACGAGCATATCGAGCGCTTGCAGCCCGGCGCCGCCGCCCTCGACCAACGCGCCGAATTGCTGTTGTCCAACGCCCTTTATCGCCTGACCGAATGGGCCGACCTGTGGCAGGACTGCTGCACCCTGCAACACGCCCTGCGCACCGACGACGCCAAGCCCTGGCGCGCGGTGTACCGCCACTGGCGCCTGGGCCGCCTGACGGCGTTCTTCGACCGCGGCCTGATGCTGTACTCGGTGGCCTCCACCGTACTGGCGATCATCGTCGCCTGTGGCTTGTGGATCGGCCTGGGCTGGAACGACGGCGCCAGTGCGGTGATTCTCGCCGCCGTGGCGTGCAGCTTCTTCGCCGCCATGGACGACCCGGCGCCGCAGATCTACAAGTTTTTCTTCTGGACGCTGCTGTCGGTCATCTTCTCCAGCCTGTACCTGTTCCTGGTGCTGCCCAACCTGCACGACTTCCCGATGCTGGTGCTGGCCTTCGCCGTGCCGTTCATCTGCGTCGGCACCCTGACCGTGCAGCCGCGCTTCTACCTGGGCACCTTGCTGACCATCGTCAACACCTCGACCTTCATCAGTATCCAGGGCGCCTACGACGCCGACTTCTTCACCTTCCTCAACTCCAACCTGGCGGGCCCCGTGGGCTTGCTGTTCGCCTTCATCTGGACCCTGGTCATGCGCCCGTTCGGCGTGGAGCTGGCGGCCAAGCGCATGACCCGCTTCGCCTGGCGCGACATCGTCGAAATGACCGAACCCGCCACCTTGGCCGAGCACCGCCAGGTGGGCGTGCAGATGCTCGACCGCCTGATGCAGCACTTGCCGCGCCTGTCGCAAACCGGCCAGGACAGCGGCGTGGCGCTACGCGACCTGCGTGTGGGGCTGAACCTGCTCGACCTGCTGGCCTACATGCCCCGCGCCGGCCAGCAGGCCCGCGAGCGGCTGCACACGGTGATCGAGGAAGTCGGCGCGCACTACGCCGCCTGCTTGCGTGCCGGCGAACGCCTGCATGCCCCGGCCGCGTTGCTGCGCAACATGGAGCGTGCGCGCCTGGCGCTGAACCTGGATGAGCTGTACGAGCGCGGCGATGCCCGCACCCACCTGCTGCATGCCCTGAGCGGCCTGCGCCTGGCCCTGCTGCCGGGTGTCGAGGTGATGCTCGAGCCAGCGGAACAACCGCAACTGCCCCCCGGCCTCGACGGAGCGCCCCTGTGATTGGTGAACTGGATATCAGCGGGGTGTTCCTGCCCACGCTGCTGGTGATGATGTTTGGCACCTACCTGCTGTTCCTGGGGGTGCACGCGGTGCTGGTGCGCCTGCATTTCTACCGCCTGGTCTGGCACCGGGCGTTGTTCAACGTTGCCCTGTATGCCGTGCTGCTTGGCGCGGTGGATCATTTTTGCCGAAACCTGATGCTGCCATGAAAAAACCTTTGCTGACCTTGGGCCGTGTGGTCCTGACCTTGCTGGTAGTGACCTTCGCCGCCGTGCTCGTGTGGCAGATGGTGGTGTACTACATGTTTGCCCCCTGGACCCGCGACGGTCACATTCGCGCCGACGTGATCCAGATCGCCCCGGACGTGTCCGGGCTGATCCAGAAGGTCGAGGTACGCGACAACCAGACCGTCAAGCGCGGCGACGTGCTGTTCACCATCGACCAGGACCGTTTCACCCTGGCCCTGCGCCAAGCCAAGGCCACCCTCGGCGAGCGCCAGGAAACCCTGGCCCAGGCCTCCCGCGAAGCACAGCGCAACCGCAAGCTGGGCAACCTGGTGGCTGCCGAGCAGTTGGAGGAAAGCCAGTCCCGCGAGGCCCGCGCCCGCTCGGCCGTCAGCGAGGCGCAGGTGGCAGTCGATACCGCCCAGCTCAACCTTGACCGCTCGGTGGTACGCAGCCCGGTAGATGGCTACCTGAACGACCGTGCGCCGCGTAACCACGAATTCGTCACCGCCGGCCGCCCGGTGCTGTCGGTGGTCGACAGTGCCTCGTACCACGTCGATGGCTACTTCGAAGAAACCAAGCTTGGCGGCATCCACATCGGCGATGCCGTGGATATCCGCGTGATGGGCGACAACACCCGCCTGCGCGGCCATGTGCAGAGCTTTGCCGCCGGCATCGAAGACCGCGACCGCAGCAGTGGTGCCAACCTGCTGCCCAACGTCAACCCGGCGTTCAGCTGGGTACGCCTGGCCCAGCGTATTCCGGTGCGCATCGCCTTTGACGAAGTGCCTGAGGACTTCCGCATGATCGCCGGGCGTACCGCCACGGTGTCGATCATCGAGGGCCAGCACCCATGAAACAGCTGATCCTGGCTGGCCTGTGCCTGTCGCTGGGGGCTTGCATGATGGTCGGCCCCGACTATGAGGTGCCGAAGGACGCGGCGGTGCAACGCAGCGACCTCAATGGCCCGCTGCGCCAGGATGCCGACAGCGTGGTCTCGGCGCCGGTGCCCGAGGACTGGTGGCAGCTGTATCAGGATCAACGGCTGAACGAGCTGGTGCGCCAGGCCCTGAGTGCCAATACCGAGCTGCGCGTAGCCGCGGCCAACATCGCCAAGGCCCGCGCCCAGGTCGAGGTGGCCGAGTCGCAAGGTGGCTTCAACGGTGGCGTCAAATTCGGCGCCCAGCGCTTGCAGGAGTCTGGCGAAGCCTTCCTGCTGCCCGAGAAGGTGCCGGTGGCCAACATTGGCGAGGCCATCATCAGCGCCTCGTACCAGTTCGACCTGTGGGGCACCTTCAAGCGCGGCACCGAGGCCGCCAAGGCCAATGCCGACGCGGTGCAGGCCGCTTCCGATACCGCGCGCATTACCCTGGTGGCGGATGTGGTCAAGGCCTACACCCAGGTGTGCTCGGCCAACGAGGAATACCACATCGCCCGCGAGTCGCTGGATTTGCAGGAGCAGAGCGTGAAGCTCAACCAGCGCCTGCGTGATGCCGGTCGTGGCGACGAAACCCAGGTCACCCGCTCGCAGACCCAGTTCAAGTCCTTGCGGGCCGAACTGCCGCGCTTCAAGGCTGAGCGCGAGACTGGCATGTACACCTTGGCTGCTTTGCTGGCCAAGCCGGTGGATCAACTGCCCGCCGGCACCGCCGATTGCGCCGAGCTGCCGCACCTGAACCAGCTGGTGCCGGTTGGCGATGGCGCGGCCCTGCTCAAACGCCGCCCCGACGTACGCCAGGCCGAACGCCAGCTGGCTGCCGCCACCGCGTACATCGGCGTTGCCACAGGTGCGCTGTACCCGGACATCAGCATCGGTGCCCAGGTTGGCACCATCGGTATCCTGGAGAATCTTGGCGAGCCTGCGACCAACCGCTGGGGCTTCGGCCCGCAAATCAGCTGGACCATCCCCACCAACGGCACCCGTGCCCGCATTCGCATGGCCGAAGCCTCTACGCAAGCAGCCTTGGCGAATTTCGACGGCGTGGTGCTGAACGCCATCCGCGAGACCCAGACCCGCCTGGCGCAATACAGCGCCCTGCTGGACCGGCGCGATGCGCTGGCCGAGGCGGAGAAGTCGGCCAAGGAAGCGGCAGACCAGACGCATCGCTACTACCAGGCGGGGCGCGAGTCGTTCCTGGCGGATTTGCAGGCGACGCGGACCTATACCGATATGCGTGCGCAACTGGCAGCGGCTAACAGCCAGGTGGCGTTAGGGCAGATTGGCGTGTTCCTGGCGCTCGGCGGAGGCTGGAAGGGCACCGCCAAGCCTTGAGGCCGCCAGTTCCCACAGGTGAATCACAGGTCTCGATAGCAGTGGAGTACCTGTGGGAGCTGGCTTGCCGGCGATCGAGGGCAAAGCCCTCGCCTAGGTTCTAGAGCTGTAAGACATTTCTGAACCTGCTGCCAATTGCTTCAGTTCTGAATCCATGTCGAATTATCCTACAGCCGCTGTCGAAAGGTGCTGACTTGGCTGGAATATGCTCTGGGAATAAGGTCCATGGGTCGCCTCGCAAGGCGATCGGGCGTGAGACACCCGGATTTCATTCGGTAGCACCGCTTTATGGCGGTCGTGTGCGGACAGGCTTCGGCCTGGCCGGGGTTACCGTATGTCCCGTGTCTCACACCGTGCACGACTGCCACCCAACTTCGTGAGACAAGGAGGAGAGCAGTTCAATCCACCATACGGAGTTCTGCCATGAATAAGCTTGTCCCCGATCCACCTGTTACCGATCTGCTTCTGCTCGACCCTCCCGCCCTTTCGCTAATCGACCCACTCACCCCCAAAGACTGCGAAGAGCTGATCAGCGCCCTCACCCTGACCATCGACCACACCACCACAGCCCTGCTCGACAACCCTCCTGGCGACATGCGCGATGCCATGGGAATGAACATTCGCTTGCTCTGTCGCCTGATCAACGCCGTGTGCGACCACACTCATGCAACCTGCCACGATCAAGGAGCAACCCGATGAGCGATGATCCGAGAGACTCTGCAACCGCAGGGGTGGAAACTTTCGACCTGTTCCGCCTGCAGCCCAATGTGCCGTTCAGCCATGCCTTTTCGCAGCTATCGGTTTTGCTCGGCTGTATCCGCCACCTGACCACCGAAGCGGAAATGGAAAATGACCGTGTTGCCGGCAGTGCAGCGCGGATACTCAGCGAGATGGCCAAGGCGCTGATCGATGATATGGAGCGAGGAATGAGCAAGGTTCTTCAATAGCCTTCAAGAACCTGGGGCCGCTGTGCGGCCCATCGCCGGCAAGCCAGCTCCCACAGGTTCCGGGCTGTCCCGCTTCATCTAATTTGTAGCAAGATTTTTCATGAAATCTGCCCGGCACCCTTGAGAGAAGCAAAGTGGGAGTGAACAATGTTCTCTTTCGCATTCCCTTCGAGATTGGCCATGAATACCCGTTCCCGTTTGCTTGCCTGGTTACCGGCGTTCTTGCTCGGCCCGGTGCTTGCGCTGTGCAGCACCCTGGCGCTGGCTGAAGCCCCCGCCGAGGCCAGCAAGGCCCTGCACCTGCTGGACTACATTGGCGCTGACTACCCGCCGACCGTGCAGGACGGCAAGGTGATCGACGCTGGCGAATACCGCGAGCAGCAGGAGTTCAGTGCGGTGTTGGCCGATCTGGTCAAAGGCCTGCCTGCGCATGCCGAACAAGCGGCTTTGCAACAGGGCGTGCAGGCGCTGCGCCAGGCCATCGACCAGCGTCAGGAAGGCGCGGCAGTCGCCAGGCAGGCACGCCAGCTGGGCGCACGCCTAGCAGTGGCCTACGAGGTCAGCCAGGCCCCGGTGATCACCCCGGACCCGGCCCGTGGCGCTTCGCTGTACGCGCAAAACTGCTCGATCTGCCATGGTGATACCGGCGCCGGCGATGGCCCGGCGGGCATCGGTCTGGAGCCTGCACCCGCCAACCTGCGCGATGTCTCGCGCCTTGACCAGTTGAGCCTGTTCGACCTCTACAACACCTTGGCCCTGGGCATCGACGGCACCGAGATGCCGTCCTTTGCCGACCAGCTGGACGACCGCCAGCGTTGGGATGTGGCTGCGTACATCGCCAGTTTCACCGCCAATCCGCAGGCCGCCAAAAGCGACAAGACCTGGAGCATCGCCGACCTGGCCCGCCAGACCCCGGCCGAAGTCGCCGCCAATGAAGGCACCGCGGCCGTGGAAGCATTCCGCGCCCAGCGTGCCCAGCCGCCGCAGGTCAAGCGTGGCCCGGCGCAATTGCTCGAATACACCGCCAGCACTTTGGACAAGAGCCTGGCGGCCTACCGCGCAGGTGACCACGACCAAGCCTATGACCTGTCGGTGGCGGCCTACCTGGAAGGCTTCGAACTGGTGGAAAGCTCGCTGGACAACATCGATACCCAGGCGCGCAAGGACACCGAAAAATCCCTTATGGCCTACCGCCAGTCACTGCAGGACGGCCTGCCGGTAGCCCAGGCCGAGCAACGCCTGGCCGAAGCCAAGGCCAAGCTCGAGCAGGCCGCCAAGCTGCTGGGCAGCGATGGTCTGAGCTGGTCGCTGAGCTATATCTCCGGTTTGTTGATCCTGCTGCGCGAAGGCCTCGAAGCGATTCTGGTACTGGCCGCGATCCTGGCGTTCCTGCGTAACACTGGCCAGCAATCGGCGGTGCGCAGCGTCAATATCGGCTGGGCGCTGGCGCTAGTCGCAGGTTTCGCCACCTGGGCCCTGGCGGCGTACGTGATCGACGTGGGTGGCGCTCAGCGTGAATTGCTCGAAGGCTGCACGGCGCTGTTCGCTGCGGTGATGGTGCTGTGGCTCGGTGTATGGATGCACGACCGCCGCCAAGCTGCTGCTTGGCAGGACTACATCAAGAGCAGCCTGGTCAGCGGCGGCGGGCGCTTCGGCTTTGCCATGCTGGCGTTCTTCTCGGTGTACCGCGAACTGTTCGAAGTGATTCTGTTCTACGAAACCCTGTGGCTGCAGGCAGGCCCTGCCGGGCACCAGGCGGTGTTGGCTGGTGGCGCCACGGCGCTGGTGTTGTTGGTGGGGTTGGCCTGGGTGATCCTGCGTGGTTCGGCCAAGCTACCGCTGTCGCTGTTCTTCAGCATCAACGCCGCGCTGCTTTGCGCACTGTCGGTGGTATTCGCCGGGCATGGCGTGAAGGCGCTGCAAGAAGCCGGGGTGCTTGGCACGCGGCCGGTGGCGTTCTTCGAGTTCGACTGGCTGGGGATTCATGCCGACGGCTACTCGCTGTCGGCGCAGGCGGTGGCCTTGGCGGCCATCGTGTTCCTGTATGGGCGCTCGCGCCTGGCAGAAAAGCGCAGGGCAACCGCCAACTGAAAGGGGCTGCATGGCAGCCCCTTGCAATCTTGGATCAGGCCGGTTGTGGCGCCTTGAGAATGTTCTGCAGCAGTTGAACGCTTTCGACGGCGTCATGACCCAGGCTGGTCAGGTAGCCGCCATCAGGCTGATCGGTCAGCCCCTTCTCATGCAGGCGTTGCGCCGCCGCGATCAGGGCGGGGGATGCGGTGCTGCTTATCTTGATGCCTTCCTGGCTGCTGTCGTGCTTGAACAGTGCGAGTACTTCCAGTTCAGCGATCAGATCGGGGGTAAAGGACATGGCGACTCCTGACTTCCAGACAAGGATGGCGGCACCGGTGGAGGTGCCTGAGCTTCGAGTGTAGCTGGGTTATTCGTCGTCGCCTTGACTCAACTCAGCAGGCAACTCAGGCAAAGCGCGCAGAGCGCTCTCATACCATTCCAGATTGAACGCCCGTTTTTCCGTCATCATGTTATAAACCTCGACCGCCAGCACCTGCCCCATCAGGGTCAGGATGTCCTGACGCTCGTAGCCGACCAAGGTCAGCTTGTTGAACGTCGCTTTGGCCGCAGGCGGATCTCCTGCTTCGATTTGGTTCTGGACGGCTTCAATTAGCGCTTCTCTGGCAAGCTCCCCATCATCATCGTCATCATAAAAATCGTCGTCGTATTCACTCATGGCAGATCTCCAATGTTCAGGTAAGTAGTGTGCCACGCCTGTGGCGGCAATGCCCGGGCATTGACGAGGCGCATGACGCTGGTCAGGGGCAGGCGTACGGTCTATAAAAGCCGGGCCAACCCCTTACGGCCTGGAGGCTGTCACCTCATGCTCAAGCTTCATGGATTCTCGGTCAGCAACTACTACAACATGGTCAAGCTGGCCCTGCTGGAAAAAGGCCTGCCTTTCGAGGAAATCACCTTCTATGGCGGCCAGGCGCCACAGGCGCTGGAAGTGAGCCCACGAGGCAAGGTGCCGGTGCTGCAGACCGAGCACGGCTTCCTCAGCGAAACCAGTGTGATCCTCGACTATATCGAGCAGACCCAGGGCGGCAAGGCCCTGCTGCCGGCTGATCCGTTCGGGCAGGCCAAGGTGCGTGAACTGCTCAAGGAAATCGAGCTGTATATCGAGCTGCCGGCACGTACCTGCTACGCCGAGTCGTTCTTTGGCATGTCGGTGGAGCCGCTGGTCAAGGAGAAGGCCCGGGCCGATCTGCTGGCCGGGTTTGCCACCCTCAAGCGCAATGGGCGTTTCGCACCCTATGTTGCGGGTGAGCAACTGACGCTGGCCGACCTGATGTTCTGCTTCTCGGTCGACCTGGCCTATGCCGTGGGCAAGAAGGTGCTGAACATCGACTTCCTGGCGGATTTCCCGCAAGCCAAGGCGTTGCTGCAGCTGATGGGCGAGAACCCGCACATGGCGCGGATCGTGGCGGACAAGGAGGCGGCGATGCCGGCCTTCATGGAGATTATTCGTAGCGGCAAGCGCTAAAAGCCTGGGGCTGCTTCGCAGCCCATCGCCGCGGTTCGTCGCCACGACAAGCCAGCTCCCACACCGACCGCATCGGTTTCAAGCCATGTGCAGTACCTGTGGGAGCGGGCGTGCCCGCGAACGAGGGCGAAGCCCTCGCCTTGGGGCTTAGCGAGACGCCAACAGGGCTTTGCCGCGAACGACGGCCGCACGCACCTGCGCCGGCGCCGTACCACCAATGTGGTCACGCGCATTCACCGAGCCTTCCAGGGTCAGCACGGCAAACACGTCCTGCTCGATCTGGTCGCTGAACTGGCGCAGTTCGTCCAGGCTCATCTCGGCCAGGTCCTTGCCAGTGTCCACACCATACTTAACCGCGTGGCCAACGATCTCGTGGCAGTCACGGAACGGCAGGCCACGGCGTACCAGGTAGTCGGCCAGGTCGGTAGCGGTGGAGAAACCACGCAGGGCCGCTTCACGCATGATGGCGTGCTTGGGCTTGATCGCCGGAATCATGTCGGCGAAGGCGCGCAGCGAATCGCGCAGGGTGTCGGCGGCGTCGAACAGCGGTTCCTTGTCTTCCTGGTTGTCCTTGTTGTAGGCCAGCGGCTGGCCTTTCATCAGGGTCAGCAGGCCGGTCAGGGCGCCGAACACACGGCCGGTCTTGCCACGTACCAGCTCTGGCACGTCGGGGTTCTTTTTCTGCGGCATGATCGAGCTGCCGGTGCAGAAGCGGTCAGGCAGGTCGATGAACTGGAACTGCGCACTGGTCCACAGCACCAGCTCTTCGGAGAAGCGCGACAGGTGCATCATCGCCACACTGGCCGCCGCGCAGAATTCGATGGCGAAGTCACGGTCCGACACGCCGTCCAGCGAGTTGCCGGCCACGGCCTCGAAGCCCAGCAGCTTGCAGGTCAGTTCGCGGTCGATCGGGTAGGTGGTACCGGCCAGCGCGGCGCTGCCCAGGGGCATGCGGTTGGTGCGCTTGCGGCAGTCGACCAGGCGCTCGTAGTCGCGGCTGAGCATTTCGAACCAGGCCAGCAGGTGGTGGCCGAAGGTAACCGGCTGCGCCGTCTGCAAATGGGTGAAGCCGGGCATGATGGTTTCGGCTTCACGCTCGGCCTGCTCCAGCAGGCCCTGCTGCAGGCGGGTGATTTCGGCCAGGATCAGGTCGATCTCGTCGCGCAGCCACAGGCGGATGTCGGTGGCCACCTGGTCGTTGCGGCTACGGCCGGTGTGCAGCTTCTTGCCGGTGATACCGATGCGGTCGGTCAGGCGTGCCTCGATGTTCATGTGCACGTCTTCGAGGTCGACACGCCAGTCGAAGTTGCCCGCCTCGATCTCGCCCTGGATGGTCTTCAGGCCATCGATGATGGTGTCGCGCTCGGCATCGCTGAGCACGCCGACCTGCGCCAGCATGGTGGCATGGGCGATCGAACCCATGATGTCGTGGCGGTACAGGCGCTTGTCGAAATCGACCGAGGCGGTGAAACGGGCGACGAAGGCGTCGACGGGCTCACTGAAGCGGCCGCCCCAGGACTGATTGGTCTTGTCGGTGCTCATGGATTCACTCATTGCAGGCGTGAACGAAAAAGTGGCACCGATGATAGCAGGGTTGGGCTGGCTGCCGCAGGGCGCCGGTCGAGAGAAATGCCCGGAAAACGGCAGAGACGGATTTCAAGGAATGAACGGCAGTGTTCCACGGACCGTCTACAGTTGGACAGAAGACTGGCAGTGAATCTGCCGGCCGAGTGAATCTTTGGCCATCGCACCGGTCTAGAGCGTGACCGCAGTGTCGCTCGAACCACACCTGTCTACGCTATACCTGTGCGAGACTCATTCAGGAATCCAGCGCAATTATGAATGTCCTGATCGTTGATGACGAACCCCAAGGCCGTGAACGCCTCAGCCGGCTGCTCGGCGAACTGGAGGGTTATACCGTGCTGGAGCCTAGCGCCACCAACGGCGATGAGGCCCTGACGCTGATCGAAAGCCTCAAGCCCGATGTGGTCCTGCTGGACATCGGCATGCCAGGCCTGGATGGCCTGCAGGTGGCCGCTCGCCTGTGCGAGCGCGAGGCACCGCCGGCGGTAGTGTTTTGCACCGGCGACGATGAATACGGTGCCGAGGCCTTCAAGGACAGCACCCTCAGCCATGTGACCAAACCCTTCCACGCCCAGGCGCTGCGCGATGCCTTGCGCAAGGCCGAAAAACCCAACCGTGCCCAGTTGGCGGCGCTCACCCGGCCGGCCAATGAAGGTGGCGGCCCACGCAGCCACATCAGTGCCCGCACGCGCAAAGGCATCGAGCTGATCCCTTTGCCCCAGGTGATCTACTTCATTGCCGACCACAAGTACGTGACCTTGCGCCACGAGGCCGGGGAAGTGCTGCTCGACGAGCCACTCAAGGCCCTGGAAGACGAGTTTGGCGAACGCTTCGTGCGTATCCACCGCAACGCGCTGGTTGCCCGTGAACGTATCGAACGCCTGCAGCGTACCCCGCTGGGGCATTTTCAGCTGTACCTGAAGGGCCTGGACGGTGATGCCTTGACTGTCAGCCGGCGCCATGTGGCCGGTGTGCGCAAGATGATGCAGACCCTCTGAACCTGTATCGGCCCAATCGCTGGCAAGCCAGCTCCCACAGGTACAGCGCCTACCTTGAACCGTGCAGGGTTCCTGTGGGAGCTGGCTTGCCGGCGATTAGGCCGGTACAGGCAAGCACAGGATCCTGATCCACATCTGCAAGCGATACCGGCGATGCTGTTATCATCGGCGGCATTTCTCTGGATCGGGGCGTTCCATGTCCACTCGCGAAATCCGCATTGCCACCCGTAAAAGTGCCTTGGCCCTGTGGCAGGCCGAATACGTCAAAGCCCGCCTCGAGCAGGCGCACCCCGGTTTGCTGGTGACCCTGGTGCCCATGGTCAGCCGTGGCGACAAGCTGCTCGACGCGCCGCTGGCGAAAATCGGCGGCAAGGGCCTGTTCGTCAAGGAACTGGAAACCGCCCTGCTGGACAATGAAGCCGACATCGCCGTGCACTCGATGAAGGACGTGCCCATGGACTTCCCCGAGGGCCTGGGCTTGTACTGTATCTGCGAACGCGAAGACCCGCGCGATGCCTTCGTGTCCAACCGCTTCGCCAGCCTCGACGCGCTGCCGGCCGGCAGTATCGTCGGCACCTCCAGCCTGCGCCGCCAGGCCCAGCTGCTGGCGCGCCGCCCTGACCTGCAAATCCGCTTCCTGCGTGGCAATGTCAACACCCGCCTGGCCAAGCTGGATGCCGGTGAGTACGACGCCATCATCCTGGCCGCCGCCGGCCTGATCCGCCTGGGCTTCGAAGACCGCATCACCTCCACCATCAGCGTCGATGACAGCCTGCCGGCTGGCGGCCAGGGTGCGGTGGGCATCGAGTGCCGCAGCGCCGATCAACAGATCCACGCACTGCTGGCGCCGCTGCACCATGCCGACACCGCCGACCGGGTGGTGGCCGAACGCGCCCTGAACAAGCGTCTGAATGGCGGCTGCCAGGTGCCGATTGCCTGCTACGCGGTACTTGAAGGTGACCAGCTGTGGCTGCGCGGCCTGGTCGGCCAGCCCAGCGGCGGTACCCTGTTGCTGGCCGATGCGCGCGCCCCCCGCGCGGCAGCGGAGACCTTGGGTGTACAGGTGGCCGAGGACCTGCTTGGCCAGGGCGCCGAGGCCATTCTCAAGGAAGTCTACGGCGAGGCCGGCCACCCGTGAGCCAATGGCGCCTGCTGCTGACCCGGCCTGCCGAGGACTGCGCGGCATTGGCGCAAAGCCTGGCGGCGGCAGGGGTGGGCAGCAGTTGCCTGCCGCTGCTGGCGATAGAGCCCGTCGCCTTGGGCGATCGGCAACGCCCATTGCTGAAGGGCCTGCCTGGCTTCCAGGCGATCATCGTGGTCAGCAAGCCAGCTGCCAGGTTGTTGCTTGAACACCTTGCCCAGGCCAGCTTGCAGCCGCCACGGCAAGGCTGGTTCACCGTTGGCGAGGCCACTGCAGCGGTGCTGCAGGGCGCGGGCCTGGTGGTGAGCTTCCCGCCGCGTGGCGATGACAGCGAAGCTTTGCTGGCGCTGCCGGCCCTGCGGCAGGCGGTTGCCGTGCCTGCGCCGCGTATCTTGATCGTGCGTGGCGTCGGAGGTCGCGAACTGCTGGCAGAGCGTCTTGCAGAGCAAGGTGCTAGTGTCGATTATCTGGAACTGTATCGACGCTGTCTGCCGGCTTACCCGGCGGGCACCCTGATGCGCCGCATCGAAGCGGAACGCCTCAATGGCCTGGTGGTCAGCAGTGGGCAGGGGTTCGAACATTTGCAGCAGATGGCTGGTGCCGATTGGCCCCTGGTGGCGCGTCTGCCGCTGTTCGTGCCCAGCCCGCGGGTCGCCGATCAGGCCCGGGCCGCCGGGGCCCAACAGGTTTTGGATTGCCGTGGCGCCAGTGCCGCGGCCTTGCTGGCAGCCGTGCAGCGCAGCGCTGCACCTGCCTCTTAAGGCGCTAAGCTGAACGCGATGCGCCCCCATGCAAAGGATGGATACGTGAGCGAGACTGTCTTGTCCAACAACGATCAACCGTCGGCACAGGCGCCGGTGGATCCCGTCACCGCCCCACCTGCCAAGCGCTCCGGCAGTGGCCTGGCAGCGCTGGCCCTGCTGTTGGGCGCGGCCGGGGTGGCAGTAGGTGGCTGGGGTGTCTGGCAGGTGCGTCAACTGCAAGGCAACGAGTTCAACCAGGGCCAGCACATCGAGGCGTTGAACCAGCGCGCCGAGGCCCTGCAGCAGCGCGAACAGCAGATCAGCGCGCAACTGGCCAGCCTGCCGGCTGCCAGCGAGCTGGAAGACCGCCGCCGCCTGGTGGCGCAGCTGCAAGGCGACCAGCAACGCCTCAGCCAGCGTCTGGAAACCGTGCTCGGCGAAAGCCGCAAGGAGTGGCGCCTGGCCGAAGCCGAGCACCTGCTGCGCCTGGCCACCCTGCGCCTGTCGGCCTTGCAGGACATCACCAGTGCCAAGGCCCTGGTCGAAGGTGCCGACGAAATCCTGCGCGAACAGAGCGACCCGGGGGCCTTCGCTGCCCGCGAGCAACTGGCGCGCAGCCTGGCGACCCTCAGCAGCACCCAGCAACCGGACCGTACCGGCCTGTTCCTGCAACTGGCCGCGCAACGTGAGCTGGTGCAGCAGCTAAGCGCCCAGTCACCCGAATTCGACAGCAACGCCGATGCCCTTGGTGCGCTGACCGCCGACGGCGATGGCGCTAGCCGCCTGTCGCAGTGGTGGGCGGAGATCTCCAAGTACTTCCAGATCGACTTCAACGCCGATGACAACGTACGCCCGTTGCTCGCCGGGCAGCAACTGAACCAGCTGCGTCTGGCCCTGAGCCTGACCATCGAGCAGGCGCAGTGGGCGGCGCTCAATGGCGAGGCCAAGGTCTATACCCAGGCGCTGGACGATGCCCGCAGTGTGCTGTTGGCCAACTTCAACGCCGACAACCCGCAAAGCAAGGCCATGCTAGACAGCCTCAATGCCCTGGCCGAGCAGCCGGTGTCGGTGGTCACCCCCGACCTGAGCGAAAGCCTGGCAGCAGTGCAGGCCTACATCCAGCGCCGTCACCTGCCGGCCGAGGCTGAAGGGGGCAAGCCATGAAGCGTGTCTACCTGCTGGCCGTGCTGGCGATCGTGATCGCCGCGGCGTTGGGTATCGCTGTCGCCAAGCACAGTGGCTACGTGCTGATCTCCTATGGCGGCTTCCGCTACCAGTCGGGGCTGTGGGCGGCCCTGGCCGGGTTGCTGGCGATCGTCGTGCTGCTGTGGCTGTTGCGCTATCTGGTCGGCCTGATGCTGACCTCCAGCGGTGTGGTCAACCCGTGGTCGCGGCGTAACCGCAGCCGGCGTATTCGCGTGGCCATCGAGCAGGGCCAGTTGGACCTCGCCGAGGGCCGCTGGGCCAGTGCCCAGCGCCACCTGCATCGTGCCGCCGAGGCTGAGCGCCAGCCGCTGCTGTACTACCTCGGTGCCGCGCGTGCCGCCAACGAGCAAGGCCGTATTGAAGACAGCGACAACCTGCTGGAGCGTGCCCTGGAGCGCCAGCCGCAAGCGGAGCTGGCCATTGCCCTGACCCATGCCCAGTTGCAGATGGACCGCGGCGAAAGCGATGGGGCCCTGGAAACCCTGCTGGCCATGCACGAGCGCCACCCGCACAGCAGCCAGGTGCTGCGCCTGTTGCAGCGTGTGCATCTGGAGCGCGGTGACTGGTCGGCGCTGATCCGTCTGCTGCCAGACCTGCGCAAGGGCAAGGTGCTGCCGGCTGCCGAGCTGGCCGCCCTGGAGCAACGTGCCTGGGGCCAGAACCTGAGCCTGGCCACGGCCCGTGGCGAGGACGCACAAACCGCGCGTCAGGCCCTGGAGCGCGCCTGGCAGCAATTGACCGCAGCCCAGCGCCAGGAGCCTCAACTGGTGCTGGCCTATGCCGAGCAGTTGCGCCAGGTGGGCGCCCAGAGCGAAGCCGAGCAGGTACTGCGCACGGCCCTCAAGCGAGGCTACGAAAGCCACCTGGCGCGCCTGTACGGCCTGGTGCGTGGCGATGACCCGGCGCGCCAGTTGCAGGCCGCCGAAGGTTGGCTCAAGGACCACCCGCAAGACGCCAGCCTGCTGCTGACCCTGGGCCGCCTGAGCCTGCAGAACCGCCTGTGGGGCAAGGCGCGTGACTACCTGGAAAGCAGCCTGCGCATGGAACGCAACCCCGAGGCCTGTGCCGAGCTGGCTCGCCTGCTCGCCGGCCTTGGCGAGACCGAACGCAGCAACCAGCTGTTCCAGGAGGGCCTCGGTCTGCTGGACGAGCGCCTGCTGGCCCTGCCTTTGCCAGAAGGCGTACGCGCCTGACCTACCCCTGGGCCCGCGCGAAGGTGCGGGCCCAGGGGGCGGGTGACTTATCTATCGATGTAAGTTACATCTGCAGTCCATTTCTTCAGACGCTTCCTACTGCGTGGTTGGAAATTTCCTTCGCGATTCAGCGACTTGTCATTGCTGTCGCGCCTTGAAACATCCTGCGTTTTTCCTCTACCGTTTCAAGCCACTTCATCACCTCCGGGACCTTCACCGCCCATGCTGCCGGCCCGTTTGCGCACCTTTTTTCTTCCTGCCTGCCTGGCCGCACTGGCGGTATTGGTCGCGTCCTTCCACCTGGAAAACGTCCTGGGGCTGGTGCCGTGCCCATTGTGTTTCAGCCAGCGGCTGCTGCTTGGCGTGTACGCCTCGCTGTGCCTGGCGGCAGTGGTGCAGGCTCCAGGAACGCTGGGCATACGCCGTTACGGAAGGGCGATGCTGGGCTGCTCGCTGGCCGGGGCATCGTTGGCGGCGCGGCATGTCTGGTTGCAGGGGGCCGAGGGTGCTAGCCATGTATGCCCGATGCCGATCTGGCGTGTGCTCGAGCAATCCTGGGGCGAGGCCGCGCGGCAACTTTTGCTCGGCGGCCCGGATTGCAACTCGCTGACCTGGAGCTTTCTCGACCTGACGCTACCTGAATGGAGCCTGCTGGCCTTCCTGCTATTGGCGGCGCTGCCCTTGAGTTATCTGCTGGCGTATCGTTTCCGCACCCTGGCAATACCTTGACCTGACGCAAGGCTTGGCCATTAGCGCGACCAATGGCGATGTAACGGGGTATTAAACACTTGTATGAACTTTGTCCGCTGCGTACCTTGATGGTCAGCACGCGCGGGAATAATCTCCCAGCACGCATACCGAAAACACAACTGCTCGATGCCGTCCTGCTGATGTCACCTTTGTGCCGCGCGGTCGTGGTGCGAGGTGCAGCGGCATCTACCCAGAAGGGAAGAGATCGCCATGCTCGATAGTTGTCAGAACGCCCAGGAACGCTGGGGTGGGGTTCACGATCTGATCGACCGTTGGCTGAAGGAGCGCCAGGAACTGGTGCAGGCTTTCCGCGCGCTGCGCGATGTGAAGCCGGCCTTCGCCGACAAGGACACCAACGGGGACTTTTGCGCGCTCCTTGTCGACTACGTTTCGGCGTGGCATTTCGAGGTCAGCGAACAATTGGTCAGTGAAGCCAAGGCATTTGGTGACACGCGAGGCCTGGAGTTGGCCACGCAGATCAATCCGCGTATTGATGAAAGCACTCAGATCGCACTGGCCTTCAATGACCATTGCGCCAAGGGCGAGTGCAAGGACACCGAACGCTTCGCCGAGAAGCTGACCAAGTTGGGTGCCCTGCTGCATGAGCGCTTCGAACTTGAAGACTGCCTGATCGAGGTGTTGCATAACGCACACAAGGAAGAGGGCGCAGTCGAAGCCTGAGGGTTGGCGTCAGTCGCCAACCGCCAGCAGTTCGATCTCGAACACCAAGGGTGTATAGGGTGCGATCAGGTCACCCGCGCCCTCGGCGCCATAGGCTTGTGCTGACGGAATCACCAGGCGCCATTTGGCGCCGGCGTGCATTTGCGGCAAGGCCACTTGCCAACCTTCAATCACCGAATCCAGGCTGAACCACTGCGGTGTCTGGTTCTGGTCGAATACCGAGCCATCCGGCAGCATGCCCACATAGCGTACCTGCACCTTGCCGCCGGCTTTCGGTTGCGCACCGGTACCTGCCTGCAGTTCGCTGTAGAGCACGCCTTGCGGTAGTTCGTGCATACCATAACGCCCGCGTTCGTTGGCCATGAAGCGTGTTTCGGCAGCCTGCAGCTTCTGCGTGGCAGCGTCGCCGTCCTGGGCGTCGTGTTGCTGCAGCACGGCCTGCATGCGGGCTTTGTCGAGCTTTAGCGGTTGCCCCTGGTAGGACTGGCGCAAGCCTTCGACCAGCGCATCCAGTTGCAGGCCTGGCATGTCCTGGCGCAGGCGCTCACCGAGGCTGGCGCCAAGGCTGTAGGCGAGGTCGTGTTCGTCGCTGTCGGCCAGGGCGATGGGCGCCAGCAGGCATAAACCTAAGACAAGATATCGAGGCATGGTTGGTTCCTGCGCCAATGAGCGTGGAAGTATGCCAGTGTTCAGTTTTCTATTGTGTGCTCGCGGTCCCTGTAGGAGCGGCCTTGTGTCGCGATGGGCCGCAGAGCGGCCCCGGCAGTATCAGCGTGATGCACAAACCCTGGGGGCGCTTCGCGCCCCTATCGCGACACAAGGCCGTTCCTGCAGGGCGCGCTGCAAGACAGATAGCTGCCAAATATCAGCAATGATTTATTCAGCAACTACACTTGCACGGAGCTGCAAGATAACAACTTTGCCCAGGCATGCAACGCGGCGTAAATATTACTGTCAACATGCCCTAGCGGCGGTAGCAGCAGAAGCATAGTATGAGCCGCAATCTCGTCAGCCAGGAGGTAAACCATGTCGGCCAAGAAGAAGCCAGTAAGTACGCCGTTACACCTGCTCCAGCAACTTTCGAGCAGCCTGCTCGAACACTTGGAAGAGGCCTGCTCGCAAGCGCTGGCTGATGCGGAAAAACTGTTGGCCAAGTTGGAAAAGCAGCGTGGCAAGGCTCAGGAAAAACTGCACAACGGTCGCCTGAAACTGCAAGACGCAGCCAAGGCCGGTAAAGCCAAGGCGCAAACCAAGGCGCAAAAAGCCATCGGCGAACTTGAAGAACTGCTCGATTCCCTCAAGGAACGTCAAACCCAGACGCGCGCTTATATTCAACAACTCAAGCGTGATGCCCAGGACAGCCTCAAGCTGGCCCAGGGTGTAGGCAAGGTTCGCGAAGCTGCCGTCAAGGCCCTTGATCTGCGTGCGGCCAAAACCACCAAGCCGGCTGCTGCCAGACTTGCTGCCAAGCCAGCTGCCAAAGCCACCGCAGCTGCAAAACCTGCGGCCAAGCCAGCTGCCAGAGCTACCGCTGCTGCAAAACCTGCAGTCAAGCCAGCTGCCAAAGCCACCGCAGCTGCAAAACCTGCGGCCAAGCCAGCTGCTAGAGCTACCGCTGCTGCGAAACCTGCAGCCAAGCCAGCAGCCAGAGCTACCGCTGCTGCGAAACCTGCAGCCAAACCAGCAGCCAAAGCTACCGCTGCTGCGAAACCCGCAGCCAAGCCAGCAGCTAAAGCTACCGCTGCTGCGAAACCTGCAGCCAAGCCAGCTGCCAAAGCCACTGCTGCTGCGAAACCTGCAGCCAAGCCAGCTGCCAAAGCCCCAGCCAAAACCGCTGCTGCGAAACCAGCTGCCGCCAAGGCGCCAGCACGTGCGACCAGAAAACCAGCTGCCAAGCCTGCAGTCAGCAAGCCAGCCGAAGCCAAACCGGCTACACCTGCTGCCAGCACCCCGGCCGCTGCGACCAACTCGGCCACCCCGGCCACCCCGGTAGCACCATCGGCACCCGCCAGCACCCCGGCTCAGGCGTCTTCTTCGGCGTCCTGAAGCGCTGCCGCCGCGACGCGCAACTGATTCAGTGCGTCGTGGTGTCGGGCCGGGTCCGGCGCCAGTCGGGCCAGCCAGTCGTCCGTGGGCTCATGGGAGCCTGCGGGCCACTGTCGCGAACGCTCCTGCAAGCGTTCCAGCAAGGCCCTCTCGGCCTGCAGTTCCAACCCCTTCAGCTGTTCACGCAACGCCGCCAGCTGCGCATCCCCCTGCGCTGCCGAGCGCCACTGTTGGCGCAGGCTGCGTAACGGGCTGACCACGTCTCGCTGCCAGGGCTCGGCAACGTCTCGCAACGCCTGTGCGCGCTCGTCCAGTACCGCCACCTCACGCGCCTGCAGCCAGGTTGCGCACAGCAGCAGGCAGACGTCGCCACCTTGCGCCTGCAGGTCCAGGCAGGCCGCTTCCACACCAGGCCTGGCATACAGGGCCAGGGCGTGATTCCACAGGTCGGTGTTCATGGTTCCACTCGCGCTATGGGTCGAGGAAGCTGGTAGACTCCGCGACCATCATGATCAGACTATCCAACCTCACTTTACAGCGTGGTCCGCAGCGCTTGCTAGAAGGCGCCGAGATGACCCTGCACGCCGGTCACAAGGCCGGCCTGATCGGCGCCAACGGCGCCGGAAAATCCAGCCTGTTCGCCTTGCTGCGCGGTGAGCTGTCGCCCGATGCCGGCGATTGCCAGCTGCCCGGTGACTGGCGCATCGCCCACATGCGCCAGGAGGTCGACACCCTCGACCGCCTGGCCGTGGACTATGTGCTCGATGGCGACGCGCGCCTGCGCAAGGTCCAGGCCGAACTGGCCGCGGCCGAGCAGGCTCACGACGGCACCGCCCTGGCGCGCCTGCACAGTGAGCTGGAAAGCGCCGACGGCTACACCGCTGACGCCCGTGCGCGCAAGTTGCTGGCCGGCCTGGGCTTCACCAACGAGCAGATGGACCGCCGCGTCGGCGACTTCTCCGGTGGCTGGCGGATGCGCCTGAACCTGGCCCAGGCACTGATGTGCCCGTCCGACCTGCTGCTGCTCGACGAGCCCACCAACCACTTGGACCTGGATGCGATCCTGTGGCTGGAGGACTGGCTCAAGGGCTACCCCGGCACGTTGTTGCTGATTTCCCACGACCGTGACTTCCTCGATGCCGTGGTCGACCATGTGCTGCACGTCGAGCAGCGCAAGCTGAACCTGTACAAGGGCGGCTACACCGCCTTCGAGCGCACCCGTGCCGAGCGCCTGGCGCAGCAGCAACAGGCCTACGAGAAGCAACAGGCCCAGCGCGCGCACATGGAAAAGTACATCGCCCGCTTCAAGGCCCAGGCCACCAAGGCCCGCCAGGCGCAGAGCCGGATCAAGGCCCTGGAGCGCATGGAAGAATTGTCGGCGGCGCATGTCGATTCGCCGTTCGACTTCGTCTTCCGCGAGTCGCAGAAAATCTCCAGCCCATTGCTGAACATGTCCGAAGGCCGCCTGGGGTATGGCGACAAGGCCATCCTCGACAAGGTCAAGCTGCAGCTCACCCCAGGTGCGCGTATTGGCCTGCTCGGTCCCAACGGTGCCGGCAAGTCGACCCTGATCAAGAACCTCGCCGGTGAACTGGAGCCGCTGTCGGGCCGCCTGGTGCGTGGCGAGAACCTAGCCGTAGGCTACTTTGCCCAGCACCAGCTGGACTCGCTGGACGACAAGGCCAGCCCGCTGCTGCACCTGCAGCGCATTGCCCCCACCGAACGCGAGCAGACCCTGCGCGACTTCCTTGGCGGCTTCGATTTCCATGGCGCTCGCTGCGACGAGCCGGTGGTGAACTTCTCCGGTGGCGAAAAGGCTCGCCTGGCGCTGGCGCTGATTGCCTGGGAGCGGCCGAACCTGCTGCTGCTCGACGAACCGACCAACCACCTCGACCTGGAAATGCGCCTGGCGCTGACCATGGCGTTGCAGGAATTTGCCGGAGCCGTGGTGGTAGTGTCTCACGACCGTCACCTGCTCAAGAGCACTACCGACGACTTCCTGTTGGTGGCCGACGGCAAGGTCGATACCTTCGATGGCGACCTCGACGATTACAGCCGCTGGCTGGTCGAGTACCGCCAGCGCAGCGCGCCGGCCAGCAGTGCTCCGGTCAACCCGGACAAGACCGACAAGAAGGCCCAGCGCCAGGCGGCCGCAGCCTTGCGCCAGCAGTTGGCACCGCACAAGAAGGCCGCCGACAAGCTGGAAACCGAGCTCAACCAGGTGCACGCGCAATTGGCCGAGATCGAAACCGCGCTGGGTGACGGTGGCCTCTATGACGCGGCGCGCAAGGACGAACTGCGTGACCTGCTGGCGCGCCAGAGCAAACTCAAGCAGCGCGAAGGTGAGCTGGAAGAAGCCTGGATGGAAGCGCTGGAAACCCTCGAAAGCATGCAGGCCGAGCTTGAGGCGTTGTCGTGAGCAAGGGTTGAGATGGTGTTGGGGGAGGACATTCTCCCCAACACAACCAATTCAAAGCGCCAAAAAAACACTGGTTATTTTTTCACCAACACCTTAGCTTAACGTTTTGCAACATATGTCGAGCGAGGTGTGTGATGTCGATGGAAGTGTGGTTGGGCTTCTTTGCCGCCTGTTGGGTGATCAGTCTTTCACCCGGCGCCGGGGCGATCGCCTCGATGTCCAGCGGCCTGCAATACGGCTTCTGGCGTGGTTACTGGAACGCCCTGGGCCTGCAACTGGGCCTGATCGTGCAGATCGCCATCATCGCCGCTGGCGTCGGTGCCATCCTGGCCGCCTCGGCCACGGCCTTCCAGGTCATCAAGTGGTTCGGCGTCGCCTATCTCGTCTACCTGGCCTACAAGCAGTGGCGCGCCCTGCCGATGGACATGACCGATGAATCCGGCGTGCGTCCGATTGGCAAACCGCTGAGCCTGGTGCTCCGTGGCTTCCTGGTCAACGTCAGCAACCCCAAGGCGTTGGTGTTCATGCTGGCGGTGCTGCCGCAGTTCATCAACCCGCATGCCCCACTGTTGCCGCAGTACGTGGCGATCACCGTGACCATGATCACTGTCGACATGCTGGTGATGGCGGGGTACACAGGCTTGGCTGCGCGGGTATTGCGTTTGCTGCGTACGCCCAAGCAGCAGAAGCGTTTGAACCGGACCTTTGCCGGGCTGTTCATCGGCGCGGCCACGTTCCTGGCTACCTTGCGCCGGGCGCCAATCTGATAGACCGCATCTCGGCCATTCGCGGGCTTGCCCGCTCCCACAGGTGATGTGCCGCCCCTGAGACCGGCGCAGTACCTGTGGGAGCGGGCGAGCCCGCGAATGGGCCAACGCTACTTCTGCTTGTCCACCAACCCCTTGAGCAAGTCCACCGGCAGCGGAAAGACGATGGTCGAGCTCTTGTCCCCGGCAATCGCCCCCAGCGTCTGCATATAGCGCAACTGCATCGCCCCCGGCTCCTTGCTCAGCATCTGCGCTGCCTGCATCAGCTTCTCCGACGCCTGCAACTCACCCTCGGCATGGATCACCTTGGCCCGCCGTTCGCGCTCGGCCTCGGCCTGGCGGGCAATGGCGCGTACCATCGATTCGTTGAGGTCGACGTGCTTGATCTCGACATTGGCCACCTTGATGCCCCAGGCATCGGTCTGCGCATCCAGCACCTGGCGGATGTCCGAGTTCAACTGCTCGCGTTCGGCCAGCAGCTCATCCAGTTCGTGCTTGCCGAGCACCGCGCGCAGCGTGGTCTGGGCCAGCTGGCTGGTCGCCACGAGGAAATCCTCGACCTGGATGATCGCTTTCTGCGGGTCGAGCACGCGGAAGTACACCACGGCATTGACCTTGACCGAGACATTGTCGCGGGTGATCACATCCTGCGGCGGCACATCCAGCACCACGGTGCGCAGGTCGACCCGCACCATTTGCTGGATCACCGGGATCAACAGGATCAGCCCCGGCCCCTTCACCTGCCAGAAGCGCCCCAGCTGGAACACCACGGCGCGTTCGTATTCGCGCAGGATGCGGAACGCCGACAGTAACAGCATCGCCAGCACCAGCAGCACGGCGCCAAAACCAAATTGCATGAACATGGTCATTCTCCTTGCGCCGCGGGCGCAGCGGCGGTCACTTCCAGCATGACGCCATGGCGCGCGGTCACCCGCACGTTCTGGCCAGCCTGCAGCGGCGTTGCGCACTGCACCTGCCATTGCTCGCCCTGGGCCAGCACAACGCCACAGAACGGGTTGCCTGCCATTACCTGGGTGACAGTGACCAGGCTGCCGACCAGGCCGGCGTCACCGCTGACCAGCGCCCGGCTGCGGGCCTTGAGGGCCATGCCCAGCACCCCTCCGATCAATAGCGCCGAAAGCAGCGCCAGGGTGCCGATCAAGGCCAGTGGGATACCGAAACCGGGGGCATCTGTGTCGATCAGGATCACCGCGCCGATCACGAAGGCGACGATGCCGCCAAAACCGATCACGCCGAAGCTGGGCACGAAGGCTTCGGCGATCATGAAGGCGATGCCGAGCAGAATCAGCGCCACACCGGCGAAACTCACCGGTAACAGTTGCAGGGCATACAGCGCCAGCAGCAGGCAGATGCCGCCGACCACGCCACCCACCGTCGAGCCGGGGTTCATGAATTCGAACAGCAGGCCGTACACGCCGATCATGATCAGGATCAGCGCCACGCTGGGGTTGGTGATCACCGCTAGCACCCGTGTGCGCCAGTCCGGCAGATGCTCGACCAGGCTGGCATTGGCGGTCTGCAACTGGCGGGGTTGACCGGCGACATCGAGCGTCTTGCCATCGAGCTTGCGCAACAGGTCGGGCAGGTCATCGGCCACGTGGTCTATCACGTTCAGCTGCAAGGCCTCGCTGGCTGACAGGCTGACCGCTTCGCGCACGGCTTTCTCGGCCCAGTCGGCATTGCGTCCGCGCAGTTGCGCCAGGCCACGGATGTAGGCCGCAGCATCGTTGACCTGTTTGCGCGCAAGGGTGTCTTCATCGCTGTCTTTGGCCTTGTCGTCCTTGGCCGCGCCTGGCGGGCCGCCGATCTGCACGGGCGTGGCGGCGCCCAGGTTGGTCCCCGGCGCCATGGCCGCGACATGGCTGGCGTAAAGGATATAGGTGCCGGCGCTGGCGGCGCGGGCCCCGCTGGGGGCGACGTAGGTGGCAACCGGCACGGGGCTGGCGAGAATCGCCTTGATCATCTGGCGCATGGCACTGTCCAGCCCGCCCGGGGTGTCCATGCGGATAACCACCAGCTGCGCCCCCTGCTCCTGGGCCTGGCCGAGACTGCGCACCAGGTAGTCGGCGCTGGCCGGGCCGATGGCGTCATCGATGCCCAGCACCCACACCGCGCCGGGCGCTGCCTGGCCGCCTGGCGTGATGCCAAGCAGCAACAGCAGCAATAGCCAGCGCCAGCAGCGGGTGAGCACCTGTCGTCACCTCGTTCGCCTCTATTTGCACAAGTTTAGCCCTGCCTGCCGATGGCAGGCCTAAAATTGGAGATTGGGGGGCGAAACCGGAGGTGCATCATGCGTATGGCAAAGACCCTGCAGGATCGCCTGGACAAGGCCAACTGCGATTACGACATCATTCCCCATCCACATTCGGCCACCAGCCTGGAGTCGGCCCGCACGGCCGGCGTGCCCGCCGAGCGGGTCGCCAAGTCGGTGATGCTCGATGACCGTCATGGCAACTACATCATGGCCGTGCTACCGGCCAACCGGCATCTGGACATGAGCAAGGTGCGTATGTCCGGCGCCTGGCAACTGACCCGTGAAAGCGGCCTGCCGAGCCTGTTCGGCGACTGCGAGCGCGGCGCCGTGCCAGCGCTTGGCGATGCCTACCAGATAAAAATGCTGCTCGACCCGAGCCTTACCCGCCAAGGTGATGTCTACCTTGAGGCGGGTGATCACGATCACCTGATCCACATGAGCATGGAGCAGTACATGAAACTGGTGCCGCACGCCGAAGTGCGCGAGCTTTGCTGATGTTTTCAAACCAATGCCAGGCGGGCGTCGTGGACGGCTTGCCTGGCTCTCAGGAGGAACCATGGAAGCGCCGATCCATCCCTTTGCAGACTTGTTCAAACAACTGGGGCTGGCTGACGATGCGGTGAGCATCGATCAGTTCATCGCCAGCCACTCGCCATTGAAGAACGACATCAAGCTGGTGGATGCGCCGTTCTGGACCGATGCCCAGCGTAGTTTCCTCAAGGACAGCATCATTGAAGATGCCGATTGGGCGGTGCCGTTCGATCAACTCAACGAAGCATTGCGCCGCCCTCGAAAATAAAGCGCCGAGCGGCACCTGACGAGTGATTGGCCGTTGCTATGCTCAGGAAAACAATAAGGGGATAGCGCGATGAAAGATCCCTACGCACCAGGTTTCTGGTGCTCCGTGACGATCCTGGGCACCCTGACGGCCAGTTACTTCTACGGCATCAGGCACACGCAACAGATGACTCAGGCGGTGCATTTCCTGTATGCAGCCGCGGCTGTCACTGTGGCGGTTGCGCTGGTGGCGCTGGCCTGGATCGCCTGGCAGCAACTGCACCTGAACAAGCGCGAAGTGGTGCAGGGGCGAACGTTGCTGGCCATCTGGAACACCAAGGTCGCGCTGCGCCGCGTCGAGACGGTGTTCGACCGCTATTTCTGGGGCAGCTACTGGCATTCGGGGCGTACCTTCGAAGAGGTCATGGGTGAGCTCAGGGGCACGCCGCTGGAGCAGAGCCTGGATGCCCTGAAGCGCCAGTGCCGGTTGCTCGACCGTGAAGTTCATGACCACCATCATCACTGGCTGGCCAATGCCCGCGACCTGTCCAGCGTGGCCCAAGCCATGGCCCGCGAACGCTACCAGCTGGATCTGGGCGAGCCAAGCAGCAGCGGCCATGGCAATACCGCCGTGCTCAACCGTGACCTGGAAGTGCTGGTGTATACCTGGTCGGCGCGCCTGCGCAGCTTCGACCATCAGCTGGACGAGCTGGAGCGCGCCTACCATTGAGGCGCTTCATTCGCCGCGGATGTATTGCTCCAGTTGCAGGATCAGGCTGGCTTGTTCGGCAATGGTTTCCTTGACCAGGTCGCCGATCGACAGCAGGCCGAGCAGCTCGCCGTTGTTGACCACCGGCAGGTGGCGCAGGTGGCGGTTGGTCATCAGGTTCATGCAGTACTCGAGGTTCTGCTTCGGCTCCACGGTGACCACCGGGGCACTCATGATTTCGCGCACCGGGGTAGCGGCGGAAGAGCGGCCCTTGAGTACCAGTTTGCGCGCATAGTCCCGTTCACTGACGATACCCACCACCTGGTTGCCCTCGACCACGGGCAGCGCACCGACGTTTTTCTCCGCCAGCAGTTTCAGGGCGTCGAGTACCGAGTCATCCGGGCCGATGGTGTACACGGTCTGGTGCTGGGACTTGGTCTTGAGGATTTGTTCGACGTTCTTCATACGGGCCTCTGCGGGTGGAAAAAGCGATTCTCTGAGTAAATAAAGCATCCGGCACGGCGCTCTGCACGGCAATGCAGGAAACGGCATGGAGTCGATTGAAAAACGTCATCGGTGGTTGCCGTGCCGGGTTCGGGCGCACGCTATCCCTGTGGGAGCGGCTTTAGCCGCGAACACCGGCACAGCCGGTGCCATGCACCGCGCTGGATTCTTCGCGGGTGAACCCGCTCCCACAGGTTCTGTGCAGGCTTTGGGCTCGCGCCATCCCTGTGGGAGCGGCTTTAGCCGCGATCACCGGCGCAGCCGGTGCCATGCACCGCGCTGGATTCTTCGCGGGCCCGCCCGCTCCCACAGGTTCTGTGCAGGCTTTGGGCTCACGCTATCCCTGTGGGAGCGGCTTTAGCCGCGAACACCGGCGCAGCCGGTGCCATGCACCACGCTGGATTCTTCGCGGGCCCTCCCGCTCCCACAGGTTCTGTGCAGGCTTTGGGCTCACGCTATCCCTATGGGAGCGGCTTTAGCCGCGAACACCGGCGCAGCCGGTGCCATGCACCGCGCTGGATTCTTCGCGGGCGAGCCCGCTCCCACAGGTGCTGTGCAGGTTTCGGGCGCACGCCATCCCTGTGGGAGCGGGCATGCCCGCGAACACCGGCGCAGCCGGTGCCATGCACCGCGCTGGATTCTTCGCGGGCGAGCTCCCACAGGTACTGTGCAGGCTTTGGGCGCACGCTATCCCTGTGGGAGCAACTGTCTTTAGAAATTTATTTTCAAGCGTGCCATTCGGGCAGGGCTTCGCTCGATACCGCGTAGCGGTGTCGCTGGCGAAGCCCGCATTTGTAGAAAATCGATCCTCGTTCGTGATCAGGGTGCGGGTACCTGAGGCTTGAGCTCTTTCCACTCCGTTCCGTCACGCAGCATTGCGTTCAGGCGCACCAGCAACACGCGCATGCACGCCACTGCGGCAACTTTTGCGCGCTTGCCTCGGGCTATCAGGGCTTCATAGCGGGTTCTAACTTCTGGGACATGCTGGATCATTGACCAGATCGACATGTAGGCCGCCTTGCGGACTCTGTAACGCCCGCCTTCGATCTTCCTCGGGCCACTCTTCTTGCCGCTGTCTTTGTTGTACGGCGCTAACCCAGCCAAGGCTGCAATTTCGCGCCCCGTCACGCTTCCCAGCTCAGGTAGGTAGGCCATGAAGGTGCCACAACTGATGACGCCAATCCCTTTCACAGACCTTAGCCGCATGGCTGTCGTGCGATCCAGCACGTTCGAGGCACGCTCAATCGCCTTGTCCAAGGCCTTAATCTGATCATTCAGGTAAGCGACATGCTCGGTATAAACGGTAATGGCCGTAGCTGAAGTGGTTTGTTTCATCCGACGCTTGTCATCATCCCGATGCTGGACAAGATTGCCACGGAGTTTGATGAGCTCTCCCAGTTCATCCCGATCTTGATTAGGCTCTATCTGCGGCAAGTCCTCGAAGTCCCTGGCAAACCGCGCCAGCATCTGGGCGTCGATCTTGTCAGTCTTGGCAATTTTGCCCATGGCACTCGCATAGTCCCGACAGCGCCTGGGGTTGACCCTGACGACGTTCAAACCCTCCAGTCGCAAGGCTTTGAATACGGCCCGTTCATAGCCACCGGTGGCTTCCAGCAAGACCCGTTTGTAGTGGTCAACTAATCCCGGACACCGGATTAAGTTTTTCCTCGGCAATCGCCGGAGGTAACCCACCGTTGAACTGATGCGGTCGCTCCCAGTTGTAGCGTTGCATCAGAAACCTGCCGATGTCCTGCTGTGCCTGCGCAGCACTCATGTAGCCCACACTTGGCACCCACTCCGTTTTCAGGCTGCGGAACAAACGCTCCATAGGCGCATTGTCCAGGCAATTACCTCTGCGGCTCATGCTTTGCTTGAAGCGGTAACGCCACAACCGCTGACGAAAAGCTCGGCTGCCATACTGGCTGCCCTGATCACTGTGAAACAGTACATTCTGCGGCCGCCCGCGGTGCTCGTACGCCATGTCCAGCGCCTTGATGACCAATTCGCTGTCCGGTTTGGGTGAAAACGCCCAGCCCACCATGCGACGTGCAAAAAGGTCGATAACTGCCGCCACATAGTGCCACTGGCCTTGAGCCCACACATACGTGATGTCGCCGCACCATACTTGATTCGGTGCCGTAACATCGAATGCGCGCTCCAGCACGTTCGGGATGTCAGGGCGCTCTACTGTGGCCTTCTTGTAGGCATGTGAACCCGGTTGCTTACTGATCAGCTTCATTTCGCGCATCAACTTGCGCACCTTGAAGCGGCCGATCTGAATGCCTTCTTGGCGCATCATGCACATGATGGTTCGACTACCTGCGGCACTACGGCTCTGTGTAAATAGCTCGTTAACCCGAACGCGCAGTGCCAGTCGCGCAACGTCCGGAGATCGCCGTTTATGGCAATGCGCGTAGTAACACGAGCGAGTGACTTCAAACACCGAGCAGAGTAATTCGACAGGCTCCTCGCGGCGGAGCTGATCAATCAACGCGAGCGCTCGTGTTCCTCGGCCATCAAGAGCGCGGTAGCCTTTTTTAAAATCGATTTCTCCCGTTCCAGCCGGTTGATCCGAGCTTCCAACTCTTGGATCTTCTGCTGCTCGGGGGTCAGCGCCTTGCTCGTTGGCGTAGCACCGCCACGTTCTGACTGGAGTTGATTCACCCAGCGGCGCAGCGCCGATTCAACCAAGTCGAGCGACCGGGCGGCTTCAGTAAGGCTATAGCCCTGGTCGAGCACCAGGCCGGCTGCCTCGCGCTTGAATTCGGGGGTGAAAGTACGTCGTTGTCTGCTCATCGAACACCTCTGTGTGGCGACCATTTTCGCCTAAAAAGGTGTCCGGGGTTAGTAGACCACTACAGTTCGACCTCAAGCTCGTTCAGGCATGCGATCAGTTGCGCAAAGCCCTCAGAGTCATTCCTGACCTGGAACTGGGGAATACTTTCAGGAAGAAAGCCCACATCCAGAGTCGCTTTCGAAACGTCGAGACCAACGAAGTAGGAAATCATCGCCAAGCCCTCTTACACTCAAGAAGTGAGAGCACTCTGACTTAGCCCTAGCTTGTGACTGCGAGTTCGCCACTCATTCAACTGTTCGGGCTTAGGTCAGAGTGGGAGGTGGATGGCGACTAGGCTCCCACTCGTGCTTTAGAGCACACCTGGCTTTCAGTCTGCCATCCACTGCTCTCACCCTTTCGAGTTTAAGAGACCTTGAAGACACAAGCGGCTTTAGCCGCGAACACCGGCACAGCCGGTGCCATGCACCGCGCTGGATGCTTCGCGGGCAAGCCCGTGTCTACAGGCAACCGCTCGCCGCCACCTCTTGGCTCGCTTCCTTGAGCGCTGCGGCAACGGCGGCGGCATCATTGGCGGTGTACACCCGCCCGCCGGTGTTGCTGGCTGCGCAGTTCGAGCCGGTGCTGGCGCTGATGTTGACCACATTGATCCGCAGTCGTGGCTGGCTTCTGGCTATTTGTTCCGACACGTTGCACACGCTGGTGCCGCAACTGTCCCGGCCATCCACGAACATCACGATCACCCCATCCCGGTCGCGCCCGTTCATCTTGCTGGCTGCCGCTTGCAGGCTGATGCCCAGGCCTGTCCCGCCCCGTGCATTCAGGTCGGCTACACGCTTGATGAGGTCGGCGCGCTGGCCTTGCCCGAAGACACCGTGATCGACCGGGCTGCGGCAACCATCGAAGGTGACCAGGCGCATGTCCACATCCTTGTCCAGGTCGCCAATCACCGAGGTCAGCGAGCTTTTGGCCACATCCATGCGGGTGAGCCGTTGTGGCTGGTTGTTGGCCAGCAGCTCATCGACGTAGGGAATGCGGGCCAGCAAGGCGATATACCAAGGGTCATCCTCCTTTTTCACCCTGATGCGCTGGTCCATGGAACCGGAGGTGTCCAGCACCACTGCAAACTCCGACGCCTGGAAGGCACCGCCTGGCGTACAGATTGCAGTCTGCGGGTAGCTTTGCCAGCGCTGGTACAGTGCCGGCCAACTGCTATATAGCCAGTAGAGCAGTAGCAACAGCAGGCCAAACAGCAACCAGGGCCACAGGCGCAGGGGGCGGCGTTCGACCATCACTGTGGTGCGCGTTTCCACGGGTTTTGGCGTTGGCGCGGGCTTTGGCTTGGCCGACGCTAGCTTTGGCGGTGGCGCGACAGGTGTCGGCTGCCCCCAGCGAATCACCAGAGGTTCCCCGTTGATGCTGTACAGGTTGGCCAGATCCGGTGGCCCGACCAGTGTGCGCAACGCCTCTGCGGCAGGTGCCTGGCCGCGCTTTTGCAGCTCGTCTGCCAACTGCCCGACAGCAGCCTGGCGCTCTTCGTAGCGTTTCAGCAGGGCTGCCTGCTGTTCTCGTCCGAGCGTGGCATACAGATGTGGTTGCCCCTCCAGCTCGGACCACCATTCCAGTATGCCGTCGCGGCCCTGCCTGGGTATTGCATACAGGTTGGCGATACCCGGTGGAAAATGCTGGCGAATCAGGGCCACCCTCTGTTCGAGGGCGTTGGCAGCATCCTGGCTGGCATCGGTGTCGCGGTTTACCCTTTGCATGGTTCTTCCTAGTCGCAATCAGCCGTGCTGGAGACTTCCTGGCTGGCATCCTTGAGGGCTGCGGCTATCTGCTCGGCGTCGTTGGCGGAATAGATTCGGCCACCCGTGTTCTCGGCGACGCAGCTGGCCAGGTTGCTGTTGCTGATGTTGATCAGGTTGACGCGCAGGCGTGGCTGCTCGCGGGCAATTCGTTGCGCCACGGCACAAACGTCCTGCTCACAACCGTCCGCGCCGTCGATGAACATCAGAATCATGCCGTCGCGGTCGCGGCCGTTCATGGTTCTGGCCGTCATGTCCAGGCTGGCTGCCAGGGCGGTGCCATCGTTGGGTACCAGTGCCTGGATACCTTCGATCAGGGCCGGGCGCTGGGCAAGCTTGAACACGCCATGGTCCAGCGGCGCACGGCAGCCATCGAAAGTCACCACACGCATGTCGACCGCCGGGTGCAGGTCGTTGATCAGGTGGGTCAGGCTGCTCTTGGCCACGTCCATGCGTATGGGGGCCTGGGTAAGTTGCGCAACACGTTGCTGATCGATGTTCGGATCATCATTGATGTGCTGGAAGAACCATTTTTCGTCTTCCGGGGTAGCGGCGACGTTGAGCAGCATCGAGCCCGAGGTATCGAGCACCACGGAAAATTCCGGCGGCTGTATCCGCGTGTCCTTCACGCAGGCGAACGGCGTTGTGTCGCGGCTGGCCAGCCAGTGCTGCAGGTGCGGCCAGCCGAACCACCAGGCCAGGGCCAGCAACAGCAGGCCAAGCAGCGGCAGCAGAAACCACGGCAGCCATATCCAGCGCCGGCGGGCCACCGGCGCAGGTGGCGGTACGGGCACCGGCGCGGGCTTGACTGGTGCCGGCTCGACCCAGCGTACGACCAGTGGTTGCCCGTTGACGCTGTACAGGTTGTCCAGGTTGGCAGGGCCGATCAGCTTGCGTAACAGGGCCGCCTCGTTGGCCTGGCCCAGCCCTTCCAGCTTGCCTACCAGTTGGCGTACTGCTTCCTGGCGTTCGTCGTACAGGCGCAGCAAGGCTGCCTGCTGCTCGGCGCCCAGGTCGTGGTAACGGTGCGGTTGACCTTGCAGGTCCGACCACCATTCGCGCAGGCCGTCCTTGCCAGTGCGTGGTGTGGCAAACAGGTGGGCAATACTTGGGGGAAAGTGCCTGACGATGATCGCCATAGCCTCTTCGAGTGCCCGCAGGTCGTCCTTGGCCGGGCTGGTGTCGCGGGTAACCCGCTGCATGTGGATATCCTGAAAAGATTCGGCAGCCGAAGCTGCCGAAAAGGTTTTACTCGTAACCCAGGCTTAGCTGAAGGCGGCTGACCTGCTGTTGCAGGTCCTTGAGTTTCTGCTTGCGAGCTTCGATCTGGGCGCTGCTGGCGTTTTGCGAGGGCGCAGCCTGGTTGGCCTTGAGCTGCTGCTCCAGGGCGGCGATCTGCTTTTGCACATCGCTCTTGTTGCCATGGCGGGCCTTGAGGGTACTCAGCAGGCCATTCAACGATTTCTCCAGGCTGGCCTGCTGGCGCTGCTGGCTTTGCAGGTCCTGGCGGGTCGAGGCCTGCAGCGCGCTCAACTGTGCGTAGACCTCGTTGAACTGGCGGTTCTGCTCTTGGGCACTCAGCAGGCTCTGCTCGCTGTTGCGTACGCCTTCGGCATAGCCTCCGCCATAGTCACAGTTGAGTTTGCCAATCAGGCTGGTGTCGCTGTCAGAGGCATTGCACTGCGAAGCAGTGGTCGCACACCCCGCAAGGCTGGCCAGCAGGGCCAGGCACAGGCAGTTACGCAGGAACATGGCGTGCTCTCCCTCAGCCCAAGGTGATAGCCGAACGCTGGTTGTAGAGGCCGTCGACCTCTTGCTGCAGCGACGCGACCTTGGTGTTCATCTTGGCGATTTCGGCTTCCACCTTCTGCACCTCGGCTGGGCTGGCGCCGCCGTCTCGTTCGAGCTTGGCCACCTGCTGGTACTCGGTAACGCGGGTTTTCATGTTGTTCAGGTCTTTGCGCATCAAGCTGATGTTCTGGTCGATGTTGGCGATGTCCTGCTGGGCCTTGGCCATGTCTATGGTCTTGGCCTTGATGCTGTTCTGGATGCTGGCAATCTGTTCTTTGTCGTCATTGATGACGCGTTGCAGGGTGTTGGTACGCTCCGCCACCTTGGCGGTTTCACCCTGTACTTCGGTGGTCATCGCGTTCAGGCGTTCAGTGGTATCGGCATACTTGGCCCGACGCTGGTCCAGGTAGTAGTTGGCGCCCATTGCCACGCCGCATGCCGCGACACCGGCGATGATCGAGCAAGCCGCCTTGTTACCCGAGTTGGACAGCATGCAGGCAAGGATACCGCCGCCAGCGGCAAGGGCGCAGGCCTGGAAGCCCGAAGTGCTGAAGAACTTCGCATCATTGCCAGTAGTCAGGCGCGGGTCGGCGGTGCCGCCGCCACCGGTCAGCGAACTGCCGGTGCTGGCGCATCCGGTGAAGGCCAGGCACGCGGCCATCAGCAAGCTGAGCCAAGGGTTGATACGGCTGGATGGGGTGGTGTTCATGTTGCAGCTCCTGGATGTCCTTGAGTCAGTGTGCGACGGTCTTGCACTTGTTCAGCCAAGCGGTGGCGTCAATTTTCTGGGTCTTCAGGAACGACACCTGGTTGGCCCAGTGGGTTTGCAGGTACGGCGACAGTTCCTTGAGGTTCTTGTTGGCCTTGAACGAGCCGTCCAGCACCGGGACCTGGGCTTCGATCAAGTCTTTGCCGTACAGCGAGCCGGACTCCACAAGGGAGCTGGCGTAGTAACGGCTGAGTTTGTGCAAGCGTTGCTCTTGCTCTTCGAGCTTGACCTTGCGCACGCCACAGGTCGGGTCCTCTTCGCCGGCCTTGCAGTTGCTGGCGTAATTTTTCTGCAGGAAGTCCAGGTACTGGCCATCGTCGAGCATCTTGGTACACAGGAAGGCACCCAGGTTGAGACTGGCGCGGATTGCCTGGTCGCGGGCTTCCTGCTGTTGCTGGTTGCTGGCGCGCAATTGGTTTTCGACCGTTTTCAGCTGGGTCTTGAGGGCTTCGTCTTCGACGTTGGAGGCAAGCTCTTCCAGCGCCTTGACGGTGCCTTTCTGTTTGCTCTCGGTGGCCGGTTGATCGCTACCCAGGTTGCTCCAGCTTTTCTCGATGCTCTTTACCCGGTCCCGCGAAGTCAGGGTGGGTGAAACCATGGCCAGGCGCAGGCCGTTGGTTTTCTTGGCCACGGCGCCTTCGGCGTTGTAATACGGCTCTTCCTGGCGCAGCGAGGTGCGCAGGTCGCCCTCACTGGTCAGGTAGTTGCCACCACGCACCACGTAGCCGCCAGCCTGGCCATGCTGGCGGTCGAGCTTGTTCAGGCGGAACGGCTCGAACATCATCTCGCTGGCATTGCCGAGCATGTCGTGCAGGCCCAGCGGGTTCGGCTTGAGCAGGCCGCTCAGCTGCAACTGGCCGTTGGCGGACTGGGCACCGGCGAACCATTCGTAGGCATTCAGGCCTTCGGGCATGGGGTAGCGGCCATCGCGGAATTCGGCTGTGCTGACTTGCAAGCCACCGCGCGCGGCGAACTCCCATTCCACCTCGGTCGGCAAGCGCAGGAACCCCTGGGCGCCATCTTCGCGGGGCAGCTTGTCTGGCGCATTGGCGCGCAACCAGCGGTTGTACTTGTCGGCGGCCTGCAGGGCATCCAGCCAGGAAACCGACACAATCGGCAGGCGTTGCTTGTTGGCGGCGGTCGGGCAGGTCTCGTCCATCAACGCCTTGTATTGCAACTGGCTCATCTCGTACTTGGCCAGCAGGTAATAGCGCGACTTCTCGCCTTTGGCGCTGGTGAAGCTACCGGCAATGAAGGCGGGTCGGGTCTGCTCGACATAGCCCCATTCGGCGCTGTCCTGGCCGATGTTGATCGGGTAGTCGTCCAGCGGCCCGGCCACCGGGATCATCACCTTGCGAAACACCATGGCTCCGTCGCAGGGCATGGGCAGCACCACGTCGTCGGCATCAGGCATCGGGTTGTAGTACTTCTCGTCCCAGCTTGCCGCTGCTGCCTGTAGGGCGAAGCCGAGACCGAGTGGCGCCAGAAGCAGGCGGCTATAGGCTTTAGAGTTCACGCAGGCTCTCCGCAGGTTGTATCCGTATGGCACGCAAGGCGCCGATCAGGGCGACCAGGCCGGCGACCAGGAAGGCCAGCAGCAGGGCGACCAGGCCATGCCAGACGGTGATGTGACAGATGAAGGCGCCGGTTGCCTGGCTGCTGACCAGTAGCCGGTCGAACAGCAGGCTGCCCAGGTAGTAGCTGCCAAGCCCGCCCAGGTAGCCTGCCAGGCTCAGCACCAGCGCTTGCAGTACCACGTAGGCGGACACTGCGGCACTGCTGAAGCCCAGCAGGCGCAGCACTGCCAGGTGGCGGCGCTTGCGGTCGATGTTGGCCAGGAAGGCGCCGACCAGCGAGGCGATGCAGCCAATCAGTGCGGCCCCGGCAATAACGCCGAAAATAAGCCCCAGCACGTGGTTGATCGCTTTGACGTTGTCGATCTCTGCCAAGCGGCTGGTGGTCTCGATACGCTGTTCATTGAGCCAGTGCTCCAGCGGCGCCACGCTGTCGATGTCTCGCGCATAGACCCGCGCCCGGGCGTAACCGACTTTCAAGGCGTCCAGGGCCTGGCCGCTGCTGGCCCCCAGGCTGGTGACCAGGTAGCCATCGCGGTAGTGCTCCAGCTCCATCAGCAGCTCGGGGCTGACGAAAGCAGCCGGCCGGGCGAAGCGCACCGAACCGACGATGGCGCGTACCTGCAGGGCACGCTCGCCACGCTCGTTGACCTCGTTCAGGCGCCGGGCGACGCGCAAGCGCAGGGTGTCCCCAACCTTGGCGTCAAGGCGCTCGGCGGCCCGTTCGCTGAGGATCAGCTGGTTGGGCGCCAGCTCGCTCAGGTCTGTCGCCAGCAACGGGTCGCCGGCTCGGGTAGGAATGACTTCGACATTGTCGGCAAAGCGGCCATGTGCCCCGAGCAGGTCGGCCTGGGTGTTCAGGGAGCGGGTCTGGCCAATGGCGAAGCCTACCTCCGGGCGTGCCTGCAGGCGCTGCAACCAAGCCTGGTCGTAGTGCCCACTGCTGAGCATCTTGACTTCGAGGTTGCGCGGGTCGCTGAGCAGTTCCTGCTGCAACTGGCTGACCACTCCGTGCTTGAGGCCGAACAGCAGCAGCAGGGGCGCGATGACGGCCACCAGCGAGGCCGCCATGCACAGGGAAACGTTGCGGTCGTGCCACAGGTCGGCCAGGGACAACCTGACCAGTAGCAGCAGGCGTTTATGCCACGGGTTCAAAGCGTGTTTCCCCTTGACCGTTGATGGCGCCCAGCCGTGGCAGGCCGAAGCGTTCGACCAGCGCCCAGTCGTGTGACACGACCAAGGCACTCAGCCCCAGCTCGGCCACCAGATTCAGCAGCAGCTCGAACAGCCGCTCGGCGTTGTGTGGGTCCAGTGCGGCGGTTGGCTCGTCGGCCAACAGCACCTTTGGCTCGTGGGCGATGGCGCGCACGCAGGCCACCCGCTGGCGCTCGCCAATGGACAGCGCCTGGGGCAGCTTGCTCAGCAGCGGTGCCAGGCGCAGTGCTTCGACGGCCTTGTCCACCGCTGCGCTGGCAGGTGCCAGGCCGAGCAGGCGGCGCGGCAGCAGAATGTTGTCACGCACACTGAGGAAGGGCAGCAGCCCACCGTTCTGCAGCACGAAGCCAAGTTCGCGTGAGCGCAATGCCGCCAGCGCCGGCTGCTGGTCGGTGGCCAGCAGGCTGGCCACATCCTGGCGTTGCGGGCCAAGCCGGTAATGCGTCAGTTGTTCAGGCTTGAGCAGCAGGCCGATGGCTTCCAGCAGGGTGCTCTTGCCGCAGCCGCTTTCGCCGGTAATGGCGCGAATCTCGCCGGCCTGCAGGCACAGCGCGTCCAGCCGTATCCGGTGAGCCTGCGATCCTTCGCCTCGAACAACCCGTAATCCCTTGATCTCGAGCATGTGGGGTCAGGGCATCATTTCCAGTGGTACCGGGTAGACGTTGTCACGGCTGTCACTGCCCGGAGCCAGAGCGACCCAGCGGTCGACGTCAGCGTTGTAGCGCTGGTAATGGCGAAGCTTGGTGCTCAGGCTTCGGATGAATTTCTCCTGGGCCAGGCCGTCCCAGCCTTTCCAGGTTTCTTCGTCGAGGTTCAGCACTTCGCTCTGGTAGGGCAGGTCTTGCAGGTATTCGCCCAGTACGCCCAGGTCAGCCACACGGGTGCTCGAGCCCTGCTTCAGCTGGTTCGGGTCGGCGCCCATGGTCGCTGCAACCGAGCGCAGGCGGGTGAACATTTCGTCAGGCGAAATCATGCCTTCGTTGGCCGCATCGAGGATCTGCTTGAGCACATCGCTCAGGTCGCTGAGCTGGGCCTTGGTCAGCAAGACGCGCACATCGGTGGTCGGCACATTCTGCTTGATCAGGTCGCGGTCGCTGATCCAGGCCTGGAACACCGGCGGCACCTGGCTGCCGGTGGCCTTGCCAAGGTAGGCCAGCTGCATGGCGTGGCCAATCAGCGCGGCATCTTCGAGCATTTTCTTCTCGGCGGGGTCGGCCTTGGCGTTGGTGGCGCTGCCAATGGCGGCCTCGCCCATGTAGGCGGCTCGCACTTGCTGGGTGATGGCCGCAGCCAGCCCGTCGACCTTGCGCCCAAAGGCTTGCACATCACCGGCATTGACCGGGTAGTACAGCGAGGTATTGGTACCCGGGTAGTTCGACAGCGTGCGGTACTGTGCCTCGGCGCTACTGTGGTTCTTCGCCCCGCTCGGGGTTTTCAGGTGCAGGGTATACAGCGCAACGCCCGGGTTGCTGGCTTCGATCCTGACCTGCTCGGCGCCAAGGCCGGTGCTGGACAGCTTGTCACCCCCGTCGATGGCTCCGGCATCGGTGATCAGCACCACATAGCGTGCGCCGAACTGGCTCCAGTCGATCTGGTCCACGGCCGACATCACGCCGGCGTAGGCATCTTCGTTGAACTCACTGCTGGAGACCTTGGCCTGCTTGAGGTCGGCAACCTTGGCCATGAAGTCGGCACCGTCCTTCACCGTGTTGGGGTCGGCGTACATCTTGCTGACGTACTCCAGGCCCGGTACGGCCTTGGTGCTGGAACGGTAGGCCACCAGGCCGAACTTGACCTGTTTGCCGAGGTTTTCCTTTTCGATCTGCGCATACACGCGCTTGATCGCCTCACGGGTGCGGTCGATGTACGGGTCCATCGAGATGGTCGAGTCGATGACGAACACCACCGCGGCACTGAACGCCTTCAACTGCTGGTTGGCAGCGGCCTGGCTGGGTGCAGGCGAAGCCGCTGCGGCGCTATCGGCCTTGCTGACCGAAGCCACGTTGAGGATGCGGGTACGGAAGCCTTCTTCCGTCATCACTTCTTCGCCGCTGAGCACTGGCAGCAGGTAAAAGTTCTTTTGCAGGTCGACGAAGTACTCGGGCTCTTCGGCCAGTACCCCTGGCGCCTCGGTGCCATGCTTGAGCTTGGCGCGTAGCGGCGCCACATGGCTGACCGGGTCGGGGGCATTGAGGATGCCTTCGAGCTGGTTACGTTCCTTGAAGAACATCAGCCGGTCGCGGTTGGCCGGGTTGGTGAAGGCCAGGGTCAGTTGCATTTTCCATTCGACGGTGCAGTCCGCAGGCAGCCAGCCGATGCTCTTGCCCTGGGTGTCGGGCCCCACCCGCAGCCACTCGCGGGCGTCGGCCTGGGCACGTTCATACACATAGAAGCGGCTGAAAGTCGGCTGCGCGGCACCAGGGGCGGCACCGGCGCTATCGCTGAGCTTGCAGCCAGGGGTGGTCAGCACGCGTTGGAACAGGGTTTTCTTGCCATCCTGCAGCAGGGGCTTCTCGGCTGCCTGCAGGGCAGGGCTGAGCGACAAGGCCAGCAATGCGGCGCCAATACGCAGCTTCATGGCTTGAGCTCCTCATAGCGCTGCTTGGCTTCGGCGTTGTTCTCATCGAAGCTGAGGATGGTCTCGTACCAGGAGGCTGCCGTGGCGCTTTCCGGGGCCTTGAAGCAGTTGCTTGGCTGGTGGTACTTGGGATCGTATTCGTGGGCGTAGGCCGTGGCGATCTGGATGTCACCGGCATTGGCACGGTTGGCATACAGGCGCTGGGCCACGTCGCACTGGTCGTTGGCCTTGGCCAGGTTGATCACCTCAAGCAGCGCGGCGCTGTCTGGCTTGCTCTGGATGCAAGACTGCAGGAATGCCAGCGATGTCTGGCCTTTCATGCTTTCCAGCGAGCATGGTTTGGCCGTTTCGGTTTGGGCGACGGGCTGGTCTTCAGGCGGTACGGGTGCAGGTGCTTCGGCGGCGTTGCGATTGAACCACCACCAGCCGCCCCCGGCGGCAAGCGCCAGCAGGATCAGGATCAACAGGGGCAGCAGCCACTTGTTGCCTTGTTTGGCCGCCACCGTCGGCGGCGCAGCGACTGGCGCTGGCTGAGGGGCTGGCGCGGGCTCGGGCTCGGGGTCTGCAGCCACTGCAGGAGCAGGCTCCGGCGTGCTCGCCGCCGGTGGCTCGATAACCACCGACGCGCTCGGCAACGGTGCCGGTGGCGGCGACTTCTCCAGCGCCGGCCCCGACTCGACGGAGGCCACGATGGCATTGTTGATGCGCACCATGCCCAGGTCGCTGTGCCCGGTCTGCGGGTTGCTGACCTCGATGCGGAACGTAGCGGTGCCGCTGGCCTGCAACAACGGGTTGATCAGGTTGGGGCCGATCCGCGTCTCGATGGCTGGCGCGCCTGCAACGGCAATCAGGTTATCCAGGCGGAACCAGTGGGCGACGTTGCCCCAGTGCCCGCCTTCATGCAGGAACTCATGGGACTGGCTGCTTTGCAGGGAGCATTGCAGCCCTTCGCTGGCGCCCTCCCAGCCGGTGATCCGCAGCAGGCCCTGGCCCGGCGTGTTCACTTCCAGTGGCAGCACATCAACTCTGATACCCATTGCAATCAACTCGCTTGAAAGGTGTTCAGCAGCACCGCCAACTGGCGTCGCTGCTCGGTGGTGATTTCCGGGTCGGCGCCGCTCTTGGCGTTTTCCTGGGTCAGCCAGGCCAGGCCCGACAGCCAGTCGACCAGGAAGCGTTGTTCATGGTGCGGCGGTTGTTCCGGCAGTACCGGCAGCTCGCCCTGGGGCACGCTCTGGTAGAAGTTGAACACTGGCTCGCGCGAACCCAGCAGGCTGTTCGGGCGTTCATCGGCGGGCTTCTCCAGCAAGCCGAACCAGGAAAGGAAGTCGCGCATGGCCAACTGCACCGTCAGCACCTGGCGCTGGACCATTTGGTCGCGGCGCATGCCGTTGAGCACCCGGCGCATGACGGCGGTGTCCAGTTGCTCGATGAACAGCGGGCGGCGTACCGCGCTGACCAGCTCTTCGACCAGGGCCTCGACCACTTCACGGCTGATGCGCAGGCTGCTCAGGCGCATGGGTTGCGTGCCCAGGTCGCGCATGTGCTTGATCCACGCCTTCAACGCCGCGCGGACAAAGCGCTGCTCAGAGGTGAGGCGCTTGGCCAGCGGCTTGGCAGCCGGTGCTGGTGCGGCGGCAGGAGTGTTGGCGAACAGGTTGCCAAAGCTGATGGCCGGGGCCTTGTTGGCCGGGGCTTTGGCGGCTTGTTCCGGCTCTTCAGCGGCGTCGCCGTCAATGCCATCGATGTCGTACACGCCGCCCAGGTAAAGATCGCGCAGCTGTTCGACAGGCACTTGCAAGGCATGGATCAGTTCGCTGATCGCATCCGGGTCGGCACCCAGGTTGTCGAGCAGGTACTGGGTCTTTTCCCGCTTCTTGTTCAGCAGCTGTTCGAAGTCTTCCTCGCGCCAGGTATTCAGGCCGTGCTCCAGCAGGTCGGTGCGGCACTGTTCCAGTTGCTCTTCGATACGGGTGAGCTTGAAGTCGATGTTGCTGATGCCCTGGAAGCTGCCACTGAAGCGGCTGATACCACCGTCATTGAGTTCGAGCATCGCGGCCCAGGCGTCGGCCGGGTCCTTGATATGACGCAGCACCGACGGGCTTTGCGCAAAGCACTGTTGCAACTGCACAAGGCGCGGTGCATGGCGTTCGTTCAGGCAGGTTTCTTCGCCGTTGCCGGTGTCGCGTTCGATGAACGCGGTATCCAGGCGTGGCTTGCGCACCAGGTAGGTGTTATTGAACGGTACGCCGGACCAGTCTTTCATCCACTCCTGGCTGCCAAAACGCTCGATCATGGTCAGCTTCATCATGTTCTCGCAGCCTTCGGGCAGTTGACCCTCGCTCAGGCTGAGGGTGTTGCCGATGAAGCCATCGAGCATGGTCAGCGCCCAGATCAGGCCGGGGGTGCGCTGGCTGCGCTCCTTGGGCGTGGCGCCTTGGGTCTTGTGGATCCAGCGGGTCAGCACCGGCCCGACGCTGACCACTTCGCTTTGCTTGAACGAACTGGTGCACAACACCAGGCCGTTCATCTGCTGGGCGTCGGTATAGCGCTCGAACAGATAGGCGACCTTGCCACGCAGGATCAGGCTGGCGGCCGGGTTGACCTCCTCGACCACGTCGGGGCTTGCTGCATCTTCGATACGCAGCAGCTTCTGGCGAGTGCGGTAACCGGGGAAGTCGAGCAGGTCGACTTCCTCTACTACCGGGTCCTTGGGGCTGTTGGTCAGGCGGAAGGTCATTTCGGCAGTCAGTGCCGCCAGTTGCGCGACCGACAGTGAAACGCTGCCCTGGACCTTGTCACCGTGCAGCGGCAGGACGTTCACTGGCAGGTCGCGGCCAGTGCCCAGGCGGCCGAGAATATCGACGTTCATGATGCTGTTGGCCTGGGTGTAGGCGCCGTTCTCTTCCTTCACCAGTACGCTCAAGGGGGCGTAGACGGTGTCGGGGAACCCCAGCTTCTGCAAGCCGCCGACCAGCAGTTCATAGATTTCGGTGAGGGCGTCCTGTTCACCCCACAGTACCGAAAACAGTTTGGCGCGCTGACGCGGGTTCAGGCGTGGCGCCAGCTTGATCACCCGTGGCCAGTAAAGCTCGTTGAGCTTGCGCACCGACTTTTCGTAGTTGCCTTTCAGGTAGTCCCACAAGGCAACCACGTCATCCCCGTTGACGCCCGGTTGCAGGCCTTTGTTCTCGCCGCCCTCGAAGCTGGCCAGCAGGGCCTGGATACGTTCGTCGGTATAGGTGTAATCCAGTTTTTCCTGGTCGAAATCCTCGAACCAGGCATTGGACAGGATCTTGGCCACTTCGATTTCGCTGAACAGCTTCAGCTCGACCGGATGGTTGGCATCCGGGCTGGGCTTGGCGCGCCGGCTGAAGCGAGTGACCAGGCCGGTGGCTTCCTTGCCCAGGCCGGTCGGGTTCACATGTTCGATGAAGTCCAGGGTGCGGCCACCGAAATCGGTTTCCAGGCGCCCGCTGCGGTCGGCGGCCAATGCCGAGATCAGGTACGACTTGCCCGCCTGGGACAGGCCGAAGAAGCCGATCACCATGGGCGTGGAGGCGGCACGCTGCAGGTCCTTGGCACGGTTGCGGGCCTGGCGCAGGCGCAGGTTGAGGCCATCGGCCTCGGCCTCGACACTGGCGGCATTGCCACGCACCTGCTCGATCCAGTCCAGGGCCTCGCCGGCGCCTTTGTGAATGGCGCCCCAGGCACCCATCAACTGCTGTTGCTTTGGCGTAAGGTCGCTCATTTTCCTTTGACGTTCCCGCTGTCGAGCCAATAGTCGCTGTCACTCAAGCTCATGGTCGGCATGGTGTTGAGTGAGAGTTCAAGATCCCGGTCGAAATCGAAGTCGGCATCCAGGATGTTCGATTCCAGCTTCTGGATGACCAGCTTGTCGCTGATCAGCCCCTGGTCACGTTCTTCCTGGTCGAACTGCTCGATTTCCAGGCGAATGCGCAGCACAGGAGCCTCGCCGTTCTTGCCCACCGCGCGGGAAAACGCTGCGCTGCCCGAGGGGGTGAAGCGCAGGGTGTACAGCGGTGAGGCCGACCAGCGCTCGGCGGCCAGTTGGCGGTAACCCAGGTGCATGTCGCCGCGCATTTCCAGCCAGGGCGTACCGCGCTCCTCACCCTCGCCGACGATCGGCAACTCGATCAGCCCCTTGTCGGACTTGAGGTCGTGGTAGAGCACGTCGGCGTGCTTGATGGTGCCGGCATTGTCGATCTGGCCGAAGTGTTTGATGACCGAATACGGCTTGAGCGCGGCAGTGCGGAAGTAGAAGTTCGGCACGCTGTGCTTGGAGCACAGCAGGCAGATCATCGCACCCACCGAGGCGGTGCTTTTCGGGTCGTCGATCAGGCCATTGCGGTGGAACGGGTACCACCCGCCAGTGCGGTAGTTCTGCATCGGCAGGATGCGCCCTGGCGGCAGCGGCAGGCGCTGGCGAATGAAGGCCTGGATGCCGGGCAGACGCGACGGGCGGCCAGTCAGCAGGAGCATGTCGCAGGGGTAGTTGAATACCACTTCGCACAGTTCGCCGAGCACCTTGGTGATGTTGATCTGGCCACCCATGAAGGCAGCGTGGACCTGCTCGAGGTCGAAGACAATGGGCGTCTGCAGCAGGTCCAGGGCACCGTCGCGGCCGACTTCGCGGCGCACGGCGGCGTTGACGAACGCCAGTACGCTGTCATTGACCCTGGCCTCGCCCAGTACCTGCTGCCAGGTCTGCTCCACGGCAGCCTGCGGTTGCGCCGGGTCGAATTGCTCATAGGCCTTGAGCAGGGCCAGGCCCAGCGGCACGAACACTTGCAGGTTCAATTGCTGGCGCAGCAGGCGCTCCTGGGCCGTGGCATCGCCATTGCCGCACAGGCGCGACATCAGCGCATCGGGTGCCGGAACGCCGGCAGTGCGCAGTGCATTGGCGAAGGACGGCAGGATGAACTCCTGGATCACGTCCAGCAGGATGTCATCACCGGCAATCTTGAAGCCATCACGGAAGCGCTGGGTCGGCACGATATGCACGTTGGCGCCGGCACCACCACCTGCGCCACGGTCCAGGCGGTAATCGGTGATCACCAGGTCGGTGGTGCCACCGCCAATGTCGATGGTCGCCAGGCTGATCTGTTCGTGTTCCTGTTTGTCCGGGCGCGCCAGGGCGACGAAGAATTCTTCCGGGTGGCCGGCAAAGTTTTCGTTGACCTCGTTGTACAGGTAAACCAGCTGGCCGCAGCTGGCTTCGTCCCACTCCACACGCACGCTGGGGAACGGGGTACGGGTCTTGACGTCCTTGCCCTTGAACGGGTTGCTCTCGTCCTGGTGCCAGCCCAGGCTTTTCCAGACCAGGCCGATGGCTTCGTACAGGCGGTTGCTGAGCAGGCTGCGTTCGGCCTGGGGCATGCCAGGCGGCACGGTCAGGGTAATGCTGTTGAGCTGGCGCGGCACCCGCGCATGGCCCTGGCGCGAACGCTGGGCCGGGCTGTTGATCTGGCTCAGCGCCTGGGTCACCACTTCGGCCAGCATGAAAGTCATCAGGCTGCTGCGCGAATAGCGTGGGTTGAACACCGGCATGTCGAAGGGTTTGAGGTACAGCGGCTGGCCACGGTCGTTGATCAGGTTGGCAAATGGCGCGGCGACGGCCATGGGCTCCTTGTCGGTCTTGACGTAGGCGGTGTTGAAGCGCCAGCCATGGCCGTAGGCCTTTTCGTCCCACAGGTAGCGTTTGGGGCTGGAGAGGCCGGTCGAGCCTTCGGTGCCGCGGTTGCGGCTGGCCAGGCGGCTGGCTTCGCCGCCGACCCGGGCAATGGTCGGCCACTGGAAGGCATTGTGCCGGCCGCTCTTGATCGACAGGTGGTCTTTGCCGAAGGCCGCATGGGTGAATTCGACCCGGCTCTCGAAGGCTTGGTTGTAGACCTTTTCCGGCTCGCTCAGGTCGCGCAGCGCCAGCACGTAGTTGTGGCGCATGCCCGAACCCGCCTGGCCATGGTCCTCGATGAGGATGCCGCAGGTGCGCGAGTTGCCTACGTCCAGCACCAGGTCCACCGGGATCGGTTTGACGATGCCATTGGCCTCGTTGGCGATCACCTTGATTTCCGGGATCTCGACCTTTGGTTTTTCGCCGCTCTGCTCGGCCGGCACCGGGCGGCGCAACAGGCTCAGCAGGTTCAGGTAGTGGCCAAGGTGGCGGTTACCCTGCAGGTCACGTTCCAGGCGTTCGCGCGTCCACTCTGCGCGGGCCTCTGTGTACACCTCGGTCAGCCAGTCGCGGATCCAGGTGTGGGTCAGGAACCAGCCATATTCGCGGGCACTGCAGGCCAGCTTGAACGCCACGCCCGCGCGCACGTCGTCTTCGTTGGGTGCCAGGTACGGTGCACCGGCTACCAGCGGCATGGTACGGCTGTCGAAACCGAGGGTAAGGCGGTGGGTGTTGCCGTCGAGGTCAGGCTCGGCGAGCTTGACCAGGCGCATGCGCGCCCAGTTGTTCGGGCCTTCATCAAAGCGATAGGGGGGCGTGAAGCGCAGGAACGGGATGGGCAACCATACCCCGTCCAGCAGCTTCAGGCTGTCTTCCATGGGCAGGCGGAAGTGGCTTTCTTCGCTGGTGTCGAACTCCACCTGTACCACTTTGTCCGGCTCGGGCTCGTAGAAGTCCTTGTATTCCTTGGACCACAGCAGGCGTGTAGGCACCATGCCGTTGTTGAGCTGGACGAATTTGCCGGTCTGCTCGCCATCCGGGCCGAGACGCAGGGCGAAATCCATGAATTGAATTCCGGTATCGCTGACCAGCGTGACCGTTTCTTCGAACTGGGTGATTTCGGGCAACATCTTCTGCGTTTCTCGTGTGATTAGCCGGCTTTGTTCATCAGCATCGGGAAGCCTTGGGCACCGTAGTTGCCGGTGCAGTCAGCCGCGCCGTTGGCGTTGGGTATGCAATCCACCTGCGGCAGCTCGTAGCTGCTGCCGTCGGCGCAGGCAGCCTGGCCTGCACTGTTGATCGACAACTGTCCGCCCTGCATGGCGGCGGTAACGGGTGCCTGGCATTGCACGCCGTCGGAGCGGCTGACGGTGGCCTGGCCCTTGCCGTCCTGGAAGTCGTATTTCAGGCGTAGCGGTTTGCCTGTACCTACCTCCTGGATGCCAGCGCCGGCCCAGTTGCCGTTGAGGAAATCGGCAGTGCCGTCCGCCGCATCTGGCGGGATGCTCAACGGGTTTGGCGCGGCTGGTGCTGTTGTGGTTGGCGGTTGCTCGTCGGCCAACTGTGGTGGCGCTGGCGGGGTGTTGTCGCCGGAGGAGGCGGGGGCCTGAGTGCCAGCCGTTTCCTCTGCTGCTGGCTGCTCGTCCGGAACTGGCGTCGCTTCTGGTGTACCTTCTGCTTGGTTGCCGGCCTGTGGCGGTTCATCGCCCGCATCGGTCTGGCCGGTAGGCGCGGGAACCGGAGCAACCACTGCCCCCGGGGTGCCGGAGGTCGGCACCTGGACATTGCCGTTCGGTGCGCCAACAACGGACGGCGAACCGCTTGCCAGGGTAGCGATGTCGTTGGCCTGGGTAGCGCTATTACGGTCCAGATCCGGCATGCCTGGACCGGAAAGATCGACCCCCGGGATGCAGCCACGCAGCCCGAACAGCAGCAGGGGCAGGAGTGCCAAAAGCAACAGCAAAGGCAGCAGCCAGCGCCAATTGCGCCACCACGGCAAGCGTGCGACCGCAGCCGCTGGTGCTAGAGCTGGTGCTGGCGGGGCCATGGGGGCAGCAGCAGGTGCCAACGGCGCAGCCACGGGCTCGGCGATGGGCGTGGTGCGTGGATAAAGGCAGTGCAGGGGCTGCCGGCTGCGCTCGGCACCGGCATGGATGAAGCCCCAGAAGGTCAGTACCGGGCGGCCATCGACCAGGTAGACGAAGTTCTCGTCGGGGAAGGGCACCACGCAGGTCAGCAGCTTGCCGAACACCGCGTTGTCGCCCTGGGCGGCTTTCTTGCTGGTGGCCGTAGGCTGGCCATTGGCATCCAGGCCCAACAAGGTGTTGCTCAGGGCGTTGATCTTGCTCTGCAACACTTCAAGCTGCACCCGTGCCGGCGCACGCTCTTCCTCGGTGGCGCTGCTCCAGGGGATCACATCGCCGGGGCGGTCGCTGTACCAGTCGATGGTGCTGCCCTGTTCATCGCTCTGGGGGATGGCCAGGTGCTCGATCAGCTCTGGGTGCTCCGGGTACTTGCGGCGAATCGCTTCGCGGATCTGCAAAGCAGCGCGATAGACGGGCTGGCCAGTCTCGCCCAATGCTGTGAAGTGCTCACTTCTACCGCTGCGTAGTAATACTCCGCGCATCCTTGAGACCTACCTAGTCTATTAGCCGAATCCGTTCGGTATCCATTATTCAATACCGAAAAACTGAGCAACACTAATGGCAAAGTGCTTTTTTCGTCAATTCATCTTGATGGCTTTTTGACGTCAAGGAGAAACGAAAAAGCCCCGGGAGATCTCCCAGGGCTTTTTGATATGGCGCACTCGGCGGGATTCGAACCCACGACCCCTGCCTTCGGAGGGCAGTACTCTATCCAGCTGAGCTACGAGTGCAACGCGCACGCATGATACCCATCTGCGCCGGTCGCGTCCATCGCCTTGATCTATGGCCTTTTTTCCTTCGTGGCCTGTGCCGGCCCCTTCGCGGCTAAAGCCGCTCCCACCTCGACCGCATAGCCTCAAGCCCTGTGCAGTACCTGTGGGAGCCGGCTTGCCGGCGATGAGGCCAGTCCAGGCAATACAAGACAGTGGCTCCCACAGGTTTGAGGCCTGTGCGTTCGAGGTGGGAGCGGCTTTAGCCGCGAAAGGGCCGGCACAGGCCAATGCAAATCCATCTATCCATATTCGATATCAGTATTTCCTTGCCGGTTCTTATACCCGCTAGTCTCTGGTCACAGCTTGTTATAACAAGTCATCGATCAGCGAAGAGACCCATGGCCGAACTGCTCCCCCTGTCCCCGGTACCGCTCTACACCCAGCTCAAGGAATTGCTGCGCGAGCGCATCCTCGACGGCACTTATCCGCCGCATAGCCGCATGCCCTCGGAAAGCGAACTGGGCAAGGCCTTCGACGTCAGCCGCATCACCGTGCGCCAGGCGCTGGGCGACCTGCAGAAGGAAGGCTTGATTTTCAAGATTCACGGCAAGGGCACCTTCGTCGCCAAGCCCAAGGCGTTCCAGAACGTCAGCACCCTGCAGGGCCTGGGCGAGTCGATGACGCAGATGGGCTACGAAGTGCTCAACCGCCTGCGCAGCTTTCGCCATGTGCCGGCCAACGCGTTGGTGGCAGCGCGGCTACAGGTCGAGGAGGGTAGCCTGGTCACCGAGATCCGCCGGGTGCGGCTGATCAACCGCGAGCCGGTATCGCTGGAGCTGACCTGGCTGCCCAAGGCCGTCGGCGAAAAACTGGAAAAGGCCGACCTGGTCACCCGCGACATTTTCCTGCTGCTGGAAAACGACTGCGGCATCGCCCTTGGCCACGCCGACCTGGCCATCGATGCGGTGCTGGCCGACAGCGACCTGACCCAGGCGTTAGGGGTGGAGGAGGGCGCGCCGATCATGCGCATCGAGCGCCTGACCCACGCCGCCGACGGTACGCCGCTGGACTTCGAACACCTGTACTACCGCGGCGATGCTTTCCAGTACCGCCTGCGCATCGACCGCCAGAAGGGGAGCAAGGCATGAGCATCCACACCCAGGACTACGACATCATCGTCATCGGTGGCGGCACCGCCGGGCCGATGGCGGCGATCAAGGCCAAGGAGCAGGACAAAAGCCTGCGCGTGCTGCTGCTGGACAAGGCCAACGTCAAGCGCAGCGGTGCCATCAGCATGGGCATGGACGGCCTGAACAACGCCATCATTCCCGGCCATGCCACGCCGGAGCAGTACACCAAGGAAATCACAGTGGCCAATGACGGCATCGTCAACCAGGCCACCGTGCATGCCTACGCCACCCACAGTTTCGAGACCATCGAGCAGCTCGACCGCTGGGGCGTGAAGTTCGAGAAAGACGAGACTGGCGACTATGCGGTGAAGCAGGTTCACCACATGGGGGCCTACGTGCTGCCCATGCCCGAAGGCCACGACATCAAGAAGGTGCTGTATCGCCAGCTCAAGCGTGCCCGGGTCGAGATCAGCAACCGCATGGTCTGCACCCGTGTGCTGCTCGATGGCGAAGGCGCCGCTGCCGGTGTACTGGGCTTCGATTGCCGCAGCGGCGAGTTTCGCGTGGTACGGGCCAAGGCGGTGATCCTCGCCTGCGGTGCTGCCGGGCGCCTGGGCCTGCCGTCGTCGGGCTATTTGATGGGCACCTACGAGAACCCGACCAACGCCGGTGATGGCTACGCCATGGCCTACCATGCAGGCGCCGAACTGGCCAACCTCGAGTGCTTCCAGATCAACCCGCTGATCAAGGACTACAACGGCCCGGCCTGCGCCTACGTCACCGGCCCACTGGGCGGCTACACCGCCAACAGCAAGGGCGAGCGCTTCATCGAGTGCGACTACTGGAGCGGGCAGATGATGTGGGAGTTCCACCAGGAACTCGAAGGCGGTAATGGCCCGGTGTTCCTCAAGCTCGATCACCTGGCCGAAGAGACCATCCAGAACATCGAAGAGATCCTGCACAGCAACGAACGCCCCAGCCGTGGCCAGTTCCACGCCGGGCGTGGCACCGATTATCGCCAGCACATGGTCGAGATGCACATCTCCGAAATCGGCTTCTGTTCCGGGCATTCGGCCTCGGGCGTGTGGGTCAATGAAAAGGCCGAGACCAGCGTCAAGGGTTTATATGCCGCCGGTGACATGGCCGCGGTGCCGCACAACTACATGCTCGGCGCCTTCACCTACGGCTGGTTTGCCGGGGTGAACGCTGCTCGGTACGTGGCCGGGCGCGAACTCGCCGAGGTCGATGCCGCGCAGGTAGAGCGCGAGCGCGCGCGGGTGTTTGCGCCGCTGCAGCGTGAGCATGGCCTGCCGCCAGCCCAGGTCGAGTACAAGCTCAGGCGCATGGTCAACGATTACCTGCAGCCGCCGAAGGTGACCAAGAAGATGGAAATCGGCCTGGCACGCTTTGCCGAGATCGAACGTGACCTGGAGCAGATGAAAGCCGGCAACCCGCATGAACTGATGCGTGCGATGGAAGTGTCGGTGATCCGCGATTGCGCCGAGATGGCTGCACGGGCCTCGCTGTTCCGCGAGGAAAGCCGTTGGGGGCTGTACCACCATCGGGTGGACTTCCCTGAGCGCAACGATGGCGAATGGTTTTGCCACTGCCACCTGAAAAAGGGCGAGCACGGCGAGATGACCAGTTTCAAGAAGGCCGTGGAGCCTTACCTGATCCCGCTGGATGCCGAAGAGCAGGCCGCTTACGACCGCTTGAGAGTGAAAGCCGATGCCGCCTAGGCGACGCTGTGCCCTGTGGGAGCGGGTTTACCCGCGAAAGCGTCGGTGCGTTGACCACCGCATTCGCGGGTAAACCCGCTCCCACAGCGAATGCAGAAACTTCCAGAAACGGGTGCCCATGAAGGCCCCAAGGACTCCGTGAAATGGCCTACCAGCCGCAAGAAATCTTCTTCCGCAGCAGCGCCCCGGTCACCATCGACGAAGACAAGTGCATCGCCGAAAAAGGCTGCACCGTATGCGTCGAGGTCTGCCCCATGGACCTGCTGGCGATCAACCCGGCCACGCAGAAGGCCTATATGGCCTTCGATGAATGCTGGTACTGCATGCCCTGCGAGAAGGACTGCCCCACCGGTGCGGTGAAAGTCGACATTCCGTACCTGCTGCGCTGAAGCACCCCAGCCATCCGGCGAACCACCGGACGCCCTCCTGCAATGCCCCTCGTTTCCCACCACCCAAGCCCGGTGGCGGAGACGACTCCATAAATCAAAACGATTCGAGGGGAAATACCCATGCGCCTTGTTGCAACCGTGGCCGGCCTAGCGCTGGCGCTCACTGGCCTGAATGCCAGCGCCGAAACCATCCGCATCGCCATCGGCACCCAGGACACCACCATCAACTGCGCCACCGGTGGCCTGCTGATACGTGAACTGGGCCTGCTGGACAAGTACCTGCCGCATGACGGCAAATACAAAGATGCCAAGTACCAGGTCGAGTGGAAAAACTTCACCAGCGGCGCGCCGCTGACCAACGAAATGGTCGCCGGCAAACTCGACTTCGGCGCCATGGCCGACTTCCCAGGGTCGTTCAACGGCGTCGCGCACCTGGATGCCGGCAAGCGCAGCCTGTTCATCAGCGTGCTGTCGGGCAGTGTGCATGGCAGCGGCAACGGCATCGTCGTACCGGCGGCGTCCAGCGTGCAGTCGCTTGGCGAGCTCAAGGGCAAGACCATTTCCGTGCCGTTCGCCTCCACCGCCCACGGCATGTTGCTGCGCGCCGTCGCAGCCCAGGGCTGGGACCCGCAGAAGGATGTGCGGATCATTGCCCAGGCACCGGAGATCGCCGGCTCCGCCCTGCGCAGCAACCGCATCGAAGCGCATGCCGACTTCGTGCCGTTTGCCGAGCTGTTCCCCAACCGCGGCTTCGCCCGCAAGATTTACGACGGCGCCCAGGCCAACGCGCCGACCTTCCATGGCGCCCTGGTCGATGCCGACTATGCGAAGAAGTACCCGGAAGTGGTCACCGCCTACCTGCGTGCCAGCCTGGAAGCCGACCGCCTGATCGCCGCCGAGCCGGAGAAGTACAGCGAGTTGATCGAAAAGGTCACCGGCATTGAAGCGGAGGTCAATTACCTGTTCCACGGCCCGCTCGGCCTGCAGACCCGCGACCTGACCTGGAAGCCTGAATACCGCCAGGCAGTCGCTACGTCCATCGATACGCTCAAGCTGCTGAAAAAGACCGACCGTGGCCTCGACACCGACAAGTTCATCGACGACCAGTACATCCGTGCGGCCTTCAAGCAGGCTGGCCTGGACTACGACAAGGCGCTGAAAGATTACGAGCCGCTGCCACTCAAGGCCAATGACGCGCTGACCGGCAAACCGATCACCGACTTCAGCCGCCTGGCGCAGATCTGGGTGCGCGGTGAAGACAAGGTCCGCCACTACGCTTCGCCGGAGGCCGCCCTCGGCGCCCTGGCCCAGTTGGAGCAGGAGGGCAAGGACATCCGCGCGATCTACGCCCAGGCCGCCGACAGCGGCATCAAGTTGTTGGCCAACCAGGCCTGGTTCGTGCGCAACACCAAGGGCGAACTGGCGGCGTTCCTGCTCAAGGACCAGGCCGAGCAATATGCCCAGGCCCATGGCGGTGAAGCGCTGGACTTCGTCAGCGCCAACCAGAAGCTGGTCGCCCAGCGCTGACCGGGAGGTACCGACATGACCTGCAACCTCACGCGTTGGCCGGTGCGCCTGGCTTCGCTGCTGGGCTGCCTGCTGTTCTGGCAGTTGGCGGCAAGCGTCAAGCTGGACCTCGGTCTGCTGACGTTCACCTATGTCCCCACGCCGAAGGCAGTGCTGGAAGCAGCCTGGCAGTTGCTGACCTCCAACACCCTGCTGGCGCACCTGGGCAGCAGCCTGTCGCGGGTGTTTGCCGGTTATGCCACCGCGGCGTTGCTGGGTGTGGCCCTGGGGGTACTGATCGGCCGCTGGAAATGGGCCGAAGACACCCTGCTGCCGCCGCTCGAAGTGCTGCGGCCGATCCCGGCGGTGGCATGGATCCCGCTGGCGATCCTGATGTTCCCATCGTCGGAGCTGTCGATGGTGTTCATCACCTTCACCGGCGCGTTGTTCCCCATCCTGCTCAACACCGTGCACGGCGTCGAGGCCGTCGACCCTCGGCTGGTGGCGTCGGCGCGCAGCCTCGGTGCCGGGCGCTGGGCGATCCTGGGCGAAGTGGTGCTGCCTGGCGCACTGCCAAGCATCATTACCGGCCTGGCCATCGGCATGGGTACCTCATGGTTCTGCCTGGTCACCGCCGAGATGATTTCCGGGCAGTTCGGTATCGGCTACTACACCTGGGAGTCGTACACCTTGCAAAACTACCCGGACATCATCGTCGGCATGCTGCTGATCGGCGTGCTGGGCATGGGCAGCAGCGCCCTGGTCAAGCGCCTCGGGGAGCTGGCCACGCCTTGGTACCGCACGCGGAGGGCCAGCTGATGAACAGCTATCAACAGCTGCCAGGGCGTATCGAAGGCCGTGACCTGTCGATACGCCTGGGGCACGGCAGCGAAGCGTTCGAGGCGGTACAGCGAGTGGACTTCGCCGTAGAGCCCGGCGAGTTCGTCTGCATCCTCGGCCCCTCCGGTTGTGGCAAGTCGACGTTGCTCGGCGCCCTGGCCGGGCATCTGCTGCCCAGCAGCGGCCAGTTGAGCATGGACGGCCAGGCTGTTGCCGGGCCGTCACCGCAGCGTGGCATGGTGTTCCAGCACCACACCTTGCTGCCCTGGCGTAGCGTGCTCGACAACGTGGCTTTCGGCCTGAAGATGCAAGGCCTGGGCCGCGTCGAACGTCGCCAGCAGGCTCACGATATGCTGCAACTGGTGGGCCTGGCCGACTTTGCCGGGCGCTGGCCCAGCCAGCTGTCCGGAGGCATGCAGCAACGGGCCGAGATCGCTCGGGTGCTGATCAACCGGCCGCGGCTATTGCTGATGGACGAACCCTTCGGTGCCCTCGATGCGCAAACTCGTTCACGCATGCAGGAGCTGTTGCTGGACATCTGGGCAGGCATCCGTACCACCGTGGTGTTCGTCACCCACGATATCGACGAGGCGCTGTTCCTCGCCGACCGTATCCTGGTGATGAGCCCGCGCCCCGGCCGCTTTATCGAGGACCTGCGCCTGGGCTTTCCGCGCCCACGCCGCGCCAGCCTGCTGACCAGCCCTGAGTTCACCCACTTGAAGCGCCATTGCCTGGCCTTGCTACGCCATGAAGAAGGCCGCGAACTTCCGCGCCTGACACCACTTGGCCTGCCAGCCAGCGACCACCCGCCGCTACGGATTGCCCTATGACTGAACGACACATCGACAACCCCGACATTCTCGAACTGCTGCCACGTCTCGAAGCGGCCGACGCAGGCGTGCGGCGCATCGCCTTGATCGAACTGGCCGACCTGGAAGATCCGCTAGCCTTGCCATGGCTGACCGATGCCCTGCTGGTCGATGGTGCCGATGAGGTGCGCGCCGAGGCCGCACGCTTGCTGGAGGCCTGGGAAGAGCCGGAAGTGGTACAGGCGCTGTGTGCGGCGTTGGCCGACAGCGCCGAAACGGTGCGTCTTGCCGCCGCGCAGAGCCTCAGCGAGCTGAAGAGCCAAGAGGCCGGGCAGTTGATCCTGCCGTGGGTCGGCCATGCCGATGCCTTCGTCCGTGCCAGTGCGTTGCGTGCCCTGCGCGAGCTGCGCCTTGAGGATGCCGCCAGGCCGGCGCTGCTGGCACTGCAGGACCAGGACTCCGCTGTACGGCGCGAAGCCGTTGCTATCCTGGGCTGGCTCAAGCATGAGCCGGCGTTGCCCGCGCTGGCGAAACTGGCCGAGCATGAGCCCGACACTGAGGTACGTCGCGCGGCAATTGGCGCCCTGGGCCTTGCTCGCCACAGCAGCGTGTTGCCGGCTTTGATTGGTGCATTACATGACCCTGCCTGGCAGGTGCGCGAAGAGGCCGCGACGACCCTGGGCAAGGTTGGTCATGCCCAGGCCGGTCAGGCATTGGTCGACGCGTTGGGCGATGACTTCTGGCAGGTTCGCTTGCGCGCCGCCCGCTCGTTGGGCCGCCTGCGCCATGCCGAGGCACTGGGGGCGCTGGCCGGGTTGCTCAGCCACGGCATCGCCAACCTGCGCAAGGAAGCCGCGCTGGCGCTTGGCGAACTAGGCCTGCCCCGCGCCTTGCCGGTGCTGCAGGCGGCCGAGGCCGACAGTGACCCGGAAGTGCGCAAGGCGGTGCGCATTGCCTTGGCGCAGTTGCGCGGAGCCGTGTGATGAACAGCCCGGACGCGATACATAACCAGCGCGAGGCGAGGCAGTTGATCGTGCAATGGCAGGAGGCCGAGCAGGTCGTCAGCCACGCCCGCCTGCGTGGCGCATGCCCCTGCTCGCAATGCCGGGCGGCGCGGTTGCAGGGGCGGGTTTCGTTGGTAAGGGATGATGTGCGTGTGGAGCGTGTGGTGGCGCAGGGGTATGGGGTGCAGTTGATATTCAGCGATGGCCACGAGCGTGGTATCTACCCCTGGGCCTACCTGCGCGAGCTTGGTTGACAGGTCCGGCCCGTCGCCGGCAAGCCCCACAGGTACTTGGGCCTTGAGCGCGATGCGGTAGAGGTGGGAGCCGGCTTGCCGGCGATGAGGCCAGTGCATGCAGGCAGGAGCGTGGCGACGAGTGGTATAGCCCGGTGACCTCGGTGGTGGCCTACCGGCCAGAGACCGATACCCAGCACCACGGTGCTCAACGGGGTACGGCGCGGGACCCAGGGGGTGCTGGTGGAGCTGAAGGTGCATAGCCGGCAGCCGGGTAGCGTGGGCTACCGGGCGTTGGTGATCGACCCGGCCAAGGCGTTCTGACTCACCCCTTCCGGGAGGGCCGTCGGTCCTCCCATCACATTTCTTTCAGCTCAATCGTCTAACCTGTACTGGCCCTATCGCCGGCAAGCCAGCTCCCACAGGGACCCCACAAATTTCAGCACCTGTGGGGTCCCTGTGGGAGCTGGCTTGCCGGCGATAGGGCCGGCTGCCACAGCACAGATTCATGAAATTTCGGGCAGGCTGTTCAACCATTCGTTCTTTTTTTCGAACAGCCTATTGTCCAACACCCCAGCAGCCGCTTAGCATTCGTTTGAGATTTCAAACGCTCGATGCCCTGCCTTGGGCGCTTTTCAACAATCAACAATTCGGGAAGCCGACATGCAGCTCAAAGACGCTCAGTTGTTCCGCCAGCAAGCCTACATCAATGGTGAGTGGCTGGATGCGGACAATGGCCAGACCATCAAGGTGACCAACCCGGCCACCGGTGAAGTCATCGGTACAGTGCCGAAGATGGGCACCGCGGAAACCCGCCGCGCCATCGAAGCCGCCGACAAGGCCCTGCCGGCCTGGCGTGCACTGACCGCCAAGGAGCGTTCGGCCAAGCTGCGTCGCTGGTTCGAACTGATGATCGAGAACCAGGACGACCTGGCTCGCCTGATGACCACCGAACAAGGCAAGCCACTGGCCGAAGCCAAGGGCGAAATCGCCTATGCTGCCTCGTTCATCGAGTGGTTCGCCGAAGAAGCCAAGCGCGTCTACGGTGACACCATCCCTGGCCATCAGCCAGACAAGCGCCTGATCGTCATCAAGCAGCCAATCGGCGTTACCGCGGCCATCACCCCGTGGAACTTCCCGGCCGCCATGATCACCCGTAAAGCCGGCCCGGCCCTGGCCGCTGGCTGCACCATGGTGCTCAAGCCTGCTTCGCAGACCCCGTACTCCGCCCTGGCCCTGGTCGAGCTGGCCCACCGCGCCGGCATCCCGGCTGGCGTGCTGAGCGTGGTTACCGGCAGCGCTGGCGAAGTCGGCGGCGAGCTGACCGGCAACTCCCTGGTACGCAAGCTGTCCTTCACCGGCTCGACCGAAATCGGTCGCCAGCTGATGGAAGAATGCGCCAAGGACATCAAGAAGGTTTCCCTGGAGCTGGGTGGCAACGCCCCGTTCATCGTGTTCGACGACGCCGACCTGGACAAGGCGGTCGAGGGCGCGATCATCTCCAAGTACCGCAACAACGGCCAGACCTGCGTCTGCGCCAACCGTATCTACGTACAGGACGGCGTCTACGACGCGTTCGCCGAGAAGCTGGCCGCCGCAGTGGCCAAGCTGAAGATCGGTAACGGCCTGGAAGACGGCACCACCACCGGTCCGCTGATCGATGGCAAGGCTGTGGCCAAGGTCCAGGAACACATCGAAGACGCCGTTGGCAAAGGCGCCAAGGTGCTGGCCGGTGGCAAGATCATCGAAGGCAACTTCTTCGAGCCGACCATCCTGGTCGACGTGCCGAAGACCGCAGCTGTCGCCAAGGAAGAGACCTTCGGCCCACTGGCGCCGCTGTTCCGCTTCAAGGACGAAGCCGAAGTCATCGCCATGTCCAACGACACCGAGTTCGGCCTGGCCTCGTACTTCTACGCCCGCGACATGAGCCGTGTGTTCCGTGTTGCCGAAGCCCTGGAATACGGCATGGTGGGTATCAACACCGGCCTGATCTCCAACGAAGTGGCACCTTTCGGCGGCATCAAGGCTTCGGGCCTGGGCCGTGAAGGTTCCAAGTACGGTATCGAGGACTACCTCGAAATCAAATACCTGTGCATCAGCGTCTGATCGCACGGTAACGGCTTTACCTCTGCCAGCGGGGCGCGAGAGCGACGTCTCGCTGGCCTTTTTGACATCGCAGTACCTGGTGGCCAGGGCGTTCACGGCAGTCGATCAACGAATACTGTTCGCGGGCTCACCCAGCCACCCCCGAATAAAAGCGCCACTCCAAACCGGCGCAATGAGGGCATTATGAGCAAGACCAACGAATCCTTGATGCAACGTCGTGTAGCTGCCGTCCCACGTGGCGTTGGCCAGATCCACCCGATCTTCGTCGACACCGCGAAGAACTCGACCGTGATCGACGTTGAAGGCCGCGAACTGATCGACTTCGCCGGCGGCATCGCAGTACTGAACACCGGCCACCTGCACCCGAAAGTGGTTGCGGCCGTGCAAGATCAGCTGACCAAGGTCAGCCACACCTGCTTCCAGGTGCTGGCCTACGAACCCTATGTAGAGCTGTGCGAAAAGATCAACAAGCTGGTACCAGGCGACTTCGACAAGAAGACCCTGCTGGTCACCACCGGCTCCGAAGCCGTTGAAAACGCCGTCAAGATCGCCCGTGCCGCCACTGGCCGTGCTGGCGTCATCGCCTTCACCGGCGGCTACCACGGCCGTACCATGATGACCCTGGGCCTGACCGGCAAGGTCGTACCGTACTCCGCTGGCATGGGCCTGATGCCAGGCGGCATCTTCCGCGCCCTGTTCCCGAGCGAACTGCACGGTATCAGCGTTGACGACGCCATCGCCTCGGTCGAGCGCATCTTCAAGAACGACGCCGAGCCGCGCGATATCGCCGCGATCATCCTCGAGCCGGTACAAGGCGAAGGCGGCTTCCTGCCAGCGCCGAAAGAGCTGATGCAGCGCCTGCGCGCCCTGTGCGACCAGCACGGCATCCTGCTGATCGCCGACGAAGTGCAGACTGGCGCTGGCCGTACCGGCACCTTCTTCGCCATGGAGCAGATGGGCGTTGCGCCTGACCTGACCACCTTCGCCAAGTCCATCGCTGGCGGCTTCCCGCTGGCCGGTGTGTGCGGCAAGGCCGAGTACATGGACGCCATCGCCCCGGGCGGCCTGGGCGGTACCTACGCCGGTTCGCCGATCGCTTGCGCCGCGGCCCTGGCCGTGATCGAAGTGTTCGAAGAAGAAAAACTGCTGGACCGCAGCAAGGCTGTGGGTGAGCGCCTGACCACTGGCCTGCGCGAAATCCAGAAGAAGCACCCGATCATCGGCGACGTCCGTGGTCTGGGCTCGATGATTGCCGTCGAAGTGTTCGAGAAAGGCACTCACACCCCGAACGCTGCTGCTGTTGGCCAGGTTGTGGCCAAGGCACGTGAGAAGGGTCTGATCCTGCTGTCTTGCGGCACCTACGGCAACGTCCTGCGTATCCTGGTTCCGCTGACCGCCGAAGACGCACTGCTGGACAAAGGCCTGGCCATCATCGAAGAGTGCTTCGCCGAACTGGCGTGATCGCTGATTCGCCCCAGTAAGAAAACCGCCCGGGCAATGCCCGGGCGGTTTTTTTTCGCCTGGTGTTCAGGTGTCGGAGGATGCCCAGACTGCGCTTGGGAAGAAGCGCTCGACCAAGTCGTCGTTTTTCAGCATCGCGGCATACTCGTCGCGCTTGAAGGGGTTGCCTGTGCGCAGGTCGAATACGGGGTGTTCCACAGGAACCTCGTCTGGGACTTCCTTGAGCTTCACATTGACGAAACGGAAATCGTCACCAACCACTTCGCCGATGTCATCGATCTGGAAGCGGCATCCCGGTGGGAACAGTGTTTCCGCTTCTGTGCTGGACCATGACAGCGGCGCAATGGGGGCGCCGCTGTGGTACTGACCGGCAGGCAGCTCAAAGACCACCGATGTATTGTCGAAACTGCCCGTTATGTTGTCCGCCGATGCGAGCTTATCGGTGGCGAAATCGCGTACGACGTAAGGGTTTTCCGTAAAGGAAGCCAGGTCCGAGTTGACCAGCACATCGCCCTTCTTGAGCTTGCCTTTGCGAAAATGTTCGCCTGAGGTGCTCCTTGAGCCGTGTCCACCCCGATACAGGGGAACCTTGTTGTCCTTGGGCAGGGCTTCCAGCGAGTCGACAAGCTTGTCGACGAAAGTGTCCGAGTCGCAAAACGGGAACTCATGCACGCCGCGGCGCAGGTAGCTGTTGACCTGTGCGTTTTCGTCAGTGTATTGGCCGATCAGGAAGTTCTTGTAGTCGTCGCCATCGTTATAGGTATAGGTGATGCCCTCCTCGGTTTCTAGATGCTCGAACTGATGCTCGTCCATCAGCGGTTCCTCGCCTTCGTTCAGGCGAGCGATATCGGCATCGTCCAGCAGAGCGCGGTGGCGGTCCTCGGCCTGGTTCGCGAGCCGCTCTCTTTGCGTCTTGTCCGGTTTCATGCAGGTATCCCAGAAGCTCGAACGGTCGCTGCGCAGGGGTACAGCAGTGTCGCCACCTGCCGCGGCGGGCGTTTCGGTTTCGGGCGTGGTCGGGGGTTTGGGCGTGGTGACCTGGCCGTTGTCGCCAGGGTTTCCGCCACGCAGCCCCCCGGCGTCGGCACGCTTCCAGGTGCCGTCGGCCTGGCGCACCACTGGCTGGCGTCCGAAGAAGGCGAAGGGGTTGTCCGGGTCGATGATCGCCCATTGGCTGGTGTGGGGGTCGAACTGTACCTGGAACACCCGGTCGTCGATCTTCACATACGGGCGGTCATTGACCAGGGTGATGCCTTGCGCGTGTGCATTTCCGGCCGGGGTACCACTTTCCAGCGAGATGTTGACGGCGTACCTCTCGGGCGCTGCTGTAGCCGATGCACTGCCGATGCTTTCCACCGGCGTCCAGTCGCCAAGCTTGTCCTGCAGGGCATAATGTCCGGTATCGATCAGTTCACCGCTTTCGCTGCGCCGGGCTACCCGCGCCAATCCTTTTGGGGAAGGGGTGCCGATCAGCAGGGGTTGGCCGTTGAGCTCCACGGTCTTGAGTTCGCGCTCGGTGAGCCCGCGCAATGCCTTTTTCGTCTCTGCCCAGCGTCGCGGTTGGCTGGGGAGTCGCTCGGCATTGCGCAGCAGACCGCCGAAGCCTTTCAGGCCATGCGTCAGGTCGCCATAGGCACCGGTGGCATTGAGCAGGGAGGACAACAGATACAGGCTTGCGCTGCCGGCATCCCGGTTGATGAAAGTGCTCAGCGCTGCCACGTAATCGCGCAGGGCAAGGACGGCCCCCACCGCGAACGCAGCAGGAGGCAGGGGCAGCGTCACGACCTGGACAACCGTTTCCAGCGTGTTCCAGACAATGCTTGCGATCATGTCGGCCCGGCCCTTGCTGACATCGCGCACATCGACGATACGTTGTTGCAGCGGCTCGTTGTAGCACAAGGTGCGTAGGTCGTCCGCCGGCGCTTCAGGCAAGGTCGGTACCAGGCTCGGGCCGCCCTCGCTAAGGTCCCTGAACAGGAAACTCAGCAGTTGCCCGGCTTGCCTGCGGCTGCGGTCCTTGTAGTAGTCGATCATGCCAGGGGTCTTGAGCGACTGTACAAAGTTGCCGAAAGGCCGGAAGGCGATACCATCGGCCGCCGCGGGGGTGTAGAGCAGCGTCTGCGCGTCTTGCCCTCCAGGCGGTTTGAGCAAGTAGCAGCCGTGGATGACTTCTTCACGATAGGGCGGCGTCTTGCCCATGATCCGATACAGTTCGTTGAACAACTTGCCGACTATCGGCTCGTCGGCCAGGAACTCATTGTCGATACGCACCACCAATCGGTAGAACGCATGACGTTCCCGATCCGCGCTAGTGGTGCGGTGCATGCTGTGGATGCTCGCCAGCACCCAGGCGTACTGGTCCGCATCCAGGTGCCCTTGCAACAGGCTGCGCAGCGCCGCCTGCTGCATCTGCAGCTGTACGATCAGCACGCTGTGCCGACGGCGCCAAGCGTAGCCAGTATGTAACGGCGACAGCAGGGTTTGCTCGATCAGGCTGACGTAGCGATCGGATACCCACAGGCCGCGAATCGAACCTGTGACCGATTGCGGCGTCAACGCCGAGAGGTCGACTCCGGCAGGGCCTTCGAAGGTTGCCGTAGTGTCGGCGGTGGGGTTGAGCAGGCCGAGGCTGTCGTCATAGCCGTTGCGTACCAATTGGGTATAGGTCAGGGTTTCCCTGGGTGACTTGATGACCACGGTGTCAGGGTCGACGTTGACAGCGCCATCCCCGAGCAACTGTTCGAGCCTTTCCTTGGCCTGGGCATGGACATACGCCTCGAAATTGGGCAGCTGGGTGTGTTCAGCCTCGGCATACTGCGAAACGGCAGCCAGGATTTGGTCCTCCAGCCGTGTCAGTTGGCCGCGCTGGGAGGCACTGGCCGTTGCCAGCCAGGTGGGCGTATGCGTGGCGGTGTTGGTCTCGGCTACGTCGATGCGGTTGCGTGTCAGCGCCTTGATCCCTTCCTGGCCGGTGAAACGCACCAGCGTCATGAACTGTTCGTAGGGCTTTGTCAGGCTCGGGACCTGCTGGCGCTGCCGGTGGAAGTCGAGGTACCAGCTGTCCCAATTTTGCGTTTCGGTGCTGGCAGGCTGCTGATGTTCGTTCGGGGATGGTTTGTCGGCGATATTCTTTATCAAGGTTGCGAATGTGGAGCGCTGCTGGGTAGCTACGTTCGTCAGCAGGTAGTCTTGTGTCTTCTTATGGGCGAACCAGCCCACTACTTCGATGAGCAACTGCCGTTCGTTGTCGAAACCCATTACAGGTTTTTTGGGGTGATGCGGGCAGCAGAGCAGCAGGCGCTGCAGGGCACCGTCGGCGCTTTCCTGGCGAACCAGCAGGGCATCGCTCAGTAGGTACTGGTCTGCCAATAGCAGGTTGGCGCTGGACAACCTGTCGTATCCTGTTCCGCTTCCGGCAACGAAGGTCGCAAGGGTCTGTTGGTCTTCGGGCTTGATCTGGCCCTGCAGGCGCGCGCACCAGGCTTGGGCAGCGATCTGCCGCAACAGGGTGGCGTTCATCTGCGCTCGGGCATTCTCATGCTTGTGCGCGGCTTTCTGGGCAGAGGCAAACTTGCCGTGCAGCGCCAGCGTTTCTACTAGCTTGGCGATATAGGCGGGGGTGAGCGTGGCATACGAGTCTGGCAGGGGCTTGCCCTGCCGTTCGAGGCGCGTGCCGATCATGAAGCTCGACATCGGCTGCGCGTCGCCGTCGTGTAGACCTTGCAGCGCAAGCTTCACAAGACTGCGCCGGGTTTCGTAGGGGGCCAGGGTTTCAGGTAACGTACGCTGGGTCACCAACACGATCTGCTGCGGGTCGACCGCCAGGCCCAGGTCATTGGCGATTTTGCTGCGCAGGTGCTTCACCGCGAAGCTTTCGCTGCTGTCGCACCCATCCAGCACACTGAGCAAGGCAGCGCGGCTGTGGTCATACTCCATAAGTGCATTCAGGCACTGATCGGCCTGGTCCGCAGGCGCGTACCGCAACCAGTGGGGCGCCTTGGGCGACGGCGTGAGGGCTTCGTTCAGGATGGCTTCCAGGCTGCTGCCTGGGCCGAGTAGCAGAGGCAGGCGAAGGGCATCTTCGATCCGCCCCGAGCGGGACTCGTCGGTAACTGGCGAGGGCTGCAAAGCGAGCTTGATATCGCTCAGTTGCAGGGCGCGCAGTTGATGGTGCAGTTCGGCGAATGCGTTGCGGTGAATGGGTTCGATCACCCAGTGGCGTTGTTCGTAGGTTTGCACTGCCGAGGCCTGCGTCATCGCGAGGCGCTGTGCACCGGTCAGGGTATCGGTGATGCTGGCCCGTGCCACTGACTTGTTCACCAGCGTGGTCAGTGCCGCAAGAGCCAACGCAGGGGTGGCGAACGCGGCCCATTGCCGGCCCGCCAGCCACAGCAGGGTCGGGCCGCTGTCCAGGCTGAACATCAGGCAGCCATGCAGCGTGGCGGTGTGGTTTGCTGCGATCTTCAAGCCCAAGGTGTTGATTTTCAAGTCGTGCTGAACGAGCGAGGCGGGCAGGCAGGCCGCGTACATCGAGTGGATCGTGCCGGCAGTGACCTGGACCTCGAGCAATTGGCGCAGAGTGGCTTCGATATCCTTTATATGGCACTGGCGGCGAACCAGATCGGTCTTTTCGACCGACTCCCAATAGGCGTGCGTGGCATTCCTGATCGTAAGCAGGGCGCTTGTCGCTTCACTCGCCGTGAGTGCCCGGTCCAGGTTGGCCAGCCCCATGCTGTCCAGCGAGGGGTGCTGCGCAAGGCGTTGGTCGATGCTAGCTCTCAGGGTCGAGAGCGCTTGTCGAGTTGCAGATGAAAGGGTACGCGTCATGGGGCTCCTCTGGCCGTGTCTGCGATACGGCTTTGTCATGTGGAGCACCACTGAAACGGATCATGTTGTGAGCCAGTTGGTAGTTAATGCTCATAGCGGCGCGGTGGCGAACATGAACAAACTGTGAACTGCCCGCCATTGCGGGATTTTTGTGCCAATTCGCTGCAGGGGGCGCTATCGTTAACCGACGGATATGTTTGGAAGCTGCGATGGATCGTGTGCCAGGATCATTCAGGAGTCGCCCATGAGCGCCGCAGACCCCCACCCACCCCGCGTTCTGATCGTCGAAGGCGATCCTTGGGTGCGTGACATGCTCCGTGACATGCTGCTCAGCGTGCGCTGCGATGCCCGGCTGGAGGTCTGTGCCGACGGCACCCAGGCCATGACCGCGCTGTCGAGCAAGCCCGACCTGATCATCGCCGCTCGTGAGCTGTCCGGTGTCGATGGCCTCGATCTGCTACGCAAGGTGCGCGCCAAGCGAGACAACCCCGGCCTGCCGTTCATCCTCATGAGCGAGCGCAGTGATAGCTCCAGTGTGCGAGAAGCGTTGCCCCTGCACCCCACGGCCTACCTGAGCAAGCCGCTGAACCTCGACAACCTGCGCAAGCGCCTGGAAGAGCTGCTGCTGGCCGTTGGCGAACAAGTCGCCTGCCCGGTGCCGTCCTTGCAGCCTGGTGTCAGCTTGCCTGCTTTTCTTGAACAGCGCCGCGCCATCGCCGACGGCGGGCCGCTGTTTGCCGACGTGCAGGTCGCGATCAAACGCGCACTCAACCCCCAGGGCCTGAACCTCAAGGTGCTAGAAGAGGAAGTGGGTAGCGACCCACAGATCACCGCGGTGCTGATTGCCGCTGCCAACAGTGCGGCCATGCACCGCGACGCGCCTGTGCAAACATTGCTACAGGCCTTGAACAAGCTTGGCAGCACCCAGAGCATGAACCTGATCCTGGGCATGACCCTCAAGCGCAGCGCGCGGCTCAGCGACCCGCTGCTGACGCAGCATGCGGCCTATTACTGGGGCCTTTCGCTGCACACTGCCGAATATGGCCGGACCTTGGCGCGCATGTTCGAGCTGGACGAGGGGCGCTGCTATTGCGCGGGGTTGCTGCATTGCCTGGGCGACCTGGCGGTGTTGCGCTGCCTGCAGGAATGGCGGCAGGCCGGGGGTGAGCTGGACGAGGACAAGGTACAGCTGTCGCTCAACGAGTTCGGTGCAGCGTTTGGCTCGGCGTTGCGTACCCGTTGGCGGTTGCCGCTGGCATTGCGCGAGTTGGTCGCGGCCATCTACCAGCTGGGCGGCGGCGTGTATTCACGGGAGATCCTGGCCATGAACCTGGCTGGGCAGCTGTCGCGGCTGCCGCCCGAGCAGGGGCTGGAGAGGCTGGCCAGTGGCAAGACCGCGCGGTTGCTCAAAGTCGGTCTGCCGGAGCTGAGACGGCTGCGCAAGGTGGAGAGCGCCGAAACCAAGCCGACAGCCTAAGTCGTTGAACTCGGCGCAAACCCTGTGGGAGCGGGCTTGTCCCGCGCAGTTTATGGCACCGGCTTTGCCGGTGTTCGCGGCTAAAGCCGCTCCCACAGGGATAGCGTTAGGCTGAAACCTGTGCAGTACCTGTGGGAGCCGGCTTGCCGGCGATGAGGCCGGCCCAGGCAATGCAAGACAGTTGCTCCCACAGGGTGGCGGCGGTCTTGAAGTGTCACCCGCGGACGATCTGGTTCTTGCCCTGCCGCTTGGCCCGGTACATCGCCGCATCGGCCCGGGCATACAGGCTGTCCAGTGCCACATCCTCGTCAGTCAGCCCGGTCAGCCCCTGGCTCACCGTCACCCCGTATGTCTGCTGCCCATGGCTGAAGCTCAAGTGCTGAATCTGCCGCTGCAGGCGCTCGGCAATCTGCTCCGCCATCTGCGCATTGCAGCCCGGGAACACCGCTGCAAACTCCTCGCCGCCAATGCGCCCGAACAGGTCGCCGCGGCGTAGCACGGCCTTGCCGCTGTCGGCGATGCGTTGCAGCACCTGGTCACCTTCCTGGTGGCCGTAGCTGTCGTTGACGTGCTTGAAATCGTCGATGTCCAGCAGCAGGAAGGCCAGCGGCGTGCCGTTTTCGCGGGCGCTGTCGAAGGCTTGCTGGGCGCACTCGAAGAAGTGCCGACGGTTGCTGCTCTGGGTCAGCACGTCGGTAGTGGCCAGGCGCTGCAATTCACCTTCGAGCTGCTTCTTCTCGGTGATGTCCTCGGCGATGCCTACGATGATCACCCGCTCATCATCGCGTTGTTGGTTGATGTAGCACTTGTCGCTCAGCCAGCGCAGCTGGCCGTCGGCCGTGAGGATGCGGTACTCGCGGTCTTCCACCGAGCCCTTGAGCAGCACCTGGGCCAGGCTGCGCTCGGCGAACTCCAGGTCGTCGGGGTAGATGCTGTCGCGCCATTCGTTGTAGTCGGCCATCACCAGGCTGGCCGGGCGGCCGAAAATGCGCTCGTAGGCGGGGCTTACGTACAGCACCTGGCGGGTTTCCCAGTCGAAGGCCCAGAGCACTGCATTGACGCTGTCGAGCAACGAGCTGAACAGCTGCTCGCGCTCGCTCAGGCGGGCAACTTCGCCCTGGGCGTGGAGCAGCGCAAGCAGGGTCTGGGCGGCCTCGGGAGGGGGTGTGCCGGGCAGTGTCGTTGGAATGTTCTTGGCCATGTGCACGGAGCAGGTCTCGACAGGAAAGCGTGCGGCCAGCATCCGGCCCGCCACGCGGGGCGATGTGCCGGATTTGAGTGGCAACCAGGGGGTGAAGTTCCGGGCGGCACGCCCCGCCAAGGGGGCGTGCCGATCAACGGCGGTCAGGCGCCGGTCGGGCGCAGGGAGTAGGTCTTGAGCTGTGCCGCGAAGTCGCGCAGAGCGTGAATGCCGCTGCTTTCGGCCTCGTGTACCCAGTCCTTCATGGCGGCCAGCATGTCGTGGCCGTTGGCGCTGGTGCGCGCCCAGATCTGCTGCAGGGCCAGGCGTTTTTCGTAGATGGTCTTCAGCGCCTGGCTGTGGGCGAGCATCCACTCGATGCGCACATGGTGACGGTCTTCCAGCAGGCTGGTCTCGCGCGACAACAGGCGCTTGGCGCGGCGGAAGTGGTGGCGCAGCGAAGCATCGACGCGGGCCAGCTCCTGCTTGACCAGCGGGCCGATTACCAGCTTGCGGTACTGGGCCATGATCTGGAAGCGGTTGTTGAGGATGGCCATGGCGGTGTCCATGTCCAGGCTGGCCTTGCCTGCCACCCGGTGGGCGATGGGCGCCACGCGCTGTACCTTGGCCAGGCGCAGCAGGCAGAACAGGCGGATCCACGCCCAACCCATGTCGAACTCCCAGCGCTTGACCGACAGCTTGGCCGAGTTGGGGTAGGTGTGGTGGTTGTTGTGCAGCTCTTCGCCACCGATGACGATGCCCCACGGCACCAGGTTGGTCGCGGCGTCGCGGCACTCGAAGTTGCGGTAGCCGAGAGCGTGGCCCAGGCCGTTGACCACGCCGGCGGCCCAGAACGGAATCCACATCATCTGCACTGCCCAGATGGTGATGCCGATGGTGCCGAACAGCAGCAGGTCGATTACCGCCATCAGCGCGATGCCGCCCAGCTTGTAGCGCGAGTAGAGGTTGCGCTCGATCCAGTCGTCCGGGCAGTTCTTGCCGTAGATGCGCAGGGTTTCGGGGTTGCGCGCCTCTTCCCGGTAAAGCTCGGCACCCTTGCGCAGCACCGTGCCCAGGCCCTTGTACAGCGGGCTGTGGGGGTCGTCGGGGGTTTCGCATTTGGCGTGGTGCTTGCGGTGGACGGCGGTCCATTCGCGGGTGTTCTGCGCCGTGGTCAGCCACAGCCAGAAACGGAAGAAGTGCTTGAGCGCGCCATTGAGCTCCAGGGCCCGGTGCGCGGAGTAGCGGTGCAGGTAGACCGTGACGCTGACGATGGTCACGTGGGTCATCAGCAGGGTAGTGCCGACCAGTTGCCAGGCCGACAAGTCGAGCAGGCCGTTGTACCACATAGGTGTAAATACCCTCGGAATGCGGGAGGAGGGGCTGATTATCCCTTGGGCAGGAAATAAATACAGTCACCCGTTCAGATAGGAAGTCACGACATGTTTCAGCCTTTATAATGCCCCATCATTTTTCATGGGCAATTGCACCCGACATGTCTGTTTCCGTTCGCGACGCCTTGCGCATGGCTGCGCTGTATGTGGTGCTCTCGATCCTCTGGCTGACGCTGGCCGAGGTGGTGTTGCACGGCATGACCGACGACCCCCTGGCACTGACCGTGGGCCGGCAGATCAACGTGGTGGTCTGGGTGCTGCTGAGCGCCGTGCTGATCTATGTGTCGCGGGTGCGGCTGCTCGACTTCATCGGTGTTGGCGCGCGTATGCGTGGTGAAGACCGTGAACGCCTGCGCATGGCTGCGGCAGTGTTCGACAGCACCCTCGAAGGCGTGCTGGTGACCGACCGCCATGGCCTGATCGTGCACGTCAACCGTGCCTTCATGCGTATCACCGGCTACCAGCAGGACGAGGTCATCGGCCAGCGCCCGAACAAGTTCAAGTCGGGCCGCCATGGCCTGGCGTTCTACCAGCAGATCTTCGCCACGCTGGCGGAAAAGGGCGAGTGGAGCGGCGAAATATGGAACCGGCGCAAGAGCGGTGAAATCTACCCGCAATGGCAGACCATTTGCGCCATCCGCGACGATCAAGGCGAGCTCAGCCATTACGTGGCGGTGTTCAGCGACATCAGCGCGATCAAGCATTCTGAACAGGAACTGGCCTACCTGGCCCACCATGACCCGCTGACAGGCTTGCCCAACCGCCTGCTGTTCAACGACCGGGTCGAGCAGGCGCTGGCCGCAGCCCAGGCCAACAAGCGTGGTTGTGCCCTGCTGTTGCTGGACCTGGACCATTTCCAGAGCATCAACGACGGCCTTGGCCACACCATTGGCGACCAGTTGCTGAAGCTGGTGGGCGAGCGCCTGGCAGAGGTGCTGCGCAGCGGCGTGACCTTGGCGCGCCTGGGGGGCGACGAATTTGGCGTGCTGGCGGAAAACTGCCATGAGGTTGGCCAGGCGGGCAAGCTGGCGCAGGGCATCATCGAGCGCATGCGCGAGCCGTTCCAGTTCGACGGTCACCGCCTGTTCATCAGCGTCAGCGTGGGCATCAGCCTGTTCCCCAGCGATGCCTTGAGTGCCGAGCAGTTGCTGCGCAATGCCGACTCGGCGTTGTACAAGGCCAAGAGCAATGGGCGGGCCTGCTATGCGCTGTACACCGAAGAACTGACCGCTCACGCCCAACACCGGGTCGAGACCGCCGGCGAGCTGCGCCGAGCCTTGGAGCAGGACGAGCTGCGGGTGTTCTACCAGCCGGTGCACGACCTGGCGACCGGCGGCCAGGTCGGCGTCGAAGCCTTGGTGCGTTGGCAGCACCCTCAGCGCGGCCTGGTGCCACCGGGCGAGTTCATCCCGATTGCCGAGCGTACCGGGCTGATTGCCGAGATCGACGCCTGGGTACTGCGCCAGGCGTGTCGGCAGATGGTGCGATGGCAGGGTGAAGGGCGGCAGTTGGCATTCGTGGCGGTGAACATTTCCAGCCGCCTGTTTGGCCAGCACGAGCTGTACCAGCAGGTGGCCGAGGTGCTGGACGACACCGGCCTGGCCCCGGCCTTGCTGGAGCTGGAGGTGACCGAGAGCGCGGTGATGGAGGACCCGGAGGTGGCGCTGGAGCAGTTGCATCGCCTGCGCGAGCTGGGGGTGACCTTGGCTATTGACGACTTTGGCACCGGTTATTCTTCGCTGCTGCGGCTCAAGCGCTTGCCGGTGCAGAAGCTGAAGATCGACCAAGGCTTCGTTGCCGGGTTGCCGCTGGATGAGGACGACATCGCGATCGTTCGGGTGATCATCGCCCTGGCCCGCAGCATGGGCATGCAAGTGCATGCAGAGGGCATCGAGCAGGCCGAGCAGGCCAGCTTCCTGCTGCATGAGCAGTGTCAGCTTGGGCAGGGGTACTGGTTCGGGCGGCCGGTGCCTGCCGGGCATCTTCGCTGGGGTTGAAGGCCCCTTCGCGGGCATGCCCGCTCCCACAGGGATATCGTTGTATTCAAGCCCTGTGCAGTACTTGTGGGAGCGGGCGTGCCCGCGAAGAATTCAGCGCTTGTTCAAGCCTTTCGCCAACCGGTCGCCACCCAGCTGGATCAACGCCACCAACGCCACCAGCATGGCAATCACGGTCAGCATGATCTGGCTGTCGAAGCGCTGGTAGCCATAGCGGTAGGCGATATCCCCCAAGCCCCCGGCACCGATCGCTCCGGCCATGGCCGAGGAGTTGATCAGGGTCACCAGGGTAATGGTGAAGCCCCCGACAATTCCCGGCAGCGCCTCGGGCAGCAGCACGTGCCAGACGATGTGCCAGCGCCGGCAGCCCATGGCCTGTGCAGCCTCCACCAGGCCGTGGTCGACTTCGCGCAGGCTGACCTCGGCAATCCGCGCGAAGAACGGCGTGGCGGCAATGGTCAGTGGCACCACTGCCGCCCACACGCCATACGTGGTACCCACTACCAAGCGGGTGAAGGGGATCAGCGCGACCATCAGGATCAGGAACGGGATCGAGCGGAACAGGTTGACGAATGCACCCAGCACCCGGTTCAGCAGCGGCGCCTCGAAGATCCCACCCTTGTCGCTGGTGACCAGCAGCACCGCCATCGGTACGCCTACCAGCAGGGCGATCAGCGACGACACGCCGACCATCAGCAGGGTATCGAGCAAACCTTCCAGCAGGCGATCAAACCACATGGCCCAGTACCTCCACGTCCTCGGCCCAGCGGCGGGCGCGCTCCAGCAATTGATGGGTGTCGTGCGTTGAGTGCTGCACCGACAGGATCAGCTGCCCCAGGGCATGCTCGCCAATGGTTTCCACACCGCCCTGCAGCAGGCGCACGCGGCCGCCAAGTTCGTTGAACAGGGCAGACAGTTCGGGTTCGCCGAGCAGGGTCAGCCTCAGCACCACGGCACTGTCGCGGCTTGCCGGGCTGGCCCGCAGGCTGGCTTGCAGCGCGGCTGGCAACCTGGCTTGCAACGGTGCCAGCAGAGTACGGGTGACTTCGTGGCGTGGTGAGCCAAACACCCGCCAGACCTCACCCTGCTCGACCACTTCTCCACGTTCAAGCACCACCACCCGGTGGCAGATATCGCGGATTACCGCCATCTCGTGGGTGATCAGCACGATGGTCAGGCCCAGGCGCTGGTTGATGTCGCGCAGCAGTTCGAGAATGGAAGCAGTGGTCTCCGGGTCCAGCGCCGAGGTGGCCTCGTCGCACAGCAGGATCTCGGGGTCATGCACCAACGCCCTGGCAATGCCCACGCGCTGCTTCTGCCCGCCGGACAGCTGCGCCGGGTACACGTGGTGCTTTTCCCGCAGGCCCACCAGCTCCAGCAGTTCGCGTACCTTGCACTGGCGCTCCGCCTTGGCCACGCCGGCCACCTTGAGGGGCAGCTCGACGTTCTGCCACACGGTCTTGGCCGACATCAGGTTGAAATGCTGGAAGATCATGCCGATACGCCGGCGCAGGGCTACCAGGTGCTCCTCGTCGAAGGGCGCGATGTCCACCTGGTCGATCAGCACCCGCCCCTGGCTGGGTTGCTCCAGGCGGTTGATGGTACGCAGCAGCGATGACTTGCCGGCGCCGCTGCGGCCGATGATGCCGAAGATCTCGCCATGGCGGATGTTCAGGTCGATGCCTTGCAAGGCCGGTTGCGCCTGGCCCGGGTAGGTCTTGCCCAGGCCGATGAAGCGCACATGGGCTTCATTGACCTCCGGGCGCAAGGCCTGCTCCCTGGCCGTTGGCGGCAGTGGTTGTGCGGTGGGCGCCCGCAGCGCGCTGGCCTGGCTCATGTCAGCCCTCCCAACCGGCCTGGTAGAGGTTGCCGTGGGCTTTGTCCAAGGCTGCGCGCACCACTGGCGAGTGCTGGTAGATGTCGACGAACTTGGCCAGGCGTGGGTCGTCCTTGCTTTGCGGTCGAATGACGAACTGGATCACGTATTCCTTGTTCTCCAGGCCGTCGAACAGCAGTGCGGAGCCGGCGTCGAAGCTGTTGGCCAGGCGGATGTAGGCCGGGTAGCCCTGCACCAGGTCGGCGTCGTCATAGGCGCGAACCAGCTGTACGGCCTCGACCTGAAGGATCTTCAGTTTTTTCGGGTTGGCGACGATATCGTCCTCGGTGGCCTTGTAGCCGACCCCCGGCTTGAGAGTGATCAGCCCGGCCTTGGCCAGCAGCTGCAGGCCACGGCCGCTGTTGATCGGGTCGTTGGCGATGACCACGCTGGCGCCTTCGGGCAGGTCGGCGAAGCTCTTGTACTTTTTCGAGTACAGGCCGACGTTGTTGATGATGCCCGGGGCGTAGGGCACCAGGTTGAAGCCCGCAGCCGCCTTGGCGTTTTCCAGGAACGGGATGTGCTGGAAGTAGTTCACATCGATGTCGCCGCTGTTGAGGCTGACATTGGGTGCGATCCAGTCGCTGAACTCGACCAGCTTCACTTCCAGGCCTTGCTTGTGCGCTTCTTCCACTGCGGCTTCCAGCGGGATGGCAAAGGCCGAGGTGGTGCCGATCTTCAGCGGTTCGGCAGCCAGCGCGCTGGCGGACAGGCCGAGGGTGAGGGCAATGGCCGCGACGGGCCGGAACAGTTTATCAAGCATGGTGCAGGGCTCCAGTCGGGGCAGGGGTAGAGGTAAAGCGGTAAGCCGAGCCAGGGTGGTCGGCGGGCAAATGCGGGTGGTCGGCCTGGAACAGTTTCTCGCGCAGGGTGCCTTCGGCGTAGGCGGTCTTGTAGCGGCCACGCTGTTGCAACTGCGGGATGACCAGGTCGATGAAGTCCTCGAAGCTTTCCGGGGTTACGGTGCGGGTCAGGTTGAAACCGTCCAGGCCGGTTTCATCGACCCAGGCGATCAGCTGTTCGGCCACCTGCTCGGGCGCGCCGACCAGGGTCACGTAACGGCCACCCAGGGCGTGCTGCTGCAGCAGGCGCCGTCGGGTCCAGGCGTTGTCCTGCAACTGGCGCGTGGCCGACTGGATGGCGTTGCCCTGGCTGAAGGCAATCGGCTCGTCCAGGGCGTAGGCGGCGAAGTCGATGCCGGTGGACGCTGCGAAGTGCGCGACCCCGGCCTCGGCGCTGGCATGGCGCAGGTACTCGGCATGCTTGGCCTGGGCCTGCTGCTCGGTGGCGGCGACAATCACCGTGATGCCCATGAACACCTTGACCGCTTGCGGGTCGCGGCCAGCGGCTTGGGCGGCGGCGCGCACCTTGTCGACCTGGGCGCGGGTGGCGGCCTTGTCCTGGCCACTGATGAACACGCATTCGGCATGGTTGCCGGCGAAGGCCAGGCCACGCTGCGAGCTGCCGGCCTGGAACAGTACCGGAGTACGTTGCGGCGAGGGCTCGGACAAGTGGTAGCCGTCGACCTTGTAGAACTCGCCCTGGTGGTTGACCTTGCGCACCCTGTCGGGCCTGGCATAGACGCGCTGCTGGCGGTCGGCGACCACGGCATCGTCAGCCCAGCTGCCTTCCAGCAGCTTGTACAGCACCTGCAGGTACTCGTCGGCCTGGTCGTAGCGGCGGTCATGCTCGGGTTGCTGCGCTAGGCCCATGGCCCGGGCGGCGCTGTCGAGGTAGCCGGTGACGATGTTCCAGCCCACCCGGCCATGGCTCAGGTGGTCCAGGGTGGAAAGGCGCCGGGCGAACAGGTACGGCGCTTCGTAGGTGAGGTTGGCGGTAAGGCCGAAGCCCAGGTGGCGGGTGACGGCGGCCATGGCCGAGACCAGCAGCAGCGGGTCGTTGACCGGCATCTGGATCGACTCCTTGAGGGTGACGTCCAGCGACTGGCCGTAGATGTCGTAGGTGCCGACGATGTCGGCGATGAAAAGCCCGTCGAACAAGCCGCGCTCCAGCAGCCGCGCCAGACTGGTCCAGTAGTCCAGGGTCTTGTACTGGGTCGAGGTGTCCCGTGGGTGGGTCCACAGGCCGTGGTTGATGTGCCCGATGCAGTTCATGTTGAAAGCATTGAGCAGGATCTGCTTGGCCATCAGATGGTCCCCCGGCGTGGTGGGTTGGCATCATTGAGGTAGTAGTTGCCGATGGCGTGGTACTTCCAGCGCACCGGGTCGTGCAGGGTGTGCACGCGGGCGTTGCGCCAGTGGCGGTCAAGGTTGTGTTCGGCCAGTGTGGCCTGGCTGCCGCCCAGTTCGAACAGGGTGGTGCCGGCCGCGAGGGAAATCTCGGTGCTGATGGCGCGGGCCTCGGCCACCGCGATGGACGCGGCGGCCACGTTTTCGGCAGTGCTGTCGTCGCGGGCGCGGTCCAGATATTCGCCCGCGCGCTCCAGCAAGGCTTCGGCGGCGTGCAGACGGATCGCCAGATGGCCGAAACTCTTCAGCGTCAGCGGGTCATCGCTGGCCTTGTCCAGGCCGGAGTCGACCCAGGGGCGGCTGCGGGTGCGCACGAAGTGCAGGGCATCTTCGTATGCGGCGCGGGCGATGCCGGTATCGATGGCGGCATGAAGGATCTGCGCCAGCGGGCCGACCGGGGTGGGGCGTTCGAAGGCGCTCTGGAACGGCACCACGTCGGCGGCACTGACATACACGTTATCGAACACCACCGAGCCGCTGCCGGTGGTGCGCTGGCCGAAGCCGCTCCAGTCGTCGATCACCTGCAGGCCCTGGCTGTCGGCCGGGACGAAGGCCAGGTGCTGCACGCCCTGTTCATCGACCACCGAGGTGGGAATGCGCTGGGCGTAGATGGCGCCGGTGGAGTAGAACTTGCGGCCGTTGATGCGAAAACCATCGCCGTCGCGGGACAGGCGCGTGGTGCGGTCGTTGGCGGTCTTGGTGCCCAGTTCGGCCAGGGCGTTGCCGAAGCGGTTGCCCGCCAGTACTTCGGCGTACAAGCGCTGTTGCTGTTCGGGTGTGCCGTTTACCCGCAGCACTTCCAGGCCGTAGAAATGGTTTTGCGGGATCTGCCCTAGCGAGCCGTCGGCCTGGGCGATGCGGGCGATTACCTTGGCCAGGGTGATGTTGGACACGCCGGCGCCGCCGAAGGCCTTGGGTACGCTGATGGCCCACAGGCCGGAGCGAGTGAACAGTTCCAGTTCGGCGTGCGGCAGACGGCGCTCGCGGTCGCGCAGGGCGCTGTCGCGGCGCAGGTGTCGGGCGACTTCTTCGGCGACGTTCAGGGCCTGGGTGTCGCTGGTGATGATTGCTGTCGTCATATTGCTCTCCGGGACCCTAGGGGCCGCTTCGCGCCCCAATCGCCGGCAAGCCAGCTCCCACATGGACCGCACAGGTCTTGAAGGCAGTGCAGGAACTGTGGGAGCTGGCTTGCCGGCGATTGGGCTGCAAAGCAGCCCCAAGGCCCTCAAGTCAGATCCAGGAATGCCGTGCAGGCAAGGTGCCGTTGAGGTGGTAAGCGCCAACCGCGTGGTACTTCCAGCGCACCGGGTCATGCAGGGTGTGCACCCGGGCATTGCGCCAGTGGCGGTCGAGGTTGAACTCGGCGAGGGTGGCGCGGCTACCGGCCAGCTCGAACAGCTTTTCGCTGGCCTGCAGGGCAATCTCGGTGGTCAGTACCTTGGCCTCGGCCACAGCGATCGAGGCCCGCGCTGCGCTTGCTGCATCGATCGGCTCGGCGTTGACCTCGTCGAGGACCCGCGCGGCCTTGCGCAGCAGGGCTTCGGCGGCGTGCAGCTCGAGCTTCAGGCGGCCGATGTCGGCGATTACGTAAGGGTCGTCGCTGGCGCGGTCGACCTTGGCTTCGATCCATGGCCGGGCCTTTTCGCGCACGAAGCTGATGGCGTCCTTGATCGCTGCTTCGGCAATGCCAGCATCGATCGCCGCCTGGATCAGCTGCGAGGCAGCGCCCTGGATGTTGGGAATGTCGCGCTGGCGCCAGTTGTCGATCACCAGGTCGGCATCCACCGGGACCTGGTCGAGCAGCACGGTGCCGCTTGCAGTGGTGCGCTGCCCGAAACCGGACCAGTCATCGACGATGCGCAGCCCCGGGCTGCCTCGGCGGACGAATGCCAGGCGCTGGCGACCTTTGTCGTCCAGTGCCTTGACCGCAACCCAGTGGGCGAACAGGGCGCCGGTGGAATAGAACTTCTCGCCGCTGATGCGATAGCTGTCGCCGACGCGGGTGATCCTGGCCTTGAGGGTCAGGGTGTCCTTGGTGCTGCGTTCGGGGCCGGCATTGCCGATGCGCCAGCCATCGAGCACGCTGCGGAAGATCACCGCCTGCTGCGCCTCGGTGGCAGTCAGGCGCAGCAGTTGCAGCATGCCGAACTGGTTCTGCGGGATTTGCCCCAGGGCCGGGTCGGCGGCGCTGATGAGGCGGAACACTTCAGCCACGGTCTCGAATGACACCTCCGGGCCGCCATGTGCCTTGGGTACGCAGATGCTGCCAAGCCCGCTGCGGGTGAACAGTTCGATCTCGGCCCATGGCAGTTTGCGTTGCTGGTCGCGGCGGGCGGCCTGCTCGCGGGCGACCTCGGCCAGTTCGCGGGCTGCTTGCAAGGCTTCGGCGTCGTTGCGTAGAACCTTGGCCGGCAGCAGCAGGGGCGAGCTGTCGAGATCGCTGTGGAATTGGGTATCGGGTTGGCTGGACATCAGTACCGCTCCTTGGCTGCACTCAATGCCCTGGCGTTCCGCACTGGGGTGATCGTGATCCTGACCATTCCTGACCTCGCAAATGAATTGTGTCGCTAACAGCTGATCGCGACAGATGTGTGCTGGTCCGGTGGTCCGGTTTATATACCCTAATGCTTTATAAAAAGTTTATGAACTAACTCTTTGGAATATATATAGAAGGAGGGATTTGCTGTGGATGTACTGGCCCTATCGCCGGCAAGCCAGCTCCCACAGGACGCCACAGGTTTTGATTACTGTGGGGTATCTGTGGGAGATTCTATGGTTTTAGGGAAGTTTTTTAAGCGGCTTTTGACCGATACTCATCTCCGCTTTTCAGTAGGGCAAATACTACTCGCGCCAATTTGCGTGCGAGCATGACAAGCGATGCTGTCGTGCTAAAACCACGTGCCAGGCGCTCTTCGTAGTACGATTTCCATACTGCCGTGCGGCATGCCGACATGGCTGCGTTGTGAAGGAGGCGTCGAGCTTCGGGGTCTCCTCGCTTCGTGAGCTTGGATTGCCCTTTTTTCTGCCCCGACTGCGCAATCCTCAGATCCATACCCAAAAAGGCGATAAACGCATCACCCCCGCTGAAGTTGCCACGCTGAAACGTCGCAGTCAGGCGTGCAGCCGTTAGAAAACCAATCCCCTCGACCTTCATGCAGCGCTTTACCTGAGGCATCAGTCCGGCCTTTTCCAGCAGACCCTTGATCATCTTCTCCACCAGCAGCTCAAGCCGCTGCATCGCACGCAGATGTGTCTTGAAGGCGGCTCTAAGTAGCGGTTCATTAGCCCATCCCTGAGACAGGCTGGTTCGTGCCTGGACCAGTCCCGCACGTCGCCGAAACAGGCTCAGAAGTTGTCGATAGATAGCCGGTGGCGGCGCCCAAGGCGTAAGGTCCTGTCCTTCGTTCTTCAGATAGCGGGCCAACAGCTGGGCATCAATTGCATCTGTCTTAGCGCGTACGTTGACGCCTTTGCGGTAATGGCTCAGGGCGTAACCATCTACCACGTAGATCGTATGCCCAAACTCAAAGGCCAGATCCGTAAACAGAACGTGATAGATGTTGGTCGCTTCGATGGCCACGGACATCGCACCCGAGAGGCCTTTGAGCCATTTCTTAATAGCTGCTTTGGTATTGGGGATTGCTATGAGCTCTGCTGATTCATCGTCCCAGATGACCAGTTCCGCTTTGGCCACATCCACGCCAATCAGCCGCTTTGAATCAGCAACCACCATTGCCATGAGCAACTCTCCTCGATAGTGTTGAAGCACTTGAAGGGTCACCCAGAGGCGCTGGCTTGTGTCTTTCGTCGGTCTGAGCCCGGAAGCATTCTTTATCGGCGCTTGGGTGAAAAGGGAGGAGGGGCGAGATCTCCCACGGTCTGTACTGCGCTAACAGTCAGAAGCTGGCTTTGTCCCTCCTCCTCCCTTCAAGTCTAACCATACAAGCTGGCTTGCCGGCGATAGGGCCAGTGCAGGTTTACTCGGAGGCAGCAGTCCCCAGGAACTTGCGCAAGAACTGCCGGGTACGCTCTTCCTTCGGCGCCGCAAACAGCGCCTTGGCCTCGCCCTGTTCCACGATCACGCCCTTGTCGAAGAAGATCACCCGGTTCGCCACATCCCGGGCAAAGCTCATCTCGTGGGTAACGATGATCATTGTGCGCTTCTCCTCGGCCAGGCCGCGGATGGTCGCCAGCACTTCACCCACCAGTTCGGGGTCCAGCGCCGAGGTCGGCTCGTCGAACAGGATCACCTCCGGCTCCATTGCCAAGGCGCGGGCGATGGCCACCCGTTGTTGCTGGCCACCGGACAGGCGCCGCGGGTAGGCGTCTTCCTTGCCGGCCAGGCCGACCTTGGCCAGCAGGCGCCGGCCCAGTTCGATCGCCTGCTCGCGGGGTGTCTTCTTGACGATCACCGGCCCCTCGATCACGTTTTCCAGGGCGGTGCGATGAGGGAACAGGTTGAAGTTCTGGAACACGAACCCGGCCTGCTGGCGCAAGCGGCGAATCGCACTTTGCTGCCCACCCAGCGGGCGGTTGGCGTCGATGCTGATATCGCCGATCTGAATCTGCCCGGCATCGGGTGTTTCCAGCAGGTTCAGGCAACGCAGGAAGGTTGTCTTGCCCGAGCCGCTGGGGCCGATGATGGCCACCACTTCGCCGGGTTGTACGGTCAGGTCGATACCGTTGAGCACGGTCTGGCCTTTGAACCGCTTGGTCAGGCCTTTGACTTCAATCATGCTCAATGCTCCTGGTCATGCTGGTTGACTCGCGCTTCCATGCGGTTCTGGAAGTGCGCGAGGATGCTGCACAACACCCAGTAGATGACCGCTACCGCCACGTACATAGTGAACACTTCGAAGGTGCGTGCGGTGATCAGCTGGGCCTGGCGGAACAGCTCGGGCACCTGGATGGTTGCCGCCAGGGCAGTGTCCTTGACCAGCGAGATGAAGCTGTTGCCCAACGGCGGCAGTGCGGTGCGCAAGGCCTGGGGCAGGATCGCCCGGCGCATGGCCTGGACGCGGGTCATGCCGATACTGGCGGCGGCTTCCCACTGGCCATGGTCGATCGAGGAAATCGCCGCGCGCAGGATTTCGCAGATGTAGGCGGCCATGTTCAGCGACAGGCCGATCAGCGAAGCCGGGATCGGGTCGAGTTCGATGCCGATCTGCGGCATGCCGAAGTAGATGACGAACAGCTGCACCAGCAGCGGCGTGCCGCGGAAGAACGACACGTAGACCCGCGCCAGCCAGTTCAGGGGCAATATCTTCGACAACCGCATCAGTGCCAGGGCAAAGCCCAGCACCAGGCCGAAGAACATGCCGCCAACACTGAGCAGCACTGTATAGCCCGCGCCCTTCAGCAGGAAGGGCGCGGAGTCGACAACGAGTTGCAGGCTTTCAGCGATCATTTGGTGACATCGGCACCGAAGTATTTCTCGGACAGCTTGGCCAGCGTGCCGTCAGCCTTGAGCTTGTCCAGCGCCTTGTTGATCGCTGCCAGCAGTTCCGGCTCGCCCTTGCGCAGGGCCACGCCGCTTTCCAGGCGCGAGAAGGCATCGCCGGCCAGTTCGGTGTCCTTGGCTTTTTGCGCGTATTCCAGCGCGGCCAGGCGGTCGATCAGGATGGCGTCGATACGGCCGTTGCGCAGGTCGGCGAACTTGCTCGGGTCGTCTTCATAGGTGCGCACATCGGCTTGTGGCACGTCCTTCTTGACCCATTGCTCGTAGTTGGTGCCCAGGCCTACACCGACCTTCTTGCCTGCCAGGTCTGCGGCCTTGTGGATGTTCAGCTGCTCGGCCTTCTTCTTCAGGATCAGCGCCTGGATGCCGGAGATGGTGTAAGGCTCGGAGAAGTCATACTTCTTCTTGCGCTCTTCGGAAATGGTCACCTGGTTGATCACCACGTCCAGGCGCTTGGATTCCAGTGCGGCGAGGATGCCGTCCCACTTGGTCGGCTGCACCTTGGCATTTACCCCCAGCTCCTTGGCCAGCAGCTCGGACAGTTCCACTTCGAAGCCGGTCAGCTTGCCGTTTTCGTCCTGGAAGCTGAACGGTGGGTAGGTGCCTTCGAGGCCGACGTTGATCACGCCTTTTTCCTGGATGGTCTTCAGCTGCTCGCCAGCGAAGGCCTGACTGAGCAGGCCGGCACCCAGCAGGAGTGCCAGGCTGGCGTTGAGTAGCGGTTTGGCGAATTTCGACATTTCAGAGCCCCGCGCTTGTTGTGTAAGTAGTGGGTGGCGACTATAGGGTCGGCTGCTTAGGCCAGGAAATACTAAAAAATTATTTTGTTATTTCCTTTTGGTTTTTGCCAGGTGCTGGCTGCATTGAGGGTAGGCGAGGTTGCCTGCTCCGTCATCGCGGCTTATGCCTGACTTAGCGCAGGATGGAATAAAGCGTTGTTTTTTCCAAGGGATGGATTTGCCGTAGAGTGAATTGCATGTAGGCAGGTCCGGCCTCTTCGCGGGTAAACCCGCTCCTACAGAGACCGCACAGGCATCGAAACCTGTGCAGTCCCTGTAGGAGCGGGTTTACCCGCGAAGAGGCCTGGCCTGGCGATAAAAATAGTTGGCCTCTTCAGGCAGGAGAAAACCGTGAGCGAACAACCTTCATCCGGGCACTGGCAGTTGCAGAGCATCGTCACCGGCCTGCGCGGCGCCCGTGAACAATGGCGCACCCGCAATGGCCGCAGCAGCGGCGAGCAGGGCGGGCGTGAGCTGCCTTCGCGCGAAGCGATGCGGCACATCCTGGAGCAACTGTGCGGCGCACTGTTCCCCATGCGCCTTGGCCCGGTCGACCTGCGCGAAGAAAGCGAAGACTTCTACGTCGGCCATACGCTGGATGCCGCCCTGACCGCCTTGCTGGCCCAGGCCCGCCTGGAGCTGCGCTACGCCGCACGACAACGCAAGGGCGAACTGGCCGGCGTCGATGCCCATGCGCTGAGCCTGGTGCAGGGATTCGCCGCCGCCCTGCCGGGGCTGCGCGTGCTGCTGGACACAGACGTGCTGGCCGCCTATCACGGCGACCCGGCTGCGCGCAGTGTCGATGAAGTGCTGCTGTGCTACCCGGGCATCCTGGCGATCATCCACCATCGCCTGGCGCACCATCTGTACCAGGCCGGCCTGCCGCTGCTGGCGCGGATCAGCTCGGAGCTGGCGCATTCGGCCACTGGGATCGATATTCACCCCGGGGCGCAGATCGGCCCGAGCTTCTTCATCGACCACGGTACCGGCGTGGTGATCGGCGAAACCGCGATCATCGGCGAGCGTGTGCGCATCTACCAGGCGGTGACCCTGGGCGCCAAGCGCTTCCCCAGCGATGAATCGGGCACCCTGCACAAGGGCCTGCCACGCCACCCGATCGTCGAGGACGATGTGGTGATCTATGCGGGGGCCACGGTGCTGGGGCGGATCACCATCGGCAAAGGCTCGACCATTGGCGGTAATGTGTGGCTGACCCGCAGTGTGCCGGCCGAAAGCAACATTACCCAGGCCAACCTGCAGCTGGATTGCCAGGACAAGAACTGATCTGGCATTTCATTGGCCTGTACCGGCCACTTCGCGGGTAAACCCGTTCCCACAGATTCTGCATCTTGTGCAGTACCTGTAGGAGCGGGTTTACCCGCGAAAGGGCCGGAACATGAGGGCACCAATCAGCGCCCCAATTCGCATTGAAATCCGATCCATGTTTAACTTGAACGCTTGTTCAATGAAAAAACGCTGGTCCGCTGCCGGTGTTCAACAGGAGGATTCCTTTGCTGAACCCGTTCATTCCGAGCCTTACGTCATTCGACGAGGTGCGCCCCCAATGAGTGCACCGACCCCTTCCCTTGCCAATGGCAAGATCCGCATGAACCCCCCGGTGTTCTATTTCGCGGCAAGTTTCATCCTCATCTTCGGCCTCGTGGTCATTTCCTATCCGCAAGCAGCAGGCGACTGGTTGCTGGCGGCGCAGAACTGGGCGGCCAACACGGTCGGCTGGTACTACATGCTGGCGATGACGCTGTATCTGGTCTTCGTGGTGGTCACCGCCTTGTCCGGCTACGGCAAGATCAAGCTCGGTGCCGACCACGACGAACCCGAGTTCAGCTACCTGTCGTGGGCCGGCATGCTGTTCGCCGCCGGCATCAGCATCACCTTGTTCTTCTTCTGCGTGTCCGAACCCCTGACCCACATGCTGCAGCCGCCCCAGGGCGAAGCGGGCACGGCCGAGGCCGGGCGTCAGGCGATGCAGATCCTGTTTCTGCACTGGGGCCTGCATGGCTGGGGGGTGTTCGCCTTCGTCGGCATGGCCCTGGCCTACTTCGCCTATCGGCACAACCTGCCGCTGGCCTTGCGATCGGCGTTGTACCCGCTGATCGGCAAGCGCATCAACGGGCCGATCGGTTATGCAGTGGACGGCTTCGGCATCATCGCAACGGTGTTCGGCCTGGGTGCCGATATGGGTTTTGGCGTGCTGCACCTGAACGCCGGCCTCGACTACCTGTTCGGCATCGATCACAGCCAGTGGGTGCAGGTACTGCTCATCACCCTGATGATGGGCGCGGCGGTGGCCGTGGCCGTGGCCGGGGTGGAGAAGGGGGTGCGGGTGATGAGCGACATCAACCTGTTCCTGGCCTGCGCGCTGCTGCTGTTCGTATTGTTCGCCGGGCCTACCCAGCACCTGTTCAACACGCTGATCCAGAACCTCGGCGATTACCTGGGTGCCTTGCCGCGCAAGAGCTTCGACGTTTATGCCTACGGCGAGAACCGCGACTGGCTGGGCGGTTGGACGGTGTTCTACTGGGCCTGGTGGATTGCCTGGGCGCCGTTCGTGGGCCTGTTCATCGCCCGCATCTCCCGTGGCCGCACCATTCGCGAGTTCGTCTTTGGCGTGCTATTGATTCCGCTGGGCTTCACCTTGGCGTGGATGTCGATCTTCGGCAACAGTGCCCTGGACCAAGTCATCAACCACGGCATGACAGCGTTGGGCCAGTCGGCGCTGGATAACCCGTCGATGAGCCTGTACCTGCTGCTGGAGACCTACCCCTGGAGCAAGACGGTGATCGCCGTGACGGTGTTCATCAGCTTTGTGTTCTTCGTCACCTCGGCCGATTCGGGCACCGTGGTGCTGTCGACCTTGTCGGCCAAGGGCGGTGATGCGGACGAGGATGGGCCGAACTGGCTGCGTATCTTCTGGGGGGCGATGACCGCGCTGATCACCAGCGCGCTGCTGTTCGCCGGAAGCATCGACTCGCTGAAGTCGGCGGTGGTGCTGACCTCATTGCCGTTCTCGCTGATCCTGCTGTGCATGATGTGGGGGCTGCACAAGGCGTTCTACCTGGAGTCGCAACGGCAGATCGCGCAGATGCATTCGCTGGCCCCGTTCGCCCAGTCACGCCGCGGCCGTGGCGGCTGGCGCCAGCGCCTGAGCCAGGCGGTGCACTTCCCGTCGCGTGATGAGGTGTACCGCTTCATGGACGACGTGGTGCGCCCGGCAATTGCCGATGTGCGTGAAGTGTTCGAGCAGAAGGGCCTGGTGCTGATTACCCAGGACGACCCGAGCCACGACAACGTCAGCCTGAAGATTGGCCATGGCGAGGAGCAGCCGTTCATTTACCAGGTGCAGATGCGTGGCTATTTCACGCCATCGTTCGCCCTGGCTGGGCTGGGTACCCAGGAGTTGAAGAACCGCCGTTACTACCGGGCGGAGGTGCACCTGAGCGAAGGCAGCCAGAACTATGACCTGGTGGGCTACAGCAAGGAGCAGATCATCAACGACATCCTCGACCAGTACGAAAGGCACATGCAGTTTCTGCATCTGGTCAGGTAATAACCTGTACCGGCCTCTTCGCGGGTAAACCCGCTCCCACAGGTATAACACTGGCTTCAATACCGGTGCGGTACCTGTGGGAGCGGGTTTACCCGCGAAGAGGCCGGCACTGCTGATGCATCTCTATCAGAAGGGCGCATCCCCGAGGATGGTCGCCCGATGCATCACCCGCCGGTTCGGCCGGTAGTCATCCACCGCAAAATGCTGGGTCACGCGGTTGTCCCAGAACGCCACGTCATTCTCCTGCCACCGCCAGCGAATGCTGAACTCCGGCCGCGTCGCATGGGCGAACAGCAGTTTCAACAGTGCCTCGCTTTCCAGTTCGCCCAGCTCATTGATGCGCGTGGTGAACCCCTCATTGACGAACAGCGCCTTGCGCCCGCTCACCGGATGCGTGCGCACCACCGGGTGCGACAGCGGCGGGTTGTTCCGCCGGGTTGCTTCCCAGCGCGCCAGGTCTTCCGGCGTGGTACCAAAGCGCTCCAGCGGGAACGACTTGGTGAAGTCATGGGTGGCTGTCAGCCCGTCGAGCATCTCGCGCAGCGGCGCCGACAAGGCTTCGAAGGCAGCGATGCCGCTGGCCCAAAGGGTGTCGCCGCCGTAGGCCGGCAACTGCTTGGCGCTGAGTACCGCGCCCAGGGCCGGGGTCGGCAGGAAGGTCACATCGGTGTGCCACACGGCGTTGTCGCGCACATCGGTCACCGCCGTGTCGAGGATAAGCACCTGCGGGGTTTCCGGCACGTTGGGGTAGATAGGGTGGATGTGCAGGTCGCCGAAGCGGGCGGCAAACCGCGCCTGCTGCTGCGGGTTGATCGGCTGGTCGCGGAAGAACAGCACCTGGTGCTGCAGCAGTGCCTGCTCGATGGCGTCTCGTTCTTCGACGGTGATATCGCGGCTGATGTCCACGCCGCTGATCTGGGCGCCGAGCGCCGGGCTGAGGGGGGTGATGGTCAGGCTCATGTCGGTCTCTTCAATCAGGCGCCAGGCTGCTGGCGTGGTCAACAGGATTCAGTGGTTCTGCCCGTGCCAAGGCACCAGTTTGCGTTGCAGGGCACGCAGGCTCATTTCCAGTGCGAAGGCGATCAGGGCGATCAGCAAAATCCCCAGCACCACCACATCGGTAACCAGGAACTGCGCCGCCGACTGCACCATGAAGCCCAGGCCGCTGGTGGCGGCGATCAGCTCGGCGGCCACCAGGGTCGACCAGCCAACCCCCAGGCCAATGCGGATGCCGGTGAGGATGTCGGGCAGGGCGCTGGGCAGGATCACGTGGCGGATCAGCTGGGCCTTGGTCGCGCCCAGTGACTGCGCTGCACGCAGTTTGGCCGGGTCGACAGTGCGCACGCCGGTAGCGGTGGCAATGGCGATGGGGGCGAAGATTGCCAGATAGATCAGCAGCACCTTGGACAGCTCGCCGATGCCGCACCAGATGACGATGAGCGGCAGGTAGGCCAGCGGCGGGATCGGCCGGTAGAACTCGATCAGCGGGTCGAGAATGCCGCGGGCCACGCGGTTGTAGCCGATGGCGATACCCACCGGGATGGCGGTGAGGGTGGCGGCAAGGAGGGCCACGCCGATGCGCCCCAGGCTGGCACCCAGGTGCTGCCACAGGCTGGCATCCATATAGCCTTGGGTCAGCAGGGTCCCGGCCTTGGCCAGGATGTCGGCGGGCGAGGGCAGGAATAGCGGCTCGATCCAGCCGACCGCGGTCACCAGCCACCAGGCCAACAGCAGGCTGGCCAGGGTCAGAGTGCTGATCCAGCGGGTGGGCAGGGGGCGGCGCAGCTTGGTGGCTGGCCGGGGTTGGGTATTGCGCTTGCCGGTGACCGGCAGGTCCAGGCTGCTCATGCGCGCTCCTGCAGGCTTTGGCGTTGAGAGAACACCCGCGCAAGTACGTGCTCGCGGGTTTCGATAAAAGCCGGGTCGGACTTGATGGCCCGCGCCGATTCACCCGCTGCGTAGCGCTGGGCGAAGTCCAGTTGCAGGCGCTCCACCACGCGCCCCGGGTTGGGCGCCAGCAGTACCAGTTCACTGGCGAGGAACACGGCTTCTTCGATGTCGTGGGTAATCAGGAACACCGGCTTGGCGGTGCGTTGCCATACCTGCAGCAACAACTCCTGCATCTGCTCGCGGGTGAAGGCATCAAGTGCGCCGAACGGTTCGTCCATCAGCAACACTCGTGGATCGGCTGCCAACGCCCGGGCCAGGCCAACACGCTGCTTCTGGCCACCGGACAATTGCCAGATACGCCGTTCGCCAAAGCCGTCGAGGTCGACCAGGGCCAGCATTTCGCGGGCCTTGGCCTCACGCTCGGCGCGTGGCACGCCGGCCAGTTCCAGGCCGAATGCGACGTTGCCCAGCACGTTCTGCCAGGGCAGCAGCGCATCGTCCTGGAACACTACGCCGCGCTCGGCGCCGGGGCCCTGGACGGGCACGCCGTCCAGGGTGATGCGCCCGCCGCTGGGGGCGACGAAGCCTGCGATGAGGTTGAGCAGCGAGGTCTTGCCACTGCCGGAAGGACCCAGGGCCACCAGCAGTTGGCGCGGCCCCAGGCTCAGGTTGATGTCGGCCAGTACCGGGGTTTCGGCACCGGGGTACTGTGCGCTGATGCGCTCCAGTTCGAGCAAGGCCATGGCAGGCTCCGGTCGGTTTCTACAGGCTTAGTTGGGGAGGTACTTGGCGCTGACGTAGGGCGAGTAGTCCGGCAGCACCGCGTCGACCTTGCCTTGCTGCTTGAGGAAGGTGGCCGTGTCGGTCAGCGCCTGGGTGGTCGATGCACCCAGTGCATTGGCCTGGTCGACGGCAAGTGGGTACACGTTGCCCTGCAGCAGCACCGGGATGTCGGCAGGCTTGGCGCCCGAAAGTTTGGCCAGCTTGCTCACGTTGTCGGGGTTCGCCAGCCAGGCTTGCGGGTTCTTGCGGTAGTCGGCGTAGGCGTCGAGGGTGACCTTGGCGAAGGCCTTGACCACGTCGGGGTGCTTGGCGGCGAAGTCCTTGCGCACGATCCATGCGTCGAAGGTCGGTGCGCCTTTCTCGGCCAGCTCGCCGGAGGTGATCAGCACCTTGCCGTTTTCCTTGGCCACACCCAGGGCCGGGTCCCAGACGTAGGTGGCATCGATGTCGCCGCGCTTCCAGGCGGCAATGATTGCCGGTGGCGCCAGGTTGAGGATCTGCACCTTGGCCGGGTCGATGTTCCAGCTCTTCAGCGCGGCCAGCAGGCTGTAGTGGCCAGTGGAGACGAAAGGCACGGCGACTTTCTTGCCGACCAGGTCTTGCGGAGTCTTGATGCTGTCGCGGGCGACCAGTGCTTCACCGGCGCCAATCTGCGTGGCGATCAGGAAGGTCTCGACCGGCAGCTTGCGGGAGGCTGCGGCGGCCAGCGGGCTGGAGCCCAGGTAGCCGATCTGCACATCGCCGCTGGCTACGGCGGTGATCACGTCGGCGCCGTTATCGAATTTGCGCCAGTCGATGCTGGCCTTGCTGGCTTTTTCGTAATCGCCATCGACCTGCGCCACCTTGGCCGGGTCGACGGTGGTCTGGTAGGCCACGGTCAGGTCAGCAGCCTGGGCCAACCAGCTGGCGCTGGCGAGGGTCAGGGCGGCGAACAGGCGCAGCGGGGCGTGCGGGATCATGGTGAACCTCTCGTCAGGCAATCGGTGTGGTGGATGACGAGAAGGCTAATTGATCTAAGAAATGTAAAATAAATAACTTTTTTGCATTAGCTTAGGAGCCAATGGTTTGAGACGCGTTAACAGGGAAACGCTGTGATTTCGCTCAATGATGAAATCCGAGAGTGCTGCTAGGCTTTTTTGTCCCGATAGAACGATACGGAATTAGGTTATGAGCAAACGTTTGCAAATAACCATTGGTTATGATGAGTGGGCTGCTTCTAACGAATAGCAGTAACAATTCCTAACATATTCCTTAAAAATCTTACCAATTCATAAAACGGTCATTTTGGATTTATAGGATTGTCATTATCCTGTAGCGCAGCTGGCGTCTTAGACCAAAGTCGCGAAACGTTTAGAAACGATTGACTTTACGGTCACCCTTTGGGACTAAATCGCCAATCCACGGTGAGCGGGGCAGCAGATCCCGCCACCAGAGATACACAAGAATTAGAACGTAGAGGAGCAAAACATGTACAAGTCCAGCCTGGCCCTGGCCGTGGCACTGGGGGTTCTCGCCCAACAAGCAGGCGCTGCCGGTTTCGTTGAAGACAGCAAGCTGTCGCTCAGCTCGCGCACCATGTACTTCAACGATGACAACCGCGAAAGCGGTATCGACCAGAAAGAAAGCGGTCAGGGCTTCAAGCTCGACTACCTGTCTGGTTTCACCGAAGGCACCGTAGGTTTTGGTGTCGACGTCCAGGCTTTGTGGGGCATTCACCTGGATGGTGGCCGTGGTAGCCGTCCAGATGCCAACAACACCTTCTTCCCAAGCGACTCCGATGGTTCGGCAGTTCACGACTGGGCACGCATTGGTGGTAACGCCAAGGCTCGCTTCTCCAAGACCGAGGTCCACTACGGTAGCGCCCTGGCGCCTATGCTGCCGATCCTGGTCTCCAACGACGGCCGTCTGCTGCCGCAGACCTTCGAGGGTGGCACCCTCCAGTCGAAGGAAATCGACAACCTGACCCTCAACGCAGGTCAACTGACCCACGCCATGGGTCGTGCTTCGAGCAACCGTACCGGTCTTTCCGTTTCTGGCGCCTTCCGCGACAGCAACAAGTTCCAGTTCGCCGGTGGTGACTACAAGCTCACTCCCGACCTGACCCTGCAGTACTACTACTCGAACCTGGAAGACTTCTACAAGCAGCACTTCCTGGGTGCTACCCACGTCTTCAAGATCGCCGACAACCAGTCGTTCAAGACCGACCTGCGCTACTTCGATAGCCGCAGCGACGGCAAGAATGGCGAGACCGGTTACGCCTTCGACAACAACGGTGGCTACGCGAAGAACACAGGCGAGGTCGACAACAAGACCTGGAGCGCCATGTTCACCTACACCCTGGGTGGCCATGCGCTGATGGTCGGTCACCAGCAGGTAGGTGACGATGGTGGTTTCGTCTGGCTGAACCAAGGTAGTGTCCGCAAGGACGGCTCCACTTCGTCGCTGGAAGGCAATGGCGGCTCGAGCTTCTACCTGTTCACCGACAGCATGATCAACCAGTTCGCTCGTGCCGGTGAGAACACCACCTTCGGTCAGTACTCCTATGACTTCGCGTCCCTGGGCGTTCCAGGCCTGAAGGCTTCGGTGGCCTACCTGCGTGGTGACGACATCCGCAACAAGTCGGGCGACGGCAGCTACAACGAATGGGAACGTGACGCACGCGTCGACTACACCCTGCAGCAAGGCACTCTCAAAGGCCTGGGCTTCAGCCTGCGTCAGGGTGTTTACCGTGGTAGCGGCGAAAGCATCGGGGACAAAGACCAGACTCGCTTCATCGTGAACTACACTTACAACTTCCTGTAAGCCGTAGCTGAACAAGAAGCCTCGCCTAGTGCGAGGCTTTTTTGTGTCTGCAATTTCATGTGTATTTTGGTTATAAACAAATCAGTATTTATTCTTTTTATTTTTAATCGAATGCAGGCACATTGAACCCACACGGCACAGAACCCAGCACAGGAGCCGCAGCCCATGAGCCTAAAACTCGGCGATATCGCCCCCGATTTCGAACAGGATTCCAGCGAAGGCAAGATCCGCTTCCACGAGTGGCTGGGCAACAGCTGGGGGGTGTTGTTCTCTCACCCAGCCGACTTCACCCCGGTGTGCACCACCGAGCTGGGCCTTACCGCCAAGCTAAAGGACGATTTCGCCAAACGTGGGGTCAAGGCCATCGCCCTGTCGGTGGACCCGGTCGATTCGCACCACCGCTGGATCGATGACATCAACGAAACCCAGAACACCGTGGTCAACTTCCCGATCATTGCCGACGCCGACCGCAAGGTGTCCGACCTGTACGACCTGATCCACCCGAACGCCAGCGACACCCTGACCGTGCGCTCGCTGTTTGTCATCGACCCGAACAAGAAGGTGCGCCTGACCATTACCTACCCGGCCAGTACCGGGCGCAACTTCAACGAAATCTTGCGGGTGATCGACTCGCTGCAGCTGACCGACAACCACAAGGTCGCCACGCCAGGTAACTGGCAGGACGGTGACGACGTGGTAATCGTGCCCTCGCTGAAGGACGAGGAAGAGATCAAGCAGCGTTTCCCCAAAGGTTACCGGGCGGTCAAACCCTATCTGCGGCTGACCCCGCAGCCCAATCGTTAAAGGATTCCTCGTTGCATTGCTCTTAGCCAAAGCAGGGATATTCGGGCCGTTTCGACGGCCCTTTTTTATGCCTGCTGAAACTGCGTTGGCTTCTTCGCGGGCATGCCCGCTCCCACAGGAACATTGCAGGACTTGGCTTTGCTACAAAACCTGTGGGAGCGGGCGTGCCCGCGAATAGGCCCTTGAAGATAAAAACAAAAATGGAATAAATAAATGAAAAAATATGATTTCTAGATATATGCGGGGGCTGTTAATGTCACCTCCAACAGAACACAAGGAAGCGCTGCAATGCTGGTCGTCTCAATCGGTGGTAGCCCCAGTACCCGTTCACGCTCCGGCGTGCTGTTGGAGCGTTCTCGCCAGTGGCTGCAGGACCGTGGCGTCGAGGTAGTGACGTTCCAGGTGCGCGACTTTCCCGCCGAAGACCTGCTGCACGCCCGTTTCGACAGCCCGCAGGTGCAGCACTTCCAGCAGCTGGTCGCCCAGGCCGATGGCCTGATCGTCGCCACGCCGGTGTACAAGGCCTCGTTCGCCGGAGCCCTGAAAACCTTGCTCGACCTGCTGCCCGAACGCGCCCTGGCACACAAGATCGTGTTGCCTATCGCCACCGGCGGCAGCATCGCCCACATGCTGGCGGTGGATTACGCACTGAAACCCGTGCTGTCGGCACTCAAGGCGCAAGAGACCCTGCAAGGGATCTTCGCCGACGACAGCCAGGTCGCCTACGCAGAAGGCTCCAGGCCCGCGCAGCTGGTAGCGGCGCTGGAAGAACGCCTGCAGGACGCGCTGGAAACCTTCCACGTTGCACTAGCCCGCCGGCCGCGCCCCGTGGCGCCCGGCGTATTGAACGAACGCCTGATCAGCGCTCGCTGGAGCATCTGACCGGCCCAACCCGCTTCACCACCTTACTCGCCCGACAACGAGGCAAGCAGGTGCAACCCGAACCCACTCGCACAGGAGAGCGCCATGCGCACAGTCTTCTTGCGTCGCGGTCTGGTCGCCCTGTTTGCGGCGGCTGTGTCCTTCGGCGCCATCACCCAAGCCCAGGCCGAGAGCCTGCGTATCGGTTACCAGAAATACGGCACCCTGGTGCTGCTCAAAGCCAAGGGCACGCTGGAAAAGCGCCTGGCCGAGCAGGGCGTGCAGGTGCAATGGACCGAGTTCCCCGGCGGCCCGCAACTGCTTGAGGGGCTGAACGTCGGCTCCATCGATTTTGGCGTCACCGGTGAAACCCCGCCGGTGTTCGCCCAGGCCGCCGGTGCCGACCTGCTGTACGTCGCCTACGAGCCGCCAGCACCGCACAGCGAGGCGATCCTGGTGCCGAATGGCTCGCCGATCCAGTCGGTCAAAGACCTCAAGGGCAAGAAAGTCGCTCTCAACAAAGGCTCCAACGTTCACTACCTGCTGGTTCGCGCCCTGGAAGACGCCGGCCTGAAATACAGCGACATCCAGCCGGTGTACCTGCCCCCGGCCGACGCCCGCGCCGCCTTCGAGCGCGGCAGCGTGGACGCCTGGGTGATTTGGGACCCGTACCAGGCTGCCGCCGAGAAACAGCTTCAGGCTCATGCCCTGCGCGATGGCAAGGGCCTGGTCGACAACCATCAGTTCTACCTGGCCACTCGCAACTACGCGACCCAGCACCCGGCGGTGATCAACACCCTGATCGAAGAAGTGCGTGCCGTAGGTGAATGGTCCCAGGCCAACCCGCAGGAAGTGACCGACCAGGTCGCGCCGCTGCTCGGCCTGCCCGCCGATATCACCCTGACTTCGGTCAAGCGCCAAGGCTACGGTGCCGCGCCGCTCACCCCGGAAGTGGTGGCCGCGCAACAGAAGATCGCCGACACGTTCCAGGCACTGAAGCTGATTCCCAAGCCGCTGAGCATCAAGGACGTGATCTGGACTCCCCCGGCCAAGGTCGCCAGTGCGCCTTGATTGATTCGCCTGCGCCGGGGCGCCGCCCTGGCTGAGCCCCCCTTGAGGAGACAACTCCAATGAGCCTTGACATCTTCTGGTTTCTTCCTACCCACGGTGACGGCAAGTACCTGGGCACCTCCGATGGCGCCCGCGCAGTCGACCATGGCTACCTGCAGCAGATCGCCCAGGCGGCCGACCGGCTCGGCTTTGGTGGCGTGCTGATACCTACCGGGCGCTCCTGCGAGGACTCCTGGCTGGTCGCGGCATCGCTGATCCCGGTGACCCAGCGGCTGAAGTTCCTGGTCGCCCTGCGCCCCGGGATCATTTCGCCGACCGTGGCGGCACGCCAGGCAGCAACCCTTGATCGCCTGTCCAATGGCCGCGCGCTGTTCAACCTGGTGACCGGTGGCGACCCGGACGAGTTGGCCGGTGACGGCCTGCACCTGAACCATCAGGAACGTTATGAAGCCTCTGTAGAGTTCACCCGTATCTGGCGCAAGGTGCTGGAAGGCGAGGTGGTCGACTACGACGGCAAGCACATCCAGGTGAAGGGCGCCAAGCTGCTCTACCCGCCGATCCAGCAACCACGCCCGCCACTGTATTTCGGTGGTTCCTCCGAAGCCGCACAGGACCTGGCCGCCGAGCAGGTCGAGCTGTACCTGACCTGGGGCGAGCCGCCGAGTGCGGTCGCTGAAAAAATCGCCCAGGTGCGTGAGAAAGCCGCTGCTCAGGGCCGCGAAGTGCGCTTCGGCATCCGCCTGCACGTGATCGTGCGGGAAACCAACGAAGAAGCCTGGGCCGCTGCCGACAAGCTCATCTCGCACCTGGACGACGACACCATCGCTCGTGCACAGGCCTCGCTGGCGCGCTTCGACTCGGTCGGCCAGCAACGCATGGCCGCCCTGCACAACGGCAACCGTGACAAATTGGAGGTCAGCCCCAACCTGTGGGCCGGGGTCGGCCTGGTGCGTGGCGGTGCCGGTACCGCGCTGGTGGGGGATGGCCCGACCGTCGCGGCACGCGTCAAGGAATACGCCGAGCTGGGCATCGATACCTTCATCTTCTCCGGCTACCCGCACCTGGAAGAGTCGTACCGGGTGGCCGAGTTGCTGTTCCCGCACCTGGATGTGCAACGCCCGGAGCAAGCCAAGGCCGGCGGCTATGTGAGCCCGTTTGGCGAAATGGTGGCCAACGACATCCTGCCCAAGTCCGTTGCGCAGAGCTGAGGGCCAGGCCATGAGTCGTGCAACTTCCAACAACCTTGGCCAGCGCCTGGCGCCATGGGCGCTGCCGGTACTGCTGCTGGCTGCCTGGCAACTGGCGGTCAGCGCCGGCTGGCTGTCGACGCGCATCCTGCCCGCGCCCAGCGCCGTGGTCAGCGCCGGCGTCGAGCTGGTGCGCAGCGGCGAGATCTGGACCCACCTGGCCATCAGTGGCTGGCGTGCCGGGCTGGGCTTCGTCATCGGTGGCAGCATCGGCCTGGTGCTGGGTTTCATCACCGGCCTGTCGAACTGGAGCGAACGCCTGTTCGACAGCTCGGTGCAGATGATTCGCAACGTGCCGCACCTGGCGCTGATCCCGCTGGTGATCCTGTGGTTCGGTATCGACGAGTCGGCAAAGATCTTCCTGGTGGCGCTGGGCACGCTGTTCCCGATCTACCTGAACACCTATCACGGCATCCGCAACGTCGACCTTGCGCTGGTGGAAATGGCGCGTAGCTATGGCTTGTCCGGCTTCAGCCTGTTCCGCCAGGTGATCCTGCCCGGAGCATTGCCTTCGATCCTGGTAGGCGTGCGCTTTGCCCTGGGCTTCATGTGGCTGACCCTGATCGTTGCCGAAACCATTTCGGCCAATGCCGGCATCGGTTACCTGGCGATGAACGCCCGTGAGTTCCTGCAGACCGACGTGGTAGTGCTGGCCATCGTCCTGTATGCCGTGCTCGGCAAGCTTGCCGACCTCGCAGCCCGGGGCCTGGAGCGTGTGTGGCTGCGCTGGCACCCGGCCTATCAAGTGGCGAAGAAGGAGGGCGCATGACCGTACTCAAGGAACAGCCGCCACGCCTGCTGCGTGGCATCCCGCTGGCTTCCAGCGGCCTGCGCAAGACCTTTGGCCAGCGCGAAGTGCTGAAGGGGATCGAGCTGCATATTCCTGCCGGCCAGTTCGTCGCCATCGTCGGCCGTAGTGGCTGCGGCAAGAGCACCTTGCTGCGCCTGCTGGCCGGTCTCGACCAGCCCACTGCAGGCCAGTTGCTGGCCGGTGCGGCGCCGCTGGAGCAGGCCCGCGAAGAAACCCGCCTGATGTTCCAGGACGCGCGCCTGCTGCCATGGAAGAAGGTGATCGACAACGTTGGCCTGGGCCTGTCTGGCGACTGGCGCCCGCGTGCGCTGGAAGCGTTGGAGTCGGTTGGCCTGGCCGATCGCGCCAATGAATGGCCGGCGGCTCTGTCGGGTGGCCAGAAGCAGCGTGTGGCCCTGGCCCGGGCGCTGATTCACCAGCCGCGCCTGCTGCTGCTGGACGAGCCGCTCGGTGCGCTGGATGCATTGACCCGTATCGAGATGCAGCAACTGATCGAACGCCTGTGGCGTCAGCACGGCTTCACCGTGTTGCTGGTTACCCACGATGTCAGCGAGGCAGTCGCCGTGGCTGACCGGGTGATCCTGATCGAGGACGGCGAAGTCGGGCTCGACCTCACTGTCGACCTGGCACGGCCTCGGGCGCGTGGTTCGCACCGCCTGGCCGCGCTGGAAAGCGAAGTGCTCAACCGTGTTCTGTCGGCCCCGGGCGCTGCGCCCGAGCCGGATCCTGTAGCCCCTTTGCCCACGCAACTGCGTTGGGCGCACTGACTCACTTACCAGACTGAAGCCATAGAGAAGGAATCAAATCATGACCATCAAAGCCATCAACGTTCGCAACCAGTTCAAAGGCACCGTGAAGGAAATCCTGGAAGGCCCGGTACTGTCGGAAATCGACGTGCAGACTGCCTCGGGCATCGTCACTTCGGTCATCACCACCCGCTCTGTGCGTGAGCTGGAGCTGCAGGTGGGCAGTGAAGTGATTGCCTTCGTGAAATCGACTGAAGTGTCCATCGCCAAGCTGTGATGGGTGTTGGCCATGGGGCTGCTGTGCAGCCCTTCGCGGGCACGCCCGCTCCCACAGGTACTGCGCAGGTTTCATGTTTTGCGCGGCCCCAATGATCTCAGCTGGAACGCTTCGCCAGAAATGGCGGTAGATACAACCCCAGATACGCCTCGAACACTCGCTTGCCTTCCTCGGCCATGCGCGGGGTGATCGCCTCATGCAGCTGCACCGACCGCGCATACACCCGGTCACTCAATTCCATGGCCAGGGCAAACACGTCCACATCCGCCGGCATCACCGGCAGATGAAAATGCTGGCCGAACAACTTGTGCATCAAGTCGCCCAGTTCCATGTCGTGCTGCCGGTCGGCCTGCACCACTTCGCTCAGGCCATGCTGGGCCAGGATCAGTTGCCGCGCCGCCGCGTCCTCGTTATAGATATCCAGCATGCGCTGCTCGATCAGCCGTGACAGTTCGTGCCAGGTGTTGAACGCACTGCTGTCGATCGGCGCGCTCAGCGCTTCCCGGAAGGCCCGGTGCACATCGGCCGTCAACGCCTCCAGCAGCGCCGGCACGCTGGCGAAGAAGTGGTACACCGACGACGGTGGTATCTGTGCGCGCTCGGCCACGCTGTAGATCGACAGGCTCGCCACTCCCAGCTCGGCCAGTAACTCGCGTGCAGCAGCCAGGATCGCCTCGATCCTGGCCTGGCTGCTGGCGCGCGGCTTGCGCGGGGTGGCAGTGCGGGTCATCAGTTGCTGATCGCCAGGATGCTGGCCTGGTAGGCGCCGACGAACAGGTCGAAGTCGCCGACTTCCTGCTGTTCCAGGCGCGACTGCTCGGCCAGCGAGTCGCGGGCGAGGGTTTCGAAGGCCTGCTGGCGTTCGACCGGCAGTGGCTGCTCGCGGAAGGTTTCGGCGTGAATACGACTCTGGCGCAGGGCGAACTTGACGAAGCTTTCGTTATGCTCGGTCATGCGCGCCAGCACTTGGGCCGACGGGGTCAGCGAGGCGTCGTCGACCTTGGCCTGCTGGGCATCCAGGGCATTGCCGTGCTCTGCACCGCCTTGCGCCTGGTCGAGCAGATCGGCCAGTGGCCGGATACGCTCGATCAGCTCGCTGGCCCAGGTCTTCAGGCCGATCGGCTGGCCATTGCGGCGCAGTTCCAGGCCCGGGCGCCGGCCTTCCTTGACCACGGTCAGGAAGTTGTTGGTGCACTGGCCGCATTCGCCGTTGTCCAGTTGCGGGCTGTCTTCCAGCGCGCAGAACAGCAGGAACGCGTCGAGGAAGCGCGCCTCGGTCAGGTCGATGCCCACCGGCAGGAACGGGTTGATGTCCAGGCAACGCACTTCCACGTACTGCACGCCGCGCGAGGTCAGGGCCTGGATCGGCCGCTCGCCGGTGTAGGTGACGCGCTTGGGGCGAATGTTCGAGTAGTACTCGTTTTCGATCTGCAGGATGTTGGTGTTCAGCTGTACCCACTCGCCATCCACGTGCGTGCCGACTTCGACGTAAGGAGGGTAGGGCGTGCCCACCGCCTTGCGCAGGCTGTCGGTGTAGCTGGCCAGGTTGTTGTAGCACGGCGTGAGGCCGGCCTGGGCGTTGCTCTGGTAGCCCAGGTCGCTCATGCGCAGGCTGGTGGCGTAGGGCAGATACAAGGTTTCGGCATCCAGCTCTTCGAGCTGGTGCGGGCGGCCACGCAGGAAGCCTTTGTCCAGGGCCGGCGAGGCGCCGAACAAGTAAATCAGCAGCCAGCTGTAGCGGCGGAAATTACGGATCAGCGCGATATAGGCCGACGACTGGTAGTCGCGGTCGCTTTCTCTGCCGCCTTCTGCGGAGCGCAGCAACGGCCACAGCGCTTCGGGCAGCGAGAAGTTGTAATGGATACCGGCGATGCACTGCATGGTGCGGCCGTAGCGCAGGGCCAGGCCCTTGCGGTAGACATGCTTGAGCTTACCGATGTTCGAGCTGCCGTACTCGGCGATCGGGATGTCCTCCTCGGCCGGCAGCGTGCAAGGCATCGACGGGCTCCACAGGTATTCGTCGCCCAGCTTGCTGTAGACGAAACGGTGGGTCTCTTCGAGGCTTTCCAGCACCTTGGCCGGGTCGGGAAGGGCCGGGGTGATGAACTCCAGCAGCGACTCGGAATAATCGGTGGTGATCTGCTCGTTGGTCAGCGCCGATCCCAGGGCTTGCGGATGCGGGGTCTGGGCCAGGCGACCTTCGTCGGTCACGCGCAGACATTCGCGCTCAATACCGTGCAGGCACTGCTTGAGCAGGGGAAGATTGGCGCCGAGCAGGCTCAGGCGGCGGTTGAGGAGGTCGCTCAAGATGTATTCCTTCACGCGTCAGTCGCCCCAATATGGGGGTAGAGATAACGGTCTACAAGGGTAGGAAGAAAGGAACTGGCGTTGTCGCCTGGTTAACGCGGATCCAGCAGTGCCAGCGCACTGCTGAAAATACCGCAGATAATGCTTGGTGAGCTAGAGAACCGCGAAGGTTCCTTGCGCTTTCGCCACCAGCTTGTCGCCCTGAACTACGTCGGCGTCGACCACCAGGGTACGCCGCCCGGCGTGCAGCACGCGGGCGGTGCACAGCACCTCGCCGTCACTGACGGCGCGCATGTAGTTGATCTTGCACTCGATGGTGACGCTTTGCTGGTCGAAGCCATGGCTGGCCGAGCAGGCCAGGCCCATGGCGATGTCCACCAGGCTGAAGATCGCCCCGCCGTGCAGCTTCTGGCCACGGTTGCGCAAGTGTGGCTCGAGCGCCAGGGCTACCTCGGCAACACCTGTTTCCAGGCGTTGCAGGCGGCAGCCGAGGAGCTGGCTGAAGGCGCTTTCGACGTATTCGCGTGGAACGTCCATCACTTCTTCTTCAGCTGCTTGGCGTTGGCGAACAGGGCTGCCATGGCGTTGTTGGCCGGTGCAGCGGTGGCGGTTTCGCGCTGGCGCGGCGCCTGCTGCTGGCGGTTGCCGCCATTGCCACGGTTACCGCCGCGGTTGCCATCGACCTTCTCGCCAGGGGTGTCGCTCATGCGCATGGACAGGCCGACACGCTTGCGCGGGATGTCCACTTCCATGACCTTGACCTTGACCACGTCGCCGGCCTTGACCGCTTCACGCGGGTCCTTGATGAACTTCTCCGACAGCGCCGAAATGTGCACCAGGCCGTCCTGGTGCACGCCGATGTCGACGAAGGCGCCGAAGTTGGTGACGTTGGTCACCACGCCTTCGAGGATCATGCCCGGTTCCAGGTCCTTGAGGTCTTCGACGCCGTCCTGGAAGGTGGCGGTCTTGAATTCGGGGCGTGGGTCGCGGCCAGGCTTGTCCAGTTCTTGCAGGATGTCGGTGACGGTCGGCAGGCCGAAGGTTTCATCGGTAAATTTCTTCGGGTCCAGACGCTTGAGGAAGCTGCTGTCACCGATCAGCGAGCGGATGTCACGGCCGGTATCGGCGGCAATCCGTTGCACCAGCGGGTAGGCCTCGGGGTGCACCGCAGAGGCATCCAGCGGGTTGTCGCCGTTCATCACACGCAGGAAGCCGGCGGCTTGTTCAAAGGTTTTCTCACCCAGGCGGCTGACCTTTTTCAGTGCCGCGCGAGTGGCGAACGGGCCGTTGGCATCGCGGTGGGCGACGATGTTCTGCGCCAGGGTAGCGTTAAGGCCGGAGATGCGCGTCAGCAGGGCCACCGAGGCGGTGTTGACGTCCACGCCCACGGCGTTCACGCAGTCCTCGACCACGGCGTCCAGGCCGCGCGCCAGTTTCAGTTGAGACACGTCATGCTGGTACTGGCCGACACCGATGGATTTCGGGTCGATCTTCACCAGCTCGGCCAGCGGGTCCTGCAGGCGGCGGGCAATCGACACGGCGCCACGGATCGACACGTCCAGGTCCGGGAATTCGCGGGCGGCCAGTTCCGATGCGGAATACACCGAAGCGCCGGCCTCGGAAACCATGATCTTGGTGATCTTCAGCGCTGGGTACTTCTTGACCAGCTCCGCCACCAGCTTGTCGCTTTCGCGGCTGGCGGTGCCGTTACCGATGGCGATCAGCTCCACCGAGTGCTTGGCGCACAGCGCAGCCATGATCGAAATGGTGCGGTCCCAATCGTTCTTCGGCGCGTGCGGGTAGACCGTGGTGTGGTCCAGCAACTTGCCTGTGGCATCGACCACAGCGATCTTGCAGCCGGTACGCAGGCCCGGGTCGAAGCCCAGGGTGGCGCGCGGGCCGGCCGGGGCGGCCAGCAGCAGGTCGTGCAGGTTGTGGGCGAACACATTGATCGCCTCGCCTTCGGCGTTGTCGCGCAGCTCGCCGAACAGGTCGGTTTCCAGGTGGGTGTACAGCTTGACCTTCCAGGTCCAGCGCACCACTTCGCCCAGCCACTTGTCGGCCGGGCGGTTGCGGTTCTCGATGCCGACGTGGTTGCCGATCATCAGTTCGCACGGGTGCAGGGTGCCGGGCAGTTCTTCGCCGACTTTCAGCGAGGCGCTCAGCACGCCTTCGTTACGCCCGCGGAAAATTGCCAGGGCGCGGTGCGACGGGGCGTTGCGCAGCAGTTCGTCATGGGCGAAGTAGTCGCGGAACTTGGCGCCTTCCTCTTCCTTGCCAGGCACGACGCGGGCGCTGAGCACCGACTCCTGCTTGAGGAAGCTGCGCAGCTTGTCGAGCAGGGCGGCGTCTTCGGCGAAGCGCTCCATGAGGATGTACTTGGCGCCTTCCAGCGCGGCCTTGACGTCGGCCACGCCCTTGTCGGCGTTGACGAAGCGTGCGGCTTCGCTTTCCGGGGCGAGGTCTGGGTTGTTGAACAGGCAGTCGGCCAGCTCGCCGAGGCCGGCTTCCAGGGCGATCTGGCCCTTGGTGCGGCGCTTCTGCTTGTACGGCAGGTACAGGTCTTCGAGGCGGGTCTTGGTATCGGCCAGCTTGATCTCGCGGGCCAGTTCCGGGGTCAGCTTGCCCTGCTCCTCGATGCTGGCCAGGATGCTGGCACGGCGCTCGTCGAGTTCGCGCAGGTAGCGCAGGCGCTCTTCCAGATGGCGCAGCTGGGTGTCGTCCAGGCTACCGGTCACTTCCTTGCGGTAGCGGGCGATGAAGGGCACGGTCGAGCCTTCGTCCAACAGGCCCACGGCCGCCTCGACCTGCTGGGGGCGTACGCCCAGTTCCTCGGCGATACGGCTGTTGATGCTGTCCATGTAAACCACCTGACATTTGTGAATACGGGGGTCGCCTGTGGGCCTGTCGCCCGGCGGCGCTGGATGAAAGCCGCGCATTATACCCATCGCAAACGGCTTGCGGTGATGGCGCCCGGCCAGCCGGAACTGGCGCCGGGGGAAAAATCTGCTAACAATGCTCACGCAACGTGCAGCAATGGCTACGCCATAATGCGCGGCGATATCAGAGGAGTTATTCATGACCGGCACGCCAAACACCGCTGAAGGTGACAAGATTCTCATCGTCGACGACGACCCGGGGCTGAGCAGCCTGCTGGAACGTTTCTTCACCAGCAAGGGCTACCGTGCCCGTGCGGTGCCCAACACCGAGCAGATGGACCGCCTGCTGCAGCGTGAGGTGTTCAACCTGGTGGTGCTCGACCTGATGCTGCCCGGCGAGGATGGCCTGTCGGCGTGCAAGCGCCTGCGCCAGCAGAACAACCAGATCCCGATCATCATGCTCACCGCCAAGGGTGACGAGCTCAGCCGTATCAAGGGCTTGGAGCTGGGCGCAGACGACTACCTGGGCAAGCCGTTCAACCCGGACGAGCTGATGGCCCGGGTCAAGGCCGTGCTGCGCCGCCAGGCACCGAGCGTGCCGGGTGCGCCTGGTAGCGAAGACGAGTCGGTCACCTTCGGCGACTACGAGCTGTCGCTGGCCACTCGCGAACTCAAGCGTGGCGACGAAGTGCACATGCTCACCACCGGCGAGTTCGCCGTGCTCAAGGCGCTGGTGATGCACGCACGCGAGCCGCTGACCCGCGACAAGCTGATGAACCTGGCGCGTGGCCGCGAATGGGATGCGCTGGAACGCTCCATCGACGTGCAGATTTCGCGTCTGCGCCGCATGATCGAGCCGGACCCGTCCAAGCCGCGTTATATCCAGACCGTGTGGGGCGTGGGCTACGTGTTCGTGCCGGACGGAAACGCCGGTAAATGATGCCGCGCCGTCGATGAAAACACCGCTCTGGTTTCCGCAAAGTTTCTTCGCCCGCACCCTGTGGCTGGTGTTGATCGTCGTCCTGTTCTCCAAGGCGTTGACCCTGGTCTACCTGTTGATGAACGAGGACGTGCTGGTCGACCGTCAGTACAGCCACGGTGTTGCGCTGACCCTGCGCGCTTATTGGGCGGCCGACGAAGAAAACCGCGACAAGATCGCCGAAGCGGCAGGCCTTATCCGGGTCACCGGCTCGGGCGTGCCCGAGGGTGAGCAGCACTGGCCCTACAGCGAAATCTACCAACGGCAGATGCAGGCCGAGTTGGGTGAAGACACCGAGGTACGGCTGCGCATTCATGCGCCGCCGGCGTTGTGGGTCAATGCGCCAAGCCTGGGGCCGGGCTGGTTGAAGGTACCGCTGTACCCGCACCCGCTGCGTGGGCAGAAGATCTGGAACGTGCTGGGTTGGTTCCTGGCCATCGGCCTGTTGTCCACAGCTTCGGCCTGGATCTTCGTGCGCCAGCTGAACCAGCCGCTCAAGCGCCTGGTGTTCGCCGCCCGGCAGCTGGGCCAGGGGCGCAGCGTGCGCCTGCCGATCAGCGATACGCCCAGCGAGATGACCGAGGTGTACAAGGCCTTCAACCAGATGGCCGAGGATGTCGAGCAGGCCGGGCGCGAGCGCGAGCTGATGCTGGCCGGGGTTTCCCACGACCTGCGTACACCGCTGACGCGCCTGCGCCTGTCGTTGTCGTTGCTGGACAGCGACAGCGAACTGAGTGACGACATGGTCCGCGATATCGAGGACATGGACGCGATCCTCGACCAGTTCCTGGCCTTTATCCGCGATGGGCGTGACGAGCCGGTTGAGGAGGTCGACCTGGCCGACCTGGTGCGCGAAGTGGTGGCGCCGTACAACCAGCCGGAAGAACGGGTGCGGTTGTGCCTGGAGCCGATCCCACCGTTCCCGCTGCGCCGGGTTTCGCTCAAGCGCATGCTGGGCAACCTGATCGGCAACGCCCTGCACCACGCCGGCAAAGGGGTCGAGGTGGCCGCCTATGTGTCGGGCGACGAGAGTGCGCCGTATGTGGTGCTGAGCGTGCTGGACCGCGGGACGGGGATCGACGAGTCGGAGCTGGAGACCATCTTCAACCCGTTCATTCGTGGTGACCGGGCCCGGGGGGGCAAGGGCACCGGGCTGGGGCTGGCGATCGTCAAGCGGATCGCGGCGCAGCATGGTGGGAATGTGGAGTTGCGCAATCGCTCTGGTGGCGGGATCGAGGCGCGGGTACGGTTGCCTTTGGGGCTGTTGCTACCGCGCAATGCCGTGTGATTGCCGGGGCCGCTTTGCGGCCCTTTCGCGACACAGGGCCGCTCCTACAGAGGATCGCGTAATCCTGTAGGAGCGGCCTTGTGTCGCGATGGGCTGCGCAGCAGCCCCAAAATCTCAGCCCTTACCCTTGGTCCGAGTCTGATTAGGCCCACCATTCTTCTCCAGATGCTCGATGATCATGGCGGCCACGTTCTTGCCGGTGGTCACTTCGATGCCTTCCAGCCCCGGCGATGAGTTCACTTCCATCACCAGCGGCCCGTGGTTGGAGCGCAGGATATCCACACCCGCCACACTCAAGCCCATTACCTTGGCCGCGCGAATGGCGGTCATGCGTTCTTCCGGGGTGATCTTGATCAGGCTGGCCACTCCACCGCGGTGCAGGTTGGAGCGGAATTCGCCTGGCTTGGCCTGGCGCTTCATCGACGCAATGACCTTGTCGCCGACCACGAAGCAGCGGATATCCGCGCCACCCGCTTCCTTGATGTATTCCTGCACCATGATGTTCTGCTTCAACCCCATGAACGCCTCGATCACCGATTCGGCGGCCTTGGTGGTTTCGCACAGCACCACGCCGATGCCCTGTGTACCTTCCAGTACCTTGATCACCAGCGGGGCGCCGTTGACCATCTGGATCAGGTCGGGGATGTCGTCCGGCGAGTGGGCGAAACCGGTAATCGGCAGGCCGATGCCGCGCCGCGACAGCAATTGCAGTGAACGCAGCTTGTCGCGGGAGCGGGCTATCGCTACCGACTCGTTGAGCGGATACACACCCATCATCTCGAACTGGCGCAGCACTGCGCAGCCATAGAAGGTCACCGATGCACCGATGCGCGGGATCACCGCGTCGAAGCCTTCCAGCGGCTTGCCGCGGTAGTGGATCTGCGGTTTGTGGCTGGCAATGTTCATGTAGGCCCGCAGGGTGTCGATCACCACCATTTCGTGGCCCCGCTGGGTACCGGCTTCGACCAGGCGGCGGGTGGAATACAGACGCGGATTGCGCGACAGCACAGCGATCTTCATGCAGCACCTGTGGCAGTAGAAAGGGTGGCCGGGAAGGCCGGTTTGTCTTGTACGTATTTGAGGCCAGGGTTGACCACCAGTTGACCATGGATCAGGGCCTTGGAACCCAGCAACAGGCGATAACGCATGTTCTTGCGGCAGGCCAGGGTGAACTCCACTTCCCACACACCATCGCCCAGGGCCAGTGACGTGCGGATGACATAGCGGGTCTGGGCCTGGCCGTTGGAGCTCTTGATGGTTTTCATGGTCACCAGCGGTGCCTCGCAGCGGCGGTGGCGCAACTGCACCACCGAGCCAAGATGTGCGGTAAAGCGGACCCAGGGCTGGCCGTCGCGCTCGAACGGTTCCACCTCGGTGGCGTGCAGGCTGGAGGTGCTGGCACCAGTGTCGATCTTGGCGCGCAGCCCGGCCACGCCGAGGTCGGGCAGGGCGACCCACTCGCGCAGGCCGATCACAGTCAAATGGTCAAATGTCTTCACGAAACGCACCCTGCGGATGAGGTGGTGAACTGTAAGCACGGCGGGGATTTTTTGCATCCGATCGTTACGGTAGTACAGTTCGATGAAACACAGCGTTCGAGGTAACGGGATGGCACAAAAAGCCGAAGACGACGACAAGGTCCGCCTGGACAAATGGCTGTGGGCGGCACGCTTCTACAAGACTCGCGCGCTGGCCAAGGCGGCGATCGAGAGCGGCAAGGTGCATTGCCGGGGTGAGCGCTGCAAGCCGGGCAAGGAGCCGCGGGTGGGTGACGAGTTCGTGCTGCGCACCGGGTTCGACGAGCGCACCGTGGTGGTGAAGGCTCTGTCGGTGGTGCGGCGTGGGGCGCCAGAGGCGCAGACGTTGTACGAAGAGACCGAGGACAGCGTGCGCCGGCGTGAACAGGCGGCGGAACTGCGCAAGGCCGGGGCGATGGGCGTGACCACCGATGGGCGGCCGACCAAGAAGCAGCGGCGGCAGATTCATCAGTTGCATGGGAGCTTCGAATAGCCGGGGCCGCTTTGCGGCCCTTTCGCGACACAAGGCCGCTCCCACAAGCAGGGCGTTGCCTGAATGCCTTGTGCGGTACTTGTGGGAGCGGCCTTGTGTCGCGATGGGCTACGCAGTAGCCCCAAGGATCTAGCGGGTCACCGCCAAGCGCCCGACCAGCGGTAACTTGGCCGTGATCGCGAACACTGGCGCCGTCCAGCGCATCAGCACCGCACTTCCCTTGGCCGCCAGCGGCGTGTAGCAGCTCCAGCCCAACGCCAGCACCGCCATCAGCAGCCCGCCGATGTAGTCATCCTGCCCCCAGTGGGCACCGGCCACCAGGCGCGGCAACATGAACAAAACCGCCAACCCCCAGACCACCAGGTACTGCACCAGGCGGCGGCTGAACACGCTCATGAACAGCGCCCAGACCAGCAGCACCGAGGCATGATCGCCCGGGAAACTCTTGCTGGAACGGTCCTTGAGCTCCCAGACCGCCTCCAGGTTCGGATAGTAGTCGCTGAGGTGCACCACCTCGTCGAACATCATCGAAGGGCTCTTGTGCTGCCAGCCGGCTGCATCCACCCACTTGGAAAACAGCGCGCGAATCACCACTAAGAGGATTAGCGTGACCAGGAAGCCGAAAAAGGCCTGGCGCACCTGGGTTGCCTTGAACACCCAGTCGCCACGGATAAGCACTGCCAGAAGGATCAGGCCGACGACGATGTCGAATGGGCGCAGGCTACCGACGGTCCAGATGTAGCGCCAGGTGGTGTTGTCGGCCAGCGGCGCATTCAGGCTGTGGAATAGCCACTCGTCGAAAGTCAGGCACAAGATCTGGCCAATGGGCCATAACCAGAAACACAGTAGAGCGATAGGAAGCAGCGTACAGGCTGCCAATGGCCCCCAGGACCACCTTGCTTGGAACAGTGGTCGATTGTCCATAAAATACCTCTATTGCAAACAGGAATCGGAGCGCCTTGTGAGCGCTCTGTCACGGGTTCTCGCATGTTTTCCGACAACCCTTGTAACCATTTTGTCATCATTTTTCAGATAGCCAAAACCTATGAGCGACTTGCCTGATACCGATTTCACCCAACGTTTCATCTTCGACGAGCGCGATGTGCGCGGCGAGTGGGTGTCTCTCGATGACAGCTACGCCGCGGTGCTGGCGCGTCATGAGTACCCACAGCCGGTGCAGGCACTGCTGGGCGAGCTGATGGCCGCCACCGCCTTGCTGGTGGGGGCGCTGAAGTTCGACGGCCTGCTGATTCTGCAGGCGCGTTCCGCAGGGCCGATCCCGCTGTTGATGGTCGAATGTTCGGGTGACCGGGACATCCGTGGCATGGCCCGCTACGAAGCGGACCAGATCCCGGCGAATGCGACCCTGTCGCAGCTGATGCCTGACGGCCACCTGACCCTGACCATTGATCCAGTCAAGGGCCAGCGCTACCAGGGCACTGTCGACCTCGACGGCGCCACCCTGTCGGAGTGCTTCACCAACTACTTCGTCCAGTCGCAACAGCTCAACACGCGCTTCTGGCTCAACGCCGAAGGCGGCAAGGCCCGTGGCCTGCTGCTGCAGCAACTGCCGCGCGATCGCCAGCCGGACGATGAAGAGCGTGAAGAAAGCTGGCAGCATGTTGTGGCATTGGCCACCACGCTCAAGGCCGATGAGTGGGCGCTGGACAACGAAACCCTGTTGCACCGCCTGTACCACGAAGATGCCGTGCGCTTGTTCGATATCCAGCCGCTGCGCTTCAACTGCAGCTGCTCTCGCGAACGTTCCGGCAATGCGCTGGTCAGTTTGGGCGAGCACGATGCCAAGGCACTGGTGGAAGAGTGTGGCGGCCAGGTTGAGATCGATTGCCAGTTCTGCAACGAGCGCTATTTCTTCGACGCCAGCGATGTGGCGCAACTGTTTGCTGGTGGCGGCACTGACGTAGCCTCAGAAACTCGTCACTGAAACGTTTAACTACAGGATAATCTCCTGTCGAATTGCGCAAAAGCGCAGTTCTGACAGGAGGGGCCTACTTTTTTTGGGCGTTTCTGGCATAATCCGGCCACTTTTTTCGCTGTAGTAGTTTTTTCAAGACAACTACAAAACGTTTGGAGCACTCGGCCTCGGGCCGGATGGGGTATCTCATGACGCAAGCCAAAAACACCGTGTACACCGACCTGAGCGTCGATGAGCTGGTAAAAGAAGCGCTGCAACGCGGTGAAGGCGTACTAGCCGATACTGGCGCACTGGTCGTGGAGACTGGTCACCGTACAGGCCGTTCGCCGGCTGACCGTTTCATCGTCGAAGAACCTTCCACCCAGGATGCCATTGCCTGGGGCCCGATCAACCGCAAGTTCCCGGCCGACAAGTTCGATGCCCTGTGGGACCGCGTCGAGGCGTTCAACAACGCCCAGGATCACTTCGTTTCCTACGTTCACGTAGGGGCGGCCGCCGAGCACTACCTGCCGGTGAAGATGACCACCCAGACTGCCTGGCAGAACCTGTTCGGTCGTTGCCTGTTCATCAACCCGGAGCAGTACAACCCGGCTGGTCGTGGCGAGTGGCAGGTCCTCAACGTCGCCAACTTCGTGTGCGAGCCTGAGCGTGACGGCACCAACTCCGATGGTTGCGTGATCATCAACTTCGCTCAGAAGAAGGTTCTGATCGCTGGCATGCGCTACGCCGGCGAAATGAAGAAAGCCATGTTCTCGGTACAGAACTTCCTGCTGCCGGCTGCCGACGTACTGCCGATGCACTGCGCCGCCAACATCGGCGAAGCAGGCGATGTAACCCTGTTCTTCGGCCTGTCCGGCACCGGCAAGACCACCCTGTCGGCCGACGAAAGCCGTTACCTGATCGGTGACGACGAGCACGGCTGGGGCGAGGGCGTGGTCTTCAACATCGAAGGCGGCTGCTACGCCAAGTGCATCGACTTGTCCGAGAAGAACGAGCCGGTCATCTGGAAAGCCATCAAGCATGGCGCCGTGCTGGAAAACGTCGTTCTCGACGCCAACAAGCACGCCGACTACACCGATGTCAGCCTGACCCAGAACAGCCGTGCGGCCTACCCGCTGGAGCACGTTGCCAAGCGTTCCGAAGCGAACCTGGGCGGCGAGCCGAACGCAGTCATCTTCCTGACCTGCGACCTGACTGGTGTACTGCCGCCGGTTTCGATCCTGAACAACGAGCAGGCGGCCTACCACTTCCTGTCCGGCTACACCGCGCTGGTCGGTTCCACCGAAATGGGTTCGGGCAGCGGCATCAAGTCGACCTTCTCCACCTGCTTCGGCGCCCCGTTCTTCCCGCGCCCGGCTGGCGAATACGCCGAGCTGCTGATCAAGCGTATCAAGGGCTTCGACTCGAAGGTCTACCTGGTCAACACCGGCTGGACCGGCGGTGGCTACGGCGTTGGCAAGCGCTTCAGCATCCCGACCACCCGTGCCGTGATCGCTGCGATCCAGAGCGGCGCGCTGATCGGTGCCGAAACCGAGCACCTGGACATCATCAACCTGGACGTGCCTAAGGCCGTTCCAGGCGTTGATACCGTGCTGCTCAACCCGCGCACCAACTGGGCTGACAAGGCTGCCTACGACGAGGCTGCCAAAGGCCTGGCCAAGCTGTTCATCGAAAACTTCAAGAAGTTCGAAGTTTCCGACGCCATCAAGGCCGCTGGCCCGCAGCTGTAAGCTGAGCTTGCCGGTAACGAAAAGGCCGCCCCAATGGGCGGCCTTTTCGTTTTCTACTGCCTGTACCGGCCTCTTCGCGGCTAAAGCCGCTCCTACAGGTACTGCACTGCATTCAACGTTGGTGGTGTAGCCGCGAAGAGGCCGGCACAAGCAGCGGGAAACCGGTTTTTCTGTTTCACTGTCAGCATTCATTGCGAAGACAAGAGCCAGCCAGATGACCGAATCCCCACAGCGCACTGCCTTCTCCCACTTCCACCCCATCCTCACTCGCCCCCAGGACAATGACCTGAATGGCCACGTCGCCGGTGCCACCGTGCATGGCTTTTTCGAAACCTCCATTCAAGCGTTCCTCGTCGAACAGGCCGAACTGGACCTGCGTGACGGCGAGCTGGCGGCCTTCGTGGTCAGTTCGGCGGCGGATTTCTACGCACTGCCCGGCTTCCCGGATGTGCTGGAAGTGGGGCTGGGGGTGATGCGCCTGGCGGGCAGCACGGTGGAGTACCGCCTGGCCCTGTTCCGCCCAGGGGAGCCGGAGGCGTGTGCGGCAGGCACGGTGGTGCAGGTGTTCATCGAACGCGCCAGTGGCCGGCCGGTGGCATTGCCAGAGACGCTGCAGGTGATCCTGTCTGGTGTACTGCTGGAACAGCAGGCATAAAAAAGCCCCGCTGGCAGGGGCGGGGCTTTTGTTGCCGGGGCAGGGCCCTCAGGCGTTAGTCGCGCCAGTGGCGCTTGTGCTTGCGATGGCCGTAATGATGGCCACGGTCCCAGTGGCGACGGTCGTCGTCATAACCACGACGGTAGCGGCGGCCATCGTGGTAATCGTCTCTGTCGGCCTCCTTACCCATGTAGTTACCCAGTGCGCCACCGGCACCACCGCCGGCTGCCGCGCCAATGTAGCTACCGGTAGTGCCGCCCACGGAGCGGCCGACCACGTTACCGCCTGCTGCGCCCAGCGCGCCGCCGATTGCGGCTTCCCCACGCTGATGCTTGTCGGCACCCAAGGCACCGCCAGCCGCGCCGCCCAGGCCGGCACCAATGGCGCCGCCGGTGCTACCACCGATGGAGTTGCCCACCACGGAGCCCAGTACCCCACCCAATGCGCCGCCAATGCCGGCCTCGGTGGTGCCGCCTGCCATGGCAACGCCGCTGAGCAAGCTGAAAGACAACAACAGTATCGAGGAGTACTTCTTCATCAAGAGAGCCTCATTAGGATGACGGGGCGATTTTTGAGCCTTACAGGCGCGGCTGGCAACGGAAATCCGACGAGTAACACGAGTTGTACACAATTCTCTAACTTACTGTATTTACTGTGAAACTTTATCGTTTTTTCGCTGTCTGAGACCTTTATGACGAAGCCCTGAACCTTGATGGAACAGGGCTTTTTTCGTTTTTGGCGGCACGGCTTCCGGCCTCTTCGCGGGTGAACCCGCTCCTACAGGGATACCACCGCTCTCAGACCTTGAGTTACCTCTGTGGGAGCGGTTTTACCCGCGAAAAGCCAACACCATTCCTACAGGATGCGCCCGTCGTCCCGCGCCCGCTCCAGTTTGATGGCAATGAACTTCGACGTCGGCGTATGGCTGCCATCGCCAATGCTTTCCAGAGGCACCAGCGGGTTCACCTCCGGGTAGTACGCCGCCGCCTGCCCGGCCGGGATGTCGAAGGCCAGCAGGGTAAAGCCATGCACGCGGCGTACATGCTCATCCCCCCACAACGACACGATGTCGACCTGCTGCCCAGGCTGGAAGCCCAGGCGGATGATGTCGGCTTCGTTGGCGAACAGCACCTCGCGCTGGCCACGCACGCCACGGTAGCGGTCGTCCAGGCCGTAGATGGTGGTGTTGTACTGATCGTGCGAGCGCATCGATTGCATGATCAAGTCTGGCACCTGGCCGCTGGCGCGTACACGCTCGTCGAGCAGCGTGTCGGGCAGCAGGTTGGCCTTGAAGTTCGCGCGGCCGGTGCTGGTATTCCATTCGCGGCTGGCGGCGCTGTTGCCCAGGTAGAAACCGCCCGGCTCGCGCAGGCGCTGGTTGAAGCCGCTGAAGCCGGCGATGGTGTCGCCGATCAGCTCGCGGATACGGTCGTAGTCAGCCACCAGCCAGTGCCAGTCCACGGGCTTCTTGCCCAGGGTGGCGGCGGCGATACCGGCGATGACCGCCGGCTCCGAGCGCATCTGCGTCGACAGCGGCTTCAGCTGGCCATTGGAGGCGTGGACCATGCTGAACGAGTCCTCTACCGTTACCGCCTGTGGCCCTTCTGCCTGCAGGTCGATGTCGGTGCGCCCCAGGCACGGCAGGATCAGAGCCTGCTTGCCGTGCACCAGGTGGCTGCGGTTGAGCTTGGTGCTGATGTGCACGGTCAGCTCGCAGTTGCGCAGTGCCTGGGCGGTGCGCTCGGTGTCTGGCGTTGCCTGGGCGAAGTTGCCGCCCAGGCCGATAAATACCTTGGCCCGGCCGTCGAGCATGGCGTGGATCGCCTCGACGGTGTTGTGGCCGTTGTGCCGGGGCACGGGGAAGCCGAAGCGCTGCTCGATGGCGTCCAGCAGGGCCACCGGCGGGCGCTCGTTGATGCCCATGGTTCGGTCACCCTGCACGTTGCTGTGACCACGCACCGGGCACAGGCCGGCACCTGGCACGCCGATATTGCCGCGCAGCATTTGCAGGTTGACGATTTCCTGAATGGTCGGCACCGAGTGGCGGTGCTGGGTAATGCCCATCGCCCAGCACATGATCACCCGCTTGCCACGGCAGTACATGCGCGCGGCCAGTTCGATATCGGCCAGCGCCAGGCCGGACTGGGTCTGGATGTGCTCCCACGGGGTGGCATCCACTACCGCCAGGTAGTCGTCGACGCCATGGCCATGTTCGGCGATAAAGGCGTGGTCGAAGACTGCCGGTTCGCCGTTGGCCTGGGCTTCGCGTTCCCATTGCAGGACGAACTTGGCCATGCCGCGCAGCAGCGCCATGTCGCCGCCCAAGGCCGGGCGGAAGAATGCGGTGTTGGTCGGCCGGTCGCTGTTGGTCAGCATTTCCAACGGGTTCTGCGGGTGCTGGAAGCGCTCCAGGCCACGTTCCTTGAGCGGGTTGATGCACACCACCTGGGCGCCGCGTTTTACCGCATCGCGCAGCGGGTCAAGCATGCGCGGGTGGTTGGTACCGGGGTTCTGGCCCCAGACGAAAATCGCATCGGCGTGTTCGAAGTCATCGAAGGTGACGGTGCCCTTGCCGACCCCGACGCTTTGCCCCAGGGCCACGCCGCTGGCCTCGTGGCACATGTTCGAGCAGTCGGGGAAGTTGTTGGTGCCGTAGGCCCGCACGAACAGCTGGTACAGGTACGCTGCTTCGTTGCTGGCGCGCCCCGAAGTGTAGAACTCGGCCTGGTCAGGGCTGGCCAGCTTGTTCAACTCGCGAGCGATCAGGGTGAAGGCGGCTTCCCAGCTGATCGGCTGGTAGCGGTCGCTGGACGCGTCATAGACCATCGGCTCGGTCAGGCGCCCCTGGTACTCCAGCCAGTAGTCGCTCTGCTGCAGCAGCGAAGTGACGCTGTAGCGGGCGAAAAAGGCGGCATCGACGCGGCGCTTGGTCGCCTCCCAGTTCACTGCCTTGGCACCGTTCTCGCAGAACTTGACCATGCCGCTTTCCGGCGAGTCGCCCCATGCGCAGCCGGGGCAGTCGAAACCGCCGTTCTGGTTGGTCTTGAGCAGCGCGCGAATGTTCTTCAGCGCGTTATCGCTGCCAACCCAGGCCTTGGCCACGCTGCGCAGCGCGCCCCAACCACCGGCGGGGCCGTGGTAGGGCTTGTAACGAGGTGGAGAGGCTGGGGCGTTGTCCGGGAGGTGTTGGTACGAGGTCACGACTGTTACGACTCCGCCGCTGGGCTGTAGACCCGCGGTGCGCTGTGCTTGGGCAGATGGATAAGGTTGAGGTTGTGCTTGCGCGCCCATTGCAGGGCAAGGCCGGTGGGCGCCGACAGGCTGACCAGGGTCTGGATACCGGCCCGCAGCACCTTCTGGATCAGCTCCAGGCTGCAGCGGCTGGTGACGATGGCCAGGCCACCCTGGCTGTCGATGTCTTGGCGAAGCAAGGCGCCGATCAGCTTGTCGAGGGCGTTGTGTCGGCCGATGTCTTCACGGCCTAGCAGCAGCTCGCCATGGCGGTCCATGAACAGCGCCGCATGCACCGCGCCGCAGTGTTGGCCGAGGGGCTGGAAGGCATCGATGCGCTCACGCAGGCCGACCAACCATTGCGCGGGTGGCAAAGGTGCGCCAGGCAGCTTGGCCAGCTCTGGCAGTGCCTGCTCCAGCGCTTCGACCCCGCACAGGCCGCAACCACTGGTGCCGGCCATTTGGCGGCGCTGGTTTTTCAGGTTCCAGAACGCACGGCTGGAAATCTCCAGGTCGGCGTACATTGCCGAGCCGCTGCCGGAGAGTTTCAGGTCGTAGATTTCCGTTGTGCCTTCGACTATGCCGCTGCCGACACTGAAGCCGACGGCGAAGTCTTCCAGGTCGGTGGGGCTGACCAGCATCACCGCCTGGTTCAGGCCGTTGTAGGCAATGGCCAGGGCCACTTCTTCGGCCAGGGGCGTGCTGTCGCGTCTGGCATCGTTGAGCTGGACGTAATCGTAGGTGTTGCTGGCGGCGGGCATGGTCAAGGGCGATGAGGCCGCGCAGACCGGAGGCTTGCTGTTCATCGGGGCTGACTGTTCATCGGACTATCGGCAACTTTCAGATAGCACAAGCCTAGGCGTGCGGGCCGGCGGCGTCTAATCGCTAGGGTCTATGCCTTGATAGACCGCGTCGATTGGTCGCATGGGGCGCCAGGGGAAAAGCTGGCCTAGACTGCTGTGTCCGAGGTTTCGTCAACAAGGAGAGCGTTATGAGCTTGTTCAGTTTCGTCAAGGAAGCGGGCGAGAAGTTGATCGACCTGCTGACCCCCGGCAATGCCAATGCCGAAGAGCAACTGAAGAAACACGTGGAAAGTGTCGGCCTGGGCAACCCGAATATCACGGCCACTGTAGAGGGAGACACGATCATCCTCAAGGGTGAGGTGGCCAGCCAGGAGGAGAAGGAGAAGATCATCCTGGCGGCGGGTAATGTCGAAGGCGTTGCCAGTGTCGACGACCAGATCACCGTGACCGGGCCGGTGGCCCAGGCCGCGCGGTTCGTGACGGTGGAGAAGGGGGATACGTTGAGCGCGATTTCGAAGAAGGTGTATGGCGACCCCAACAAGTACCAGAAGATCTTCGAGGCCAACAAACCGATGCTCAAGCACCCGGACAAGATCTATCCGGGGCAGGTGCTGCGTATTCCTGACTGATCTCTGCAGCCTGTACCGGCCTCTTCGCGGGTAAACCCGCTCCCACAGGGATCGCACACAGTTCAGACCTGTGGTGATCCTGTGGGAGCGGGTTTACCCGCGAAAGGGCCTTCACAAGCCTACCAATAATTCCCGGTAATCCTCGACCGCCGCAAACTCTTCGGTATCGCGCGGCCCGGCCTGGCTATCCGGCTGGCGCACCGCCAGCAGATGCCCCACGCCAAACCGTCGCGCACTGCGCAGAATCGCCAAGGTGTCATCAATGAACAGGCTGCGCTCCGGTTCAAAGCCGATGTCCGCCTGCAATGCATCCCAGAACTGCGGGCTTTCCTTCGGGTAGCCGTAGTCATGCGAGCTGATCAGCCGTTCGAAGTAAGGCGCCAGCTCCACCCGCTCCAGCTTCAGTGACAGCGAATCCCGGTGCGCATTGGTGATCATCACCACGCGCTTGCCCGCGTCGCGGATCGCGGCAAGGAAAGTGTCGGCATCCGGGCGCAGGGCGATCAGGTCGGCGATTTCCTGTTTCAGCTCACGGATCGGCAGCCGCAGTTCGCGGCTCCAGAAGTCCAGGCAATACCAGTTAAGCGTGCCGGCATTGCGTTCGAACAGCGGCTGCAGTTCCATTTCCGCCATGGCCCGGCTCACCCCGTGCAGCTCGGCATAGCGCTGGGGCAGGTGGTCCAGCCAGAAGCGGTTGTCGTAATGCAGGTCGAGCAGGGTGCCATCCATGTCCAGCAGGACGGTATCGATGGCGGACCAGGGAAGAACAGGCATGGGAAACTCTCGATCAGTCGGCAAGCCACGGTATAGTAACCCGTTCACGCCAAGGAGCCGCCCCATGCGCCAGAAACCCACCGTCCTCAGCCGCGAAATCGTCGCCAGCAGCCGCCTGTTTCGCGTCGAAGCCGTGCAATTGCGCTTCAGCAATGGCAACGAGCGTACCTACGAGCGCCTGGTGGGCCGAGGTAATGGTTACGGCGCGGTGATGATCGTGGCCATGCTCGATGCCGAGCACGCGGTGCTGGTGGAGGAATACTGCGGCGGCACCGACGAATACGAGCTGTCGTTGCCCAAAGGCCTGATCGAGCCGGGCGAGGACGTGCTGGCGGCAGCCGACCGGGAGCTCAAGGAGGAAGCCGGCTATGGCGCTCGCCAGCTGGAGCACCTTACCGAGCTGTCGCTGTCGCCGGGCTACATGAGCCAGAAGATCCAGGTGGTGCTGGCCAGCGACCTCTACGAGGAGCGCCTGGAGGGCGATGAGCCGGAGCCGATGCGGGTCGACAAGGTTAACCTGCGCGAGCTCTCGGCCCTGGCCATGCACCCACAGTTCACCGAGGGGCGTGCCTTGGCGGCGCTGTACCTGGCGCGTGACCTGCTGATTCAGCGGGGGCTGCTGGAAGCATGAACGACCTGCAACTGATGCACGAAGTGGTCAAGCTGGCCCTGTTGGCGGGCGAGGCGATCTTGCCGTTCTGGCGCGCCGATGTGGCAGTGACCAACAAGGCCGACGATTCGCCGGTCACCGCCGCCGACCTGGCGGCGCACCGGGTGATTGCCGATGGCCTGCTGGCGCTGGCGCCGCAGATCCCGGCGCTGTCCGAAGAGGACTGCAACATTCCGCTGGCCGAGCGTCAGGGCTGGAGCCGCTGGTGGCTGGTCGACCCGCTGGATGGCACCAAGGAATTCATCGCCGGCAGCGAGGAGTTCACGGTCAACATCGCCCTGGTCGAAAACGGCGAGGTGGTGTTCGGCGTGGTATCCATGCCGACCAACGGGCGCTGCTACTTCGGTGGGCGTGGGTTGGGCGCCTGGCGTGCGGAAGCGGGTGAGGCTCCGCAGCCGATCCAGGTTCGCGACGCGCCGCCGGCAGGTGGGCGTTTCACCGTGGTTGCCAGCCGTCGCCATTCCAGCCCGGAACAGGAAGCGCTGTTGGCCGGGTTGGGGGCTGCGTTGGGGGAACTGGAGCTGGCCAATATCGGCAGTTCGCTGAAGTTCTGCCTGTTGGCCGAGGGCAGCGCTGATTGCTATCCCCGCCTGGCACCGACCTCGCAGTGGGATACCGCGGCGGCGCAGGGGGTGGTGGAAGGGGCTGGTGGGGAGGTAATCGGGCTGGATGGCTTGCCGTTCCGGTACCCGGCGCGGGAGTCGTTGCTCAACCCGCATTTCCTGGCGTTGCCGGCAAATGCTGCTTGGCGCGAAGCCTTCCTGAGCCTGATCTGATCGCCGCTTCGGCACGATCTTGTGGGAGCGGCCTTGTGTCGCGAAAGGGCCGCAGCGCGGCCCCAGTGTTCATAGTTCGCCGCCTATTTTTCTGGGGCCGCTTTGCGGCCCTTTCGCGACACAAGGCCGCTCCCACAGAGATCGTGCCAGCCTGTTACCAAGTGGTCCGTGTCAGCGGTGCAGCACGTACTGGCCGCTGAATTTCACCGCAGGCTCGTCACTACCGGCATTGCTCACCGTGGTCTCCAGCGTCAACCGTGCCCGCCCGCGCCGCTGGTACATGGTCAGGAACCGCTCCCAGGTCTTCTCATCCGGCGCCGCACAGCGCGCCACCGCCGCCCCGGTAACCGGCAGCGGATAACTGATCTGCCCTTCCTGGATGACGATATGCCCGTCATCGATACCCGACTCGCGCAGGCGCAGGTGCAGCCAGCCCCAGCCCACCAGCACTGCGGCGCAGTACAGGCTACCGCCGAACATGGTGCTCTTGTGGTTGACGTTGGCCGCCAGCGGCAATTGCAGGCGCAGGGTGTGCTGCTGCCAATCGAGCACTTCCAGGCCCATTTCGCGGGTCAGGGGGATGTCGCCGTGCAGGACGGTCTGCAGGTACTGGCTATCGGTGTTCATTAACGGTTGTCCTCTTGATCGTCATGCCCGCCGCTACCGCCATCGAAGCTCAAGCCATGCTTGCGCAGCTTGTCGTGCAAGGTTTTGCGGGGGATACCCAGCGCCTCGGCCAGGCTGCGCATGGAGCTGTGTGGCTGGGCCAGTTCGGCAGCGATCAGCGAGCGTTCGAACTGCTCGACCTGTTCGCTGAGGTTGCCGCTCGGCATCGGTGCCGAAGGCATTGCCGCCGGCGGCGCCTGGCCGTCCAGAGCCAGTTCCAGGCCAAGGGCGAAACGCTCGGCGGCGTTCTGCAGCTCGCGTACGTTACCGGGCCAGTCGTGACGCAGCAGCATGGCGCGCTGGGCCGGCTGCAGGGAGTGTGGCGGCAGACCATGGCGCTCGCTGGCGGCGTCGGCGAAGTGCTGGAAAAGCACCAGGATGTCATCGCCGCGTTCGCGCAGCGGTGGAATACGCAGCGGCGCCACGTTCAGGCGGTAATACAAATCGGCGCGGAACCGCCCTTGGTCAGCGGACTGGCGCAGGTCCTCCTTGGTCGCGGCGATGATGCGGATGTCCAGCGGGATCAGCTGGTTGCCACCCAAGCGCTCGACCACCCGTTCCTGAAGCATGCGCAGCAGTTTCACCTGCACATCCAGGCTCATGCTCTCGATTTCGTCGAGGAACAGCGTGCCGCCGTTGGCGAACTCGAACTTGCCGATGCGGCGTTTCTGCGCGCCGGTGAACGCCCCGGGCTCATGGCCGAACAGCTCGCTTTCGACCACCGACTCGGCCAGTGCGCCGGCGTTGATCGCCACGAACGGCCCGTCGCGGCGGCTGGACAGGTCGTGCAGGGCGCGGGCCACCACCTCTTTGCCGGCACCGGTCTCACCCAGGATCAGCACGTCGGCGCGAGTGCCGGCCAAGGCGCCGATCTGCTCGCGCAAGCGCTGCATGGACGGCGACTGGCCCACCAGGCGGGTGGCCAGTTGCTGGCGGTCGCTCAGGGCCAGGCGCAAGCTGCGGTTGTCCAGCACCAGGCGGCGCAGGGCCAGGGCGCGGCGCACGCTGTCCAGCAGGGCGTCGCTGGCAAAGGGTTTTTCCAGGAAGTCATAAGCCCCGGCGCGCATTGCCTGCACCGCCAGCGGCACATCACCGTGGCCGGTGATCAGCAATACCGGCAGCTCGTTGTCACGGCCGTGCAGTTGTTCCAGCAGCTGCAGGCCATCGATACCCGGCATGCGGATGTCGCTGACCACCACGCCGGGCCAGTCGGCCTCGATGCGTTCGGCCAGGCCCTGGGCGTCGGCCAGGGCGACCACCTTGAGCCCGGCCAGGTCCAGGGTCTGGCTCAGGGCCTGGCGAAGGTGCGGGTCATCATCGACCAGGATGACCTGGGCTCGGCTGTCGATCAGTGTCTCGGTGGTCATGCCGAGGGGTCCTCCGAATTGGGCAAAGTAGCGCCAGGCGCGGCCACTCGCAGCTGCAGGGTCAGCAGTGCGCCACCTTCCGGGTGGTTGGCCAGCAGCAGTTCACCGCCCAGGGCACGCATCAGGCTTTCGCAGATGGCCAGGCCCAGGCCCAGGCCCTGGGTGCGGGTCTTGGTGGTGAAGAACGGCTCCTTGGCGTGCTCCAGGGCCTGGCGGCTGAAGCCGGGGCCGTTGTCGCGAATGTACAGGTAGACGCAGTCATCGCGCTGTTCGGCACTTAGCCACAGGCGGCGCGGGTTGGCTTTTTCGGTCAGGGCGTCGAGGGCATTGGCCAGCAGGTTGCCGAGCACCTGGCGCAGGCGGGTCTCGCCGGCCTGTACCCACAAGGTGGCTTCCGGCAGGTCGCGGATCAGCTCCACGGCCATCGCCCGGCGGCGCTTGGCCAGCAGCGCCAGGGCGTCGTCCAGGGCCGGCTGCAAGGCCACGCTCTCCGGGGCATGGCGGTCACGGCGGGCGAAGGCGCGCAGGTGGGCGATGATCGAGGCCATGCGCCCGGTCAGCTCGCCAATCAGCTTGAGGTTGCCGCGGGCTTCTTCGGTTCGCTGGTGGTCGAGCAGGATCTCGGCGTTTTCCGCGTAGCTGCGGATGGCGGCCAGCGGCTGGTTGAGTTCGTGGCTGATGCTGGCCGACATGGTGCCGAGCACCGACAGCTTGCCGGCCTGTACCAGTTCGTCCTGGGCGCGCACCGCCTCCTGTTGGGCGTTCTCACGCTCCAGTACGGCGCTCTTGAGCCGGGTGTTCAGGCCTTCGAGGTCGGCGGTGCGCTCGGCCACGCGTTTTTCCAGTTCCTGGCGGCCGCGTGCCTCGAAGTCGATGCGGTCGATGTAGTGACGGCGCCGCTGCATCACCAGGCCGGCCAGCAGTATCAGCACCAGCAGGGTGCCCGCGCCGATGGCCATGACGGTTTGCACCGAACGGTCGACCAGCATGCGCGGGGCGAGGATGCTGACCTGCCAGCCGGTTTCCTTGATGTCGCGGGTCTGGCTGATCCAGGCGTCCGGGTTGAGCACCAGCGGCTGCGGGGCTTGGGTCGGGTAGGGCTGGATGGCGATGATCGCCTGACGCTCGGCCTCGGTCAGCGCGCGGGTCGCGCGGAAGCGCCAGTCGGGCCGCGAGGTCAGGATGACCACGCCATTGTGGTCGGTCAGCAACAGCTGCTCTGGGGTGCGGCCCCACAGGGTTTCGGTGTGGTCGAGGTCGACCTTGACCACCAGTACGCCAACGATGCGTTCACGGTCTCGCACGGCGGCGGCGAAGAAGTAACCGCGCTTTGCCGATGTGGTGCCCTGGCCAAAGAAGCGCCCCAGGCGGCCGGCCATGGCTTCGTTGAAGTAGGGGCGGAAGGCGAAGTTGCGGCCGACGAAGCTGTCGCGCTTGTCCCAGTTGGAGGCAGCCAGGGTATTGCCGCTGACGTCCATCAGGTACATCACCTCGGCGCCGGTCTGCTGGACGATGTCCTTGAGCAGGCGGTTGGCATTGGTCACTGCCTCCAGGCGGAGCGGGTCGGCCAGCACACCGCGCAGCGCCGGCAGGTCGCCGAGTATCTGCGGCAAGGTTTCGTAGCGGTGCAGGGTACCGAGCAGGTTGGCGACGTACAGGTCGAGGGTCTGTCGGTTCTGCGAGGCCAGTTCTTCCTGATAGTAACGTTCGGCCAGGTGATGCAGGGGCCACAACAACGGAACCAGGCACACGGCCAACAGGGCCAGGCTGCGCCAGCGGGGACGGCGTGGGGGCGTGGGTTTTGCAATCATCAGGTAAATGCGCCAGAAAGGTCTGCCGCAATTATGCGCTAGTTAAGGCAGCAGTTCCGCCTCTGCCAGCGGCAGGCCGAGCTTGTCCTTGTCCGAGAGCACGGGTGGCTGCTGCAACCCCCAGTCTATGGCCAGCGTCGGGTCATCCCAGCGGATGCAGCGGTCGGCGCCCGGGTTGTAGTAGTCGGTGGTCTTGTAGAGGAACTCGGCCGACTCGCTCATCACCGCAAAGCCATGGGCGAAGCCGGGGGGAATCCATAACTGGCGATGATTGTCGGCCGACAGCTGCACCGCGACCCATTGGCCGAAGGTTGGCGAGCTCTTGCGCACGTCCACGGCAATATCACGGATTTCCCCCTGCACCACGCGCACCAGCTTGCCTTGGGTGTTTTCCACCTGGTAGTGCAGGCCACGCAGCACACCCTTGATGGAGCGCGAGTGGTTGTCCTGGACGAACTGGACATTCACGCCGGTTTGCCGGGCGAACTCACGGGCGTTGAATGCCTCGAAGAAAAAACCACGGCTATCACCGAAAACCTTCGGCTCGATGATCAGTACTTCAGGGATCGCGGTAGGGATGATGTTCATGGCGGTTCGCTGGCCCGTTCTGCTCATGTATTGACCCTAGCCGGTCTGGCCGTTTTTTCCGCCTCGGGCTTCAACGGCGTTCACAAGGGCTGGCTATGGTAGATGTCGTGCCGTTTTGCTTCTCGGTCAAGGTTGGGGGTTTATCGATTGTTATCGATTTAATTCCCTTGCATTCTCATGATTTTCCCGATTATCGGGCTTCAAATATCGATATATATCGGTTATAAATTGACAAACGCCCCAGCACAGTCCGGCTCAGGGCCATCACAGAGGTCAATCATGAAAACCCTCAACTCCACTCCCCGTGCCGATGGTTTCCACATGCCCGCCGAGTGGGCCCCGCAAACCCAGGTGTGGATGGTCTGGCCGGAGCGCCCGGACAACTGGCGCCTTGGCGGCAAGCCGGCGCAGGCTGCCCATGTGACCCTGGCCAAGGCCATTGCCCGCTTCGAGCCGGTAACCGTCGCGGTTTCCGCTGGCCAGTACGAAAATGCCCGCCGCCAGCTCGACCAGCCGAACATTCGCGTGGTCGAGATCAGCAATGACGATGCCTGGGTGCGTGACACCGGCCCGACCTTCGTCATCAACGACCAGGGTGAAGTGCGTGGTGTGGACTGGGGCTTCAATGCCTGGGGCGGCTTCGACGGCGGCCTTTACGCACCGTGGAACCGTGACGAGGAGCTGGCGGCCAAGGTCCTGGAAATGGAGCGCTGCCAGCGCTACCACACCGAAAGCTTCGTGCTCGAGGGCGGCTCGATCCACGTGGACGGCGAAGGCACGGTGATTACTACCGAAGAATGCCTGCTCAATCGCAACCGCAACCCGCACCTGAACCGCGAGCAGATCGAAGCGGTGCTGCGCGATCATCTGGCGGTGGACACCGTGGTCTGGTTGCCGGATGGCCTGTACAACGACGAGACCGATGGCCATGTCGACAACTTCTGCTGTTACGTGCGCCCGGGCGAAGTGTTACTGGCCTGGACCGATGATTCCAACGACCCCAACTATGCACGCTGCCATGCCGCCATGGAGGTGCTGAAGAACACCCGCGATGCCAAGGGCCGCGAGTTCATCGTGCACAAAATGCCGATCCCGGGCCCGCTGTTCGCTACTGCCGAAGAGTGTGCCGGGGTCGATCAGGTGGCAGGCAGCCAGGAGCGTGACCCATCGGTGCGCCTGGCAGGCTCGTACGTGAACTTCCTGATCGTCAACGGCGGCATCATCGCGCCTAGCTTCGACGACCCGGCAGATGCCGAGGCCAGAGCGATCCTGGCGAAGATTTTCCCCGACCACGAGGTGGTGATGATCCCTGGTCGTGAGCTGCTGTTGGGTGGTGGCAACATCCACTGCCTGACCCAGCAGCAACCGGCACCGGTAAAGCGTTGAGCGCACGGTGAATCAAGAGGCCCGTCATGACGGGCCTTTTTTATTCGCGAGGGCCGTCCGCAGGCTGGTGCTGGCATAAGTTTTGTATTGTTTTCAGTGAGATAGCTCGGCCATGCCGCGCTCTCGGACCTGTAACAATCCTTACGTAGATTAGCCGCTCACGGGCCAGGGAGTACGTGTAGAAATGAACGCAGCAAGTGAGTCGGCTTTGCGCCCATCGGCAGTGAATCACCAATCGCTCAGGCTTGTGGCGAAGTGGTTGAAACACCATGGAAGCATCAGGGTCAGGACGACCGACCCACGACGTCTGCTTGCCGGACGATACCCCCAAGGGCTGATCAGCGAAGCAGAAATGCAGGCGCTGATGGCGGTGTGGCACTGATCGATTGCTTAAACCTGTGCTGGCCCCTTCGCGGCTAAAGCCGCTCCCACAGGTACCCCACTGGGCTCGATACATGTTGGGTACCTGTGGGAGCGGCTTTAGCCGCGAAGAGGCCGGCACAGGCAATAAAGATCAGAAGCTGTAGCTACCAGTCACCACCAGGCTACGCGGCTCACCCACCTCGATCTGCGCCGCACTGGTCGCCGAGCTGTAGTAGGTCTTGTCGGCGATATTGCTCAGCGCCGCCCGCACATCCCAGTCATGCGTGCGGTACCCCGCCAGTGCATCCCAGCGGCCATACCCCGGCAGCACCGTGGTGTTCTGGTTGTCCGCATAACGCTCGCCTACCAACGTCAGGCCGGTTTCGGCGTACCAGCCCAGTTCCGGTTTCCAGGTCACGAACAGGCTACCGTTGCGCTTGGCCACGTCATTGATGCGGTTGCCTTCCTGGCCGTTGTTGTCCTTGACGATGGTCGCGTCCTGCAGGCCGATGCCACCGCGCACGTACCAGTTGCCAACGATGTTGCCGGTGGCGGTCAGCTCGATACCGCGCGAACGCTGCATGCCGCTGAGCAAGATGTTTTCCGGGACAAGCGGGTCGCGGGTGCGGCGGTTGTACAGCTCCAGCTCGTAGATGGCCAGGGTGGTGGTCAGGCGCTGGTCGAGCCAGTCGCTCTTCACGCCGATTTCCTTCTGACGGGTTTCTTCCGGCTTGGCGTCGTTACCGTTGCCTTTTGCGCCTGGGGTGATGCCGATCAGCCCGCCGCCAACCGGCGAGAAGGTCTTGCTCCACGAGGCGTAGAACGAATGGTCGCGCCACGGTGTATAGACCACACCCAAGCGTGGGCTGGTGCTGTTGCTGTCCTGTGTTTCGCGCACGCCATCCTTGTTGGTGGTCTGCACGTCGAACTGGTCGAAGCGTACACCGGCAAGAACCTGCCACTGATCGTTCAGGCGGATCTGGTCTTGCAGATAAAGGCCGCGGCTATCGACCACGGTATGGTTGTCACTAAACAACGTCATTGGGCCATTGAGCTGCTGGTTGCGGCCGGGCTTGCCCAGGCCCTGCAATTTCTGGTCGACCGCTTTGTACAGCACCGGGTCGCGCTTCTGGTTGCCGAACTCCAGGCCCAGCAACAGCTTGTGCTCCAGGCCCAAGGTGTCGAAGTCGCCCTCGGCCTCCAGGGTGTTGAACAGGTTTCTGGTGTTCAGGTCCTGCTGCCAGCGCTGGCGGGTCAAGGTGTCGGTGCTGGCGTCGTAGCCCGTGACGTAGGTGTTGTCGAACTCACTGTCGAGCTTGAACAGGCCCAGGGTATGGCGCAACTGCCAGGTTTCGTTCAACTGGTAGTTAAGGCGCGAGCGCAGCGACTGGGCGCGGTCGTCGATGTAGTCGCGCTGGGTGTCGCCATAGGTGGTGCTACGGCCGACATCGGCCGGGCGGCCGTTGACCCCGGGGATGCCTCGGTCCGGGGTGCGGTTGTAGCGGCTGTATTCGTATTGCACCAGCCAGTTCAGGTCGGAGGTGACCTGCCAACTGATCGACGGGGCGAACAGCTGGCGGCTGCCGTCGATGCCGTCGCGGAAGCTGTTGTTGTCCTGGTTGCCCATGTTCAGGCGCAGGCTGACGGTGTCGCTGGGGTCGGCACTGAGGTCGGCATACAGGCTGCGCAGGTCTTCGCTGCCGGCCTGCGCCTCGATGCTCGAACGGCGGCCGTGCTCCGGCGCCTTGCTCACCCGGTTGACGATACCGCCCTGGCTGCCACGGCCATAAAGCACCGCTGCCGGCCCCTTGAGCACTTCGACCCGCTCGATGTTATGCAGGTCGCGGATGTACTGGCTGTCGTCGCGAATGCCGTCCAGGTAGAAGTCGTTGCTGGCTTCGAAGCCGCGGATGCGCACGCTGTCGAAGCGGGTGTCGGCACCGCTGCTGACGTTGGGGATGCCTTCCAGCGCCTTGCCCAGGGTGTTGCTGCCGTAATCCAGCACGTTGACGGTCTTCACCGTGTCGATGGCCTGCGGCACATAGCGTACTGGCGTCGAGGTGCGGGTCGCGGTGCTTACCTCCTTGACCCGCGGGTTGTCCTCTTCGCGTTCACTGTCGGCGGTTACCGACAGTTCCGGCAGGGTGGTGGTGGCGGCACTGGCCAGGCCGGCGCCGAACAGCAGCGACAGGCCAAGCGTCAGGGGTGAAAGACGGCAGGGTACAAGCATGAGCACATCCGGAGCGAGCAGGTGAAAAAGAGGTGCGGATGGTAATGCTTGTTATTTGCTATTGCTTGAGTATTTGTAAAGGCTTGTCATTACATCTGTGTCAGTTTGTTACGGTCTCTGCCGCCCCGCGTTTCCGTGTAGGAGCAGCCTTGCGCTGCGAAGGCGCCCTGACAGGAAAATTGTCCGTTCGATCAAAAGGCTATTTCCCACACAAGATAAATTGTCCGCTGATAGCGCAAACCTGCATGGAAATGCACCAGACCCATAGGCAATTTTGGTTATATCAACCTGCATTTCACGACTTTTTGACATTTGTAATCGCACACGGCTAGGATTCGGCCAACGCCTGCTGGCCATGATCTTGGCCATGCTGCTGCCAGAGGCCGCCGTGTGATTACCGGCAGGCCTTCCAGTCTGGATCCGCATAGCGTCGAACCTACGAAGGGGCGTTGGTTCCTGGCGTCATATTGCAGAGCGTTTTTGATTAACAAATAAGGAAAACAACATGTTGAAAACCAGGATCAGCCTGGTCGCCCTGGCGATGATCGCCGCGACCCAGGCACAGGCCAATGATCAGGCCGACAGCAAAGGCTTCATCGAGGACAGCCACGCCAACGTCCTGCTGCGCAACGCCTACATCAATCGTGACAAGAAGCACGGCACCGACGACCAGATCGAATGGGGCCAGGGCGTCATCGCCAACTTCTCCTCCGGCTTCACCCAGGGCACCGTCGGTGTCGGCGTCGATGCATTCGGCCTGTACGCCGTGCGTCTGGACGGCGGCAAGGGCCACAACGGTGGCGCCGGTGTCGACTTCTTCAAGCCTTCGGACTTCAAGGACGAGAACGGCAACGCCAACTCGCCGCACAACCTGGCCCGTGGTGGCGCTGCAGTGAAGTTCCGCATCTCCAACACCGTGCTCAAGTACGGTGACCAGATGCCGGCACTGCCAGTGCTGCAGTACGACGACGCCCGTCTGCTGCCAGAAAGCTTCACCGGTACCCTGATCACCTCCAAAGAGATTCAGGGCCTGGAACTGAACGCCGGCCGCTTCACCCAGGAAGCGCGCAAGAGCGCCGAGCGCCGTGACGGTGGTGGCCTGAAGTCGATCAACGTCCTTGGTGGTAGCTACAAGTTCACCGACAACTTCACCGCTTCGCTGTACACCGCCGACAACGAAGACGTGATGAAGAAGCACTACCTGGGCCTGAACTACGTCTTCCCGATTGCCAACGACCAGTCCCTGACCCTGGACTTCAACGGCTACAAGTCGGACATCGACAACAAGTTCGTGAAATCCGCTGGGCTGAACGGCGACTCCAACACTATCTGGAGCCTGGCAGCCACCTACGCCTACGGTGCCCACTCGTTCACCATCGCCCACCAGCGCAGCACCGGCAGCACCGGCTACAACTACGGCTGGTACCAGAACGAGGGTGGCGTGGGTGACGGTGGTTCGACCATCTACCTGGCCAACTCGTACTGGTCCGACTTCAACGCCGAAGACGAGCGCTCCTGGCAGCTGGGCTACGGCCTGGACTTCGGTGCCTACGGCATCCCGGGCCTGACCTACAAGCTGGCCTACGTGGTGGGTGACAACATCAACACCCGCAACGTCGACAACCCGCAGGGCTTCGGTGAAGGTAAAGAGCGCGAGATCTTCAACCAGATCCGTTACGTGGTGCAGGACGGCCCGGCCAAGGACCTGTCGATCAAGCTGCGTAGCTCGTTCGTGCGTACCAACAACGCCGTGCAGCAGAACGGTTACAACGACGACGGCAACGAAGTCCGCGTATTCGTCGAGTACCCGATCAGCATCTTCTGATCCTGATCTGATGGCCTAGGGGCTGCTTTGCAGCCCATCGCGACACAAGGCCGCTCCCACACGATTCTGTAGGAGCGGCCTTGTGTCGCGAAAGGGCCGCAAAGCGGCCCCCGGCTTTCACGCCGTCTCCACCACTTCCCTGCGCCGCACCCCAGCAACCTTCACCTCTCCCTCCCCAGTCTCCGGCGCAAAGCTGTCACTACGCGCCATCCGCCACATCCGCGCATAAAACTCGCTTTCAATCGAGCCACTGAGCAATTCGCCCGGCTTGAGGAACGTGTGCAGGTCCGAGAACAGCCCGATTTCGCTAGGGCTGATACGCCGCGCCAGGTGCTTGGGCTTGAGCTCCGAAGGGTGTTCCAGGCCCGCGGCAGCCAACATTTCGGCCAACGTATGCAGCGTGTTGCGGTGGAAGCTGGCCACCCGCTCGGCCTTGTCCGGCACCACCAGGGCGCGCTGGCGCAGCGGGTCTTGCGTGGCCACCCCGGTCGGGCATTTGTTGGTATGGCAGCTCTGCGACTGGATGCAGCCAATGGCGAACATGAAGCCGCGCGCGGAGTTGACCCAGTCCGCCCCGATGGCCAGCACGCTGGCGATGTCGAAGGCGCTGACGATCTTGCCTGCCGCGCCAATGCGGATACTGGCGCGCAGGTTCAGGCCGACCAGGGTGTTGTGCACGAACATCAGGCCCTCGCGCATCGGCACGCCCATGTTGTCGCTGAACTCGCGTGGCGCCGCACCGGTGCCGCCCTCCTTGCCATCGACGACGATGAAGTCCGGAGTGATGCCAGTGGCCAGCATGGCCTTGGCAATGCCCATGAACTCCCAAGGGTGGCCCAGGCAGAATTTGAACCCCACCGGCTTGCCGCCCGACAGCTCGCGCAGGCTGGCCACGAACTGCAGCAACTCGACTGGCGTGCGGAAGGCACTGTGCGCCGCTGGCGAGATGCAATCTTCGCCCACGCGCACGCCACGGGTTGCGGCAATTTCGGGGCTGACCTTGTGCCCCGGCAGGATGCCACCGTGGCCCGGCTTGGCGCCCTGGCTGAGCTTGATCTCGATCATCTTCACCTGCGGCGAGCGCGCCTGCTCGGCGAATCGCTGCGGGTCGAAGCGGCCGTCCTCGGTGCGGCAGCCGAAGTAGCCACTGCCGATTTCCCAGATCAGGTCACCGCCATGTTCGCGGTGGTACGGGCTGATGCTGCCTTCGCCGGTGTCATGGGCAAAACGGCCCATGCGTGCACCGCGGTTCAGGGCAGCGATGGCGTTGGCGCTGAGGGCGCCGAAGCTCATGGCCGAGATGTTGAAGATAGATGCCGAATAGGGCAGGCGGCATTGCGGCCCGCCAATGGCGATGCGGAACGATGCCGGGTCTGGCGTGGCCACTGGCAGCATGGAATGGCTGATGAACTCGAAGCCGGGCTTGTAGGCATCGTTGAGGGTGCCGAAGGCCTTCTCGGCGCTTTCGTTCTTGGCCCGGGCGTAGACCAGCGAACGCTGCGAGCGGGAGAACGGCAGCTTGTCGTCGTCGCCCTCGATCAGGTACTGGCGGATTTCCGGGCGGATGGTTTCGATCAGGTAGCGGATGTTGCCCAGGATCGGGTAGTTGCGGCGCACGGCGTGGTGGCTTTGCCGCAGGTCGTTCAGGCCGACCAGGCTGAGCAGCGTGGTAATCAGTGTCAACGGCCACAACCAGGCATGCTGGGGTAGCAGCGGCAGGCTGGCGAAGGTGAACAGCAGGCAGAGGGCGAGGCAGGCGTAGCGGCTGGGTAGAGAGTGTTTCATGGGTCCATCGCAGGCAGGATGACCGGGCATAGGATAGGCAAAGGCGGGGAGGGGAAAACCTGGGTAATCGGTAAAAGACTGTTACCTGATCGCGTATTTCCAGGCTCATGCGCTCCTACAGGGGGGCGCGTAAAGGCTGATTGGGTAGCAACACGCTGACCCGCAACCCACCCCCCTCGCGGTTCGCCAACAGCAACTCGCCCCCATGGCTGGCAGCAATCCGCTGGGCGATGCTCAACCCCAGCCCATACCCCCCGGACGCCTGATTGCGCGACCCGTCACCGCGCACGAACGGGTCGATGATGGTCGCCAGCAGGCCCGGCGCAATCCCCGGGCCGCGGTCATCGATATGGATGAACACCCCCGTGGTCGCCTGCTCCAGCGTGACCGAAACCTCCTTGGCATAACGCAACGCATTGACCAGCAGGTTCTGCAGGCAGCGCTGCAGCAGCAGGGCATCGGCCTGCAGGCTGCCCGCCTGGCCATGCACCGGCAGTGGCTCTTCGGCAGTGGCCAGCTCCGCGCACTGGCGCACCACCAGCCGGTCCAGGTCTACCTGTTGCAAGTTCTGCTGCTCCCCCGCGCGCAGGTAATCGAGCACCTGGCCGATCATGTTGTCCATCTGCGCGATGTTCTGCCGCAGGCGTTGCCGGTTTTCGTCGTCCGGCAAGCGCTCCAGGCGCAGGCGCATGCGCGTCAGCGGGGTGCGCAGGTCGTGGGACACGGCGGCCAGAAAGTAGGCCTTGTCGTTGACCATCGCGATCAGCCGCTGCTGCATGGCGTTGAAGGCTTGGGCCGCCTGGCGCACTTCCTCCGGGCCATCCAGCGCCAAGGGCGGCTGCTCGAGGTTGCTACCCAGGCCGCGCGCGGCATCGGCCAGGCGCCGAAGCGGGCGCAGGCACAGGCGCACGGCTATCAGGCACACCAGCAATACCGCGACGATGCGCAGCGCGTACACCCGCAACAGGTAATCGCTGATCAGCACCCAGGCCGACTCGCCGCTCCAGCCTTGCAGTTCCTGGCCCTCGATGGTCAGCCAGTGCCCATCGGCCAACGGCACCGCAAACTGCAGATGCGCCTGGGCCGTGCGCAGGCCGAACAGGCTGCGCCAGACGATCGGCTGGCCCTGTTCGTCGGTCAACTGCACCTTCATCAGGCGCACGTCCTGGGCATGCCCCAACTCGTACTCGAGGGCCTGGTGCAGCAACAGCTCGACACGCCTGCGCCCGCGGCGCTCGTCCTGCACCGGCGTGGGCAGGGCTTCGCTGCACCGCAGTTGGTAATGGGCTGGCGCCTGCAGTGCACCGGCACGGCAGTCGGCCTGGGCGATCAACGGAGCGCTGCGTGCGGCAATCAGCCGGACAGGGGCCTCGAGAACCTGGGCAAAACGCACATCGAACCAGATGCTGCTGGACATCAACTGGATCAGCACGGTGCCGCTGACCATTATCAGCAGCAACTGGCCGAACAACGTGCGTGGCCACAGCCGGCGCAGCCAGCGCATGTCAGGCATCGGCCCCGTTGGCGGCGATGCTCAGCAAATAGCCTTCGTTGCGGATGGTGAGAATTTGCGCGGCACCCGCCGGCGCGTGGCGCAGGTGCTGGCGCAGGCGGCTGACGCACATGTCCACCGAACGGTCGTCGGGCAGGTGGTCGCGGCCGAACGCACTGCGCGTCAGCTGGTCGCGGGACACCACGCGGTTGTTGGCTTCCAGCAGCTCGCGTAGTACGCGGTAGTCGGAGCGGGGCAGGGTCAGGGTCTCGCCATCGGGGCGGGTGAGCAGGCGTTTCACGTGTTCCAGGCGGAAGCCGGCGAACAGCTGGGCATCTTCTACCGGCTCTACGGCGGGCGCATCCAGGCGTTGCGGACGACGCAGCACGGCCTTGATCCGGGCGATCAGCTCGCGTGGCTCGAAGGGCTTGGCCAGGTAGTCATCGGCACCCACCTCCAGACCGATGATGCGGTCCAGCGTGCTGCCCTTGGCCGACAGCATGATCACCGCCAGCCCCGGCGTGGCTTGAAGCTGGCGGCACAGGCTCAGGCCATCTTCGCCCGGCAGCATCAGGTCCAGCACCACCAGCTCAACCTTGTGCCGGGCCAGATGCTCGCGCATCTGCTCGCCGTCAGCCGCTGCCAGCACGTTATAGCCGGCATCTGTCAGGTAATCACATAGAAGTTCGCGGATCTCGTCGTCATCGTCGACAACAAGCAAAGTTGTGCTCATGCAGAAAAACACCTGTTCGGTTAGGGCTGGTAGCGCTCGTTACGTTCGATTACATCCCCGTACAAGCCGGGTCTGGAGCCCGGGGGGCCGATCCCTAGAATCCTAACAAAAAATCATCTGCAAATACGAAGCCTTCCCAAATGAACTCCGAGAGCACCCCGAACGCCTTCCCCTCCATCAGCCGAGGCGGCACGCGCCTCAAACCGCTGGCCCTGTTCATTGCCGTGGCCGTCAGCGGTGGCGCGATGGCTGCCGACAGCAAGCCCCTGGAACTGGAGGCCACGCAGATCGAAGACAGCGCCCTGCTGCCTGCCGACGAAGCTGGTCAGCTGGGTTACACCGTCGAAAGCACCCGCAGCTCCACCGGCCTGGCCCTGACGCCGCGCCAGACGCCGCAGTCGGTCACCACCATTACCCGCCAGCAAATGGATGACCGCGACATCCACACCATCGAGCAAGCGCTGGAAACCACCCCAGGCGTGACCGCGAGCAAGTCCGAAGTGGGCGGGCGTACCGACTACCGTGCCCGTGGTTACTCGATCAGCAACTGGAAGGTCGATGGCCTGCAGTTCCAGGGCGGGTCCGATTTCAGTGGCGGCGGCAACGCACTGAACATGGACCTGTACGAGCGCATCGACATCGTGCGCGGCGCCAACGGCCTGCTGGGCGGTACCGGCGACCCGTCGGCCACCGTCAACCTGATCCGCAAGGCACCGACCAGGACGTTCGGCGGTAGCGCCTATGCCACCTACGGCAGCTGGGACAAGCGCCGCCTGGGCGCCGACCTTAACCTGCCGCTGTCCGAAGACGGTCGCCTGCGTTCGCGCTTCGTGATGACCCAGCAGGACGCCAACTCATTCCGCGACAACCAGTCCGAGCGCTCCCGCGCAGCGCTGGCCAACTTCGAGTTCGACCTGGACGACGCCACCACTCTCGGTGCCGGCTACCAGTACGAGTACAACAAGATTGTCGGCGGTGGCTGGGGTGCGAACATCCCGATCTGGTACAGCGATGGCAGCAAGACCGACCTGCCGCGCAGCACCAACGTGGTACCCAGCTGGAGCTTTGGCGAGTACACCACCCGCACCGCGTTCGGCTCGCTGGAACACCACTTCGACAACGACTGGACGCTGGACCTGAAAGCCACCCAGAGCACCGCCGAAACCCTAAACCACCGCGGCCTGGCCAAGGTCAACTCGGCGGGCCGTGGCAGCTACGGTGGCTACTGGGACCAGGATGGCAGCGGTGCCGTGCTCAACGGCCTGCACAGCTCCACCGACACCACCCAACAGTCGGCGCAGATCGACCTGTCCGGCCCGTTCCAGCTGTTCGGCCGTACCCACCAGGCGATGGTTGGCTACAACGACAGCCGCACCGTGGCCTGGTCGCCGGAATACACCTGCACCATGGTTGGCGACGGCATGGCCAGTGCGCCTGCGCTGGGTTGCCAGTTCCGCGCCAACAACGGCTTCCCGCTGACCGACTGGCGCAATGGTGTGGATGACGACTACAACATCATCGCCTCGCGCACCGGCCGCCACAGCAAGACCACCACCCGCCTGCAGGGCATGTACGCGGCAACCCGCCTGAGCATCACCGACCCACTGTCGGTCATCCTCGGTGTGCGCACCAGCAACTACTCGGCCACCACCCGCAGCGTGGCTGGCGCACGTACCAGCCAGGAAGAGAACGGCATCGTCACCCCGTACCTGGGCGCCGTGTACGACCTCAACGACAACTACTCGCTGTACGCCAGCTACACCGACATCTTCACCCCGCAAACCGCCGAAACCAGCAGCGGCAGCAAGGTTGAGCCGATTCGCGGGCAAAGCTACGAGACGGGTATCAAGGGAGAGTGGTTCGATGGCCGCCTGAACGCCTCGGCGGCGTACTTCCGCACCAAGCAGGAAAACAAGGCAGTGCTCGACGGCGACCTGACCACCCCGACCGGTGGCGACGCCTACAAGGCCGGTTCCGGCCAGGAAACCGACGGTATCGACCTGGAAATCGCCGGCGCCCTGACCCCCAGCTGGAACGTGTACGCCGGCTACACCTACCTGCACTTCCGCCGCCTCGACAGCGACGGCCGCAGCGACCCATCGCACCTGTTCAAGGCTTCGACCACCTACCGCCTTTCCGGCCCGCTCGACCGCCTGACCCTGGGTGCCGGGGTTACTGCGCAGAGCAACATCCGCGCAATCTCCAGCCCGGCGGGCCAGCCGAGCAATGGTGTGAGCACCGGTGCCACTGACGTGAATTGGTCCGGTTATGCCATCTGGAATGCCATGGCCAAGTACCAGCTGACCGACGACACCAGCGTCAGCCTTAACGCCAATAACCTGTTCGACAAGCACTACTACACCCGCTACGGGTTCTATGCCGGGGCGATTTATGGTGACCCACGCAACCTGTCGCTGACGGTCAGCACAGCGTTCTGATCAACCGCACCTGGGGCTGCTGCGCAGCCCATCGCCGGCAAGCCGGGCTCCCACAGGTACAGCGCACACCTTGAGCCCGGCGCTCCCCATTGGTAGCAACTGCCTTGCTCAATTTCTAACAGGTGGCGCGATCCTTGTGGGAGCGGGCGTGCCCGCGAACACGGGCGAAGCCCGTGCCATCCACCGCAGCACCTCATTCGCTGGGTCGGCGCCAGGCTCAAACCATGCGCTGTACCTGTGGTAGATGGCCCAGCCCTTTGGGCTGCGCTGTCGTGAAGATAACTGAAATTGCAAGCAATCCGCGTACCCTGTGGGAGCGGCTTTAGCCGCGAAGAATCCAACGCGGTGTATGGCACCGGCTGCGCCGGTGTTCGCGGCTAAAGCCGCTCCCACAGGGTGGACTGCCCCCAAGAAGTTGGACACCAATCCAACCCTTGGGGGATCTATGGGTAAATACACAGAGCAGTTCAAGCTCACGGCTATCACCGCTTACCTAGAGGGCAGCCGGGGCTTTCGCAAGGTGGCACAACACTTTGGCATCGATTTCAGCCTGCTTCGGCGCTGGGTTGCTGGCTACCAAGTCGATGCCAGCCTCGGCCCTCGCTCGCATGGTCGCCGCTACACCGAGGAATTCAAGCGGCGGGTGCTCAAGTACATGCTTGAGCATCGCCTGTCCCTGCGCCAAACAGCGGCGCACTTTGACCTTGGACAGTCCTCACAGATAGGCATTTGGCTGCGGCAGCACTACAGTGGCAGTCCTGAAGCCACTCTCGCCAAACAAAGAAAATCAGCCGTGCCGAAGAAAATTAAGCCCATCAAGCCGACAGATACCAATGACGCAGAGAAATCTCGTGAGCAGTTGTTGAGCGAGCTCGAGTATCTGCGCATGGAGAATGATGTCCTAAAGGAGTTAAAGGCTCTGCGAGAGGAGAAGGAGCGAACACGGACGAAAAAGCCCTGATCGTCTGTAAATTCAGACATAAATATCCGCTGCCTGATCTCTTGCAGATGGTGGGGTTGGCACGCAGTACCTTTTATTACCAGATCAAGTGCCAGCAAAAGCCGGACAGGCACGCCTCGCTCAAGGAGTTGGTGCAGCGTGTCTATCACGAGGAGAAAGGGCTGTATGGCTACCGCCGCATTGCCCTTGCCATCAGGAATCAGGGGACCTTGGTCAACAAGAAGGTCATTGAACGGTTGATGGCTGAGCTTGGTTTGCAGTCCGTTGTACGCCCGAAGAAGTATCGATCCTATCGCGGCATTGTCGGCAAGGTGGCAATGAATTTGCTGGAGCGTAATTTCGTCGCGCAACGCCCCAACCAGAAGTGGGTGACCGATGTCACTGAGTTCAAAGTGGCCCAACAAAAGCTCTACCTGTCGCCCGTGATGGACTTGTACAACGGTGAGATCATCGCCTATGAAACAGCTTGCCGGCCTACTTATGGCTTGGTCGGGAACATGCTGGAAAAGGCGCTCGATGGGTTGGGTGAAAAGCCCAAGCTAGTGATCCACTCAGACCAAGGATGGCATTACCAGCAGCCCCAATACCGCCATAAGCTCGCAGCGCGCGGTGTGAAGCAGAGCATGTCTCGCAAGGGCAATTGTCTGGATAATGCAGCGATGGAAAGCTTCTTCGGCACACTGAAGTCAGAGTTCTTCTACCTGAAGCGCTTTGAAAGCGTCGAACAGCTGAAGGCGGGCCTGGAGGAGTACATCCATTACTACAACCATGACCGCATCAGGCTGAAACTCAATGGCCTGAGCCCTGTCAGCTACAGGACTCAGGCCACTGGCTAAAACTGTCCAACTTTTCGGGGGCAGTCTAGGGCCCCCGCTAATTCAATGAGTTATGTGCAGTTCTATGAGAGCCTGGCTTGCCGGCTATGGGCCGCAAAGCTGCCCTATTTCACCTAGGGCCAGTCTCTTGCTGGCAATCAACCGGCTTCTCCAGCCGGTCCTCGAAACTGTCCCAGTCCTCGCCAAACAGTTCCACCGGGTGCATGGTCCGACTCGACCCATTGCCACAGGCCAATGCCTTGGCCGGGCAGTACAGGTCGCAGCCCCAGCAGATGCGCTCCGGGTGGCTGGGGGTTTTGGGGAATTTCTTGGCCATGGTTTCCTTCCCTCAAGGGCTGACTGATCTCAGGCTAAGCTGCGTGCCGGCGTTAGGCTTGATTGAGATCAATCTTGGAGGAAGGGGTCATGCAGAGCGTGCTGGAAACAAAAAAGGCCCACCTTTCGGTGAGCCTTTTTTGATACTGCGTATGGTGCCGGCACCAGGAATCGAACCCGGGACCTACTGATTACAAGTCAGTTGCTCTACCATCTGAGCTATACCGGCAATGGGGCGTCATTATAACGATCGGTTGGCGCCTGTAAACCACTTCGTTGCGAATGTTCGCAAATGACCTAAGTCACCGACCTGAAAGAAGAATTTTCCTACCAGCCGCGATGGATGGTGGTGACGCTCGGCTCGGTTTTGCCCGGGTTGAAGAACAGCTTGTCGTTGTCGCAGCCGCGCTTGCGGCAGGGGCTTTCGGTGCGCAGGGGCAGGCCGTTGTCGCCGCCGAGCTGCATGCCGGGGTGGTTCCAGCCCAGGCTGCTGGTGGGGTGGGGAGCGGTGCCGCTGGCGCAGGCGGTCAGGGCCAGGGTGAGGGTCAGCAGGGCGAGGGGCTTGGCTTGGGTCACGATGGTCGGGTCCGTTAGTCCATTGTCGGCTCTGGCGCAACGCCAGAAGGTCGCGGGGCTGGCGGGCAGCGCGCGACGTCACTTTTTAATCATTTGGGGGGCGGATGATACACCGTTGCGGTGGTCAGGCATTAGCTTTGTGTTGCTTGTGATGGCCTATTCGCGGGCTTGCCCGCTCCCACAGGATCTCCACAAGCCTTGAAACTGTGTAGTACTTGTGGGAGCGGGCGCGCCCGCGAATAGGCCATCAGCTGTACGAAGATTCTGAACTTTAGGGCTAACAGCTTCAGGGGTTGGTGGCTTCGGAACTATCCTACGCGCGCCGCCGAAGTATCGCTGTTGTCGGGGAAATGGCTCACGGATACCGTTTTCGGGTCGCTCTGGCGACCGGGTGTGAGAACCCTGATCGAATAAGCGCTACCCATTTATGGTGGCCGTACGCGGGCAGACTTCGGTCTGGCCGGGCTTCCTTATTCGACCGGTTTCTCACCCCGCGAACGGCTGCCACCCAAATCCGTGAGAAAGATTTCTGGCAGTCCCCTCCCCGAGTAAGGATTTATGCCATGAAGAAAACCATCATCGAACCCATCACTACCGCAGGCGTGGAAACCTTCCTCGCAGCCGGTAACCCATCCCTCAATCTGCTACGCGTCGAGCCTGGTGTCCCCGTCGATGCTGCCTATGAGCATGTCTCGATCCTGATGGGCTACATCAAGCATCTGGTGCGCGAAGGGGATATGGAGGATGACCATAAATTCCTGGGCGCCGCCGATTATCTGTGCGACATGGCCAAGGCGCTGATGAACGATATCGAGATTGCCAAGAACAAGGCGCATTGAAAGGTGTGGGAGTGGGCACCGCGTTGCATGGCACGGGCTTCGCCCGTGTTCGCGGGCACGCCCGCTCCCACAGGAATCGCGTAAACCTGCCGGTTTTTGAGCGAGAAAAAAAGAGCCTACAAAGGCCGTGCAAACAATGCTTGCGCCAACCATAAGAAATGTTTATGCACAAGTGGCATCGGCGACTTGCGCGAAAGGCATGCCGGATCGATACACCGCCGGTCTTTGCGCAAACGCCTGTTTTTACTGGCCTTGACGCGCAAGCCGGAATAAGCCAAACGCTTGAAATAGCGCTTGGATCCAACAGGTAATCACAAGCTTGTTCACAGAGTTATCCACAGGTTGTGCTGCGGCCAACGGTCGCGTTCGGCAAGGATTAGCAGGTTGCGCGGGGTGAGTGGGTAGTCGCAGAACAAGCCAAGGCGCACGTTGTAGCCTTGTTCTTCGAGGAACAGGGCCCGATCGAGAACCAGCCACAGCTCCAGCGGCCGGCGGAACAGGTTGCGCACGCGCTCCAGGTTGCGGACCTCGGCCAGGCGTTGCCAGCCGGCGGCTTCCAAGGCTGCCCAGTCCGGGTTGCCAGTCAGCTGCAATTGCTTGAGTTCGGCCAGGTCGCGGCAGTACTGCTCGAAGGGCTTCTCCAGCCAGGCCACGGGTAGCGACGGTGTCGGCAGGTACTCGTCGGTCTGGCGCTGCTGGCGTTGCAGCAGGTCGAAGCCCAGGCGCCGGGCCATCGAGGTGTCGCGCTGGCGCCGCACGCGGGCGCCGGCGGTAACGGTTTCGCTCAAGGGCAGGCCAAGGTCATCCAGTGACAACCGCAGGCTGGAGGCTTGGGCGGCTGTGGATAACGCCTGGTAATGCTGCGCCGCGATGCGGTTGTAGCAGCAGGGGGCCACGGCCAGTTGTCGGCAACCTTGCTGGCTGGCCAGTTGCATCAGGCGCACATGCAGGTCGCCACAGGCGTGCAGGGCAACCACGCTTTTGTCGCCAGCCAGGTGGCGGGCGCTGTCGTTGGCCATCACATCCTGGTGCACATGCTGCGCCGGCAAGTGGTGGTGCGTGCTCAGGGCCTGGCCGGCGGCGACCAGTTCGGCATCGTATTCCAGGCAGGTCAGGTGTTGGCCGGGTTGCAGCAGGCGGCGGCCCAGGTGGCCTTTGCCGGAGCACCAGTCCAGCCAGTGACGGGGCTGTTCGCGGAAGGCCAGGTGGCTGGCGAAGGCTTCGATCTGCTGCCATTTGCGGCCCGGGACGGCTACGTCGAGGCGATGCGCGGCGGGGGGCAGGTCGGTTGCCGGGAGGTTGCCGAGTGCCGAAAGCTGTCGGGCTTGCTGGGCCAGTTGCGGGAACGGGGCGGGCAACCGGGCAGCGGTGGTGTCGGTTTCGGCGTCTTCCAGGGAGCATTGGCGCAGGTGGGCGGCAAGCTCGGGGTGGGCGGTTTCCCAAGCCAGCTTCAGGCTGGTGAAGGGGCGGGGTTTCCACAGTTGCTGGTGCTCGATCAGGAACTGGTCGAGGGCCTGGAAGCGGGTGCTTAGGTGGGGGCTGTGGAGGTGGTTGGGCATGGGATGTGTGTTGGTTTTGAGGGCCTCTTCGCGGGTGAACCCGCTCCCACAGGTATAGTGCACAGCTTGAGGGCTGTGGGGTCCCTGTGGGAGCGGGTTCACCCGCGAAGCAGTCAGTGAGGTCTCAGCGGCCCTGGCACGCATCCACGCGCAACCAGCGCTCCAGCAGCTTGAAGCCCTGCACCAGCACGAACGAGATCACCAGGTAGAACACCCCGGCGGCAAAGAAGATCTCTACCGGCAGGTAGGTGCGGGCGATGATGGTACGGGCCATACCAGTCAGTTCCAGCAGGGTCACGGTACTGGCCAGGGCGCTGGCCTTGAGCATCAGGATCACTTCGTTGCTGTACGCCGGCAGGCCGATGCGCGCGGCGCGTGGCAGCATGATGTAGAACAGCGTCTTGCCTCGCGACATGCCCAGCGCCCGCGCCGCCTCGATCTCACCCTTGGGGATCGACTGCAGCGCGCCGCGCAGGATCTCGGCGATGTAGGCAGCAGTGTGCAGGGTCATGGTCAGCACGGTGCACCAGAACGGGTCGCGCAGGTACGGCCATAGCGAACTCGAACGCACCATGTCGAACTGCGCCAGGCCGTAGTAGACCAGAAACAGCTGCACCAGCAGCGGCGTGCCACGGAAGAAGAAGATGTAGCCGAACGGCACCGCGCGCACATACCAATGGCGCGAGGAGCGGGCGATGCCCAGCGGGATGGCCAGGACCAACCCGGCAACCACCGCGATGGCTACCAGCTCCAGGGTCAGGGTCGCACCCTGGGCCAGGCGTGGCAGCCATTTGATGATGACTTCCCAATTCATTATTCGGCCCTCGCAAAGCCGCGAGCGGCGCGTTTTTCCATGAAGTGCATACCGGTCATGGCAATGATGGTCAGGCTCAGGTAGATGCAGGCCGCGACCATGTAGAAGGTGAACGGCTCTTTGGTCACGGTCACGCCGATTTGTGCGTGGCGCATGATTTCTTCCAGGCCGATTACCGATACCAGGGCAGTGTCCTTCATCAGGATCATGAACAGGTTGCCAAGGCCGGGCAGGGCGATGCGCCACATCTGCGGCAGGATGATCCGCGACAGGATGCGGCCTTTGGACAGGCCAAGCGCCAGGCCGGCTTCACGGTGGCCCTTGGGGATTGCCAGGATGGCGCCACGGAACACTTCGGTGGCGTAGGCGCCGAAGCACAGGCCCAGGGCGATCACGCCCGCAGCGAAGGCGCTGAGCTCCAGGCCTGGCATGTTCAGGGCTTCACCGAGGGCGTTCATCAAGCCGACGGTGCCGAAATAGATAAGCAGTACCCACAGCAGTTCGGGCACGCCGCGAACCAGGGTCGAATAGAAGCCACCAAGCCATTGCAGCGGCTTGATTGCGGAAGTCTTGGCCAGGGCGCCGAGCAGGCCCAGGACCAGGCCCAGCAGCAAGGCGCAAAGCGCCAGTTTTACGGTCATCAGGGTGCCGGCCATCATGGCCGGACCGAATCCGTGCAGGTCGATATTCATGGGCAGGTCATTCTAGGGACTGGCGCGCCGCAAGGGCGCGCCGGTCGGGGCGGATCATTCGATGCTGAACGGGAAGTACTTGTCGTTGATCTTCTTGTACGTGCCGTCGGCCTTGATTTCTGCCAGGGCCTTGTTCAGGTCGTCGCGCAGCTTGGTGTCACCCTTGCGCACGGCAATGCCGATCTTGTCGCTGTCCATCACTGGCTCGCCCTTGAACTCGAAGTTCGAGCCGTCTTTGCTCTTCAGCCACTCGTACTGCACGTACTTGTCGGCCAGGATGCCGTCGATGCGGCCGGAAACCAGGTCGAGGTAGGCGTTTTCCTGGGTGTCGTAGAGTTTGATCTCGACATCCGGGTAGTTGTCTTCAAGGTAGGTGCCAGCCAAGGTTGCGCGCTGGGTGCCAATGACCTTGCCCTTCAGCGAAGGTTTGTCAGTCTTGAAGTCGACGTTTTTCGGCGCGATGAACTGCAGCTTGTTGGAGTAGTACGGCTCGGTGAAGTCCACGGCCTGCTTGCGCTCGTCGGTGATCGACAGCGACGACACCAGGAAGTCGAACTTCTTGGCGTTCAGGGCCGGGATGATGCCGTCCCAGTCGGAGGTGACGACCGAGCACTCGACTTTCATCTTGGCGCACAGGGCGTCGCCGATGTCTTTGTCGAAGCCGACCACGTTACCGCTGGCATCCTTGTTGTTGAACGGTGGGTAGGCGGCTTCGATACCCATGCGCAGTTTTTCTGCGGCCAGGGCGTTGGCCGACATCACCAGCGTGGCAGCAGCTGCCAGGAGGAACTTCTTGTAAGTGTGCATGTATTGCTCCGTTAGCGGTGGCTGGACATGAATTGCTTGCAACGCGCCGAGGTCGGGTTCTCGAAGACCTGCTGCGGCGATCCCTGCTCTTCGACCAGGCCCTGGTGCAGGAAGACGACTTCACTGGACACATGGCGGGCAAAGCTCATCTCGTGCGTCACCAGCAGCATGGTACGGCCTTCTTCGGCCAATGCGCGGATAACGTTTAGCACTTCCTGGACCATTTCCGGATCGAGCGCCGAAGTTGGCTCGTCGAACAGGATGACCTTGGGCTTCATGGCCAGGGTACGGGCAATGGCGGCGCGCTGCTGCTGGCCACCGGAAAGCTGGGCGGGGTAGCTGTGACGCTTGTCGTAGATGCCCACCTTGTTCAACAGGGCTTCGGCGGCTTCGATGGCCTCGGCCTTGCTCTGGCCGAGCACGCGGCGTGGCGCCTCGATGATGTTGTCGAGGATCGACATGTGCGGCCACAGGTTGAAGTTCTGGAAGACGAAACCGATCTCGCTGCGCAGGCGGTTGATCTGGCGGTTGTCGGCGGCGACCAGGTCGCCGTTCTTGGCGGCCTTGAGCTTGAGGGCTTCACCGGCAACCAGGATTTCGCCCTGGTGCGGGTTTTCGAGCAGGTTGATGCAGCGCAGCAGGGTGGACTTGCCGGAGCCGGACGACCCCAGGATGGAGATCACGTCACCGTCGCGTGCGGTCAGCGAAATGCCCTTGAGAATTTCCTGCTCGCCGTAGCGTTTGTGCAGATTGCGGATTTCCAGCGCGGGCGTGGCCTGAGCCATGTGCGGTCCTCATGTGTACGGGTGCGTTCCCAGCTGTTGGCGGCCTTCCTGGCGTGCGCCACGCTAGCATAGCGGCATTATCACGGCCAACAGGGTCGCTGGGGACTCGGGGCGCTGGTGGGGCAGTTTGTCGCATCGTTGCAGCGCAACGTCGCGCGGATGTCCGCGAAGGTGTCGCCCAGCACCAGAGCCTTGATGAAAAAAGGCGCGATGGTGCCAGCTTTGGCCCGCTCATGGAAGCGGTTTTAGACCTTTCGCGGGCACGCCCGCTCCCACAGGTTCTTTAAAAGGGCTCAAATGGTTGCACCTGACCTGTGGGAGCGGGCATGCCCGCGAACGGGGGCGGCCAGGTCTTCAGGTTGTACCTCTAGGTTGCACTTTTTTGCATTGCAGCGGTGCACAGGTGTTACCGGGGAGCACCTTTGGTGCGTTTGTAAGTGGGTATTTCAGTAATCCGATGATTTGATGGTCTTTCGGTCAGCCGTTGGCCGAAAGCCCTCCAAACCGCATGCTAAAAGGGATACCGACTTTTCTGACGAATGTATTCAGCACATGGCGCGCTTATTGCCAGTAGGAAACCGCCGATTGCAGCGACGCCCAGGTCAACCCCAGGCGCGCTCCGTAACCGCAGTCGGAGTGGTCCACTCCTTACAAAGGTAGTTTCAATGAGCGGTAACAATTCCAATGACCTCGCTCAGGGGCTCAAACAACGGCATGTGACCATGCTGTCCATCGCTGGCGTCATCGGTGCCGGCCTTTTCGTTGGCTCCGGCCACGCCATTGCTGCTGCCGGCCCTGCCGTGCTGCTGGCTTACGCTGCCGCCGGTACGCTGGTCGTGCTGGTCATGCGCATGCTGGGTGAAATGGCTGTCGCCTCGCCTGACACCGGTTCGTTCTCTACCTATGCCGACCGCGCCATCGGGCGCTGGGCCGGTTTCACCATTGGCTGGCTGTACTGGTGGTTCTGGGTACTGGTAATTCCGCTGGAGGCCAACGCCGCCGCGGCCATCCTGCATGCCTGGTTCCCTGCGGTCGACCTGTGGGCGTTCTCCCTGGTCATCACCTTGGCGCTGACCCTGACCAACCTGTGCAGCGTGAAGAACTACGGCGAGTTCGAGTTCTGGTTCGCTCTGCTGAAGGTGCTGGCGATCATCGGCTTCATCGCTGTGGGTTGTGCTGCCTTGTTCGGCTTTGTGCCGAGCAGCCAGGTAAGCGGTGCCAGCCACCTGTTCGACACCCAGGGCTTCATGCCTAACGGCCTGGGCGCGGTGCTGGCAGCCATGCTGACCACCATGTTCTCGTTCATGGGTACCGAAATCGTTACCATCGCCGCTGCCGAGTCGAAGGACCCGGGCAAGCAGATCAGCCGCGCCACCAACTCGGTGATCTGGCGTATCTGCCTGTTCTACCTGGTGTCGATCTTCCTGGTCGTGGCCCTGGTGCCGTGGAACGACCCGGCCCTGGCCGAGACCGGTTCCTACCAGACCGTGCTGAGCCGCATCGGCGTGCCGAATGCCAAGCTGATCGTCGACATCGTCGTGCTGATCGCCGTGACCAGCTGCCTGAACTCGGCGCTGTACACCTCGTCGCGCATGCTGTTCTCGCTGAGCAAGCGTGGTGACGCTCCGGCCATTGCCCAGCGCACCACCAAGTCGGCTACCCCGCATGTGGCGGTTCTGCTGTCCACTGCAGCGGCGTTCCTCTGTGTGTTCGCCAACTTCGTGGCCCCGGCCCAGGTGTTCGAGTTCCTGCTGGCCAGCTCTGGTGCCATTGCGCTGCTGGTGTACCTGGTGATTGCCGTATCGCAGCTGCGCATGCGCGCCCAGCGTGAGGCCCGCGGCGAGAAGATCACCTTCAAGATGTGGCTGTTCCCGGGCCTTACCTGGGCGACCATTGCCTTCATCATTGCCATTCTGGTGGTAATGGCGCTGCGTGAGGACCACCGCGCCGAAATCATCGCGACCGCGCTGCTGAGCATTGGTGTGGTGGCGGCTGGCTTGCTGGTGCACCGCAAGCGTGAAGCTGCCGGGCGGGTGGCGCTGGATAACTGATCCGCGCTGGCTGAAATGAAAAGGCCGCGCCCTGTGAAGGGCGCGGCCTTTTTTGTTGCCTGTTCCGGCCCTTTCGCGGGCTTGCCCGCTCCCACAGGGACGGCATTGCCTTTGGGCCTGGGGTGTACCTGTAAGGAGGCGGCTTGCCGGCGATAGGGCCCGGTCAGGCTACACAGCCCTGTCAGCCAAATTGCTTCTGCTGCTGTTGCTGCTTGGCAACCAGCTCCGAAGCCGCCACGTAGGCGGCCTGGAACTCATCGCTCTCCAGCCAGGCCATGGTGGCTTCTTCGTCGGCCCCATCCAGCCATTTGCGGTAGGCGTTGAACACCAGCACGATGTAATCGGTGGCGTGTTCTTCCTTGTGTCCCTTGAGCACAAGGGCCAGCAGCGGATCTACCAGGAACACCGAAATCATCGGTACCAGGCCGCCTTCCTGGGCTTCCTTCATCTTCTTGAATAGCGGGTCGTAGCTGCCCGACTCCATGGCCTTGTTGTACACCTGCTCGATGCTGGCGCTGTCGCCAGCACTGGCCTTGACCGCCTGGCCGCTGCGTACCATGCGGTTCTGCTTGGCCTTGCTGGCGGCGCGCTTGGCGCGTTTCTGTTGCTTGGTTGGGGTGGCCATGGTGAATCCTTGGTGGGGCGGAAATTGCGCGTATTGAAGCGCAGCAGGCACGCCGATTCAACAGGCCTGCGGCTCTGCCTCATCTTCCTCGAAGCCGCGGGACGCTCGCCCGACCAGTAGCGCATCCGGCGCATGCGCCACGCTGCGGTCCTTGCCCGGGTAGTCCAGCGAATGCAGGAAGTGCCGGATGCAATTGATCCGCGCACGCTTCTTGTCATCGGACTTGATCACCGTCCAAGGTGCATCGGCCGTGTCGGTATGGAAGAACATCGCCTCCTTGGCTGCGGTGTAGTCCTCCCACTTGTCCAGCGACTTGATGTCGATGGGGGACAGCTTCCAGTGTTTGAGCGGGTCGTCCCGGCGCGAGATGAAGCGGCGCAGCTGCTCTTCGCGGTTCACCGAGAACCAGTACTTGAACAACAGGATGCCGCTGTTGCACAGCATGCGCTCCAGCTCCGGCGCCTGGCGCATGAACTCCAGGTACTGCAGTGGCGAGCAGAAATCCATCACCTTCTCGACGCCGGCGCGGTTGTACCAGGAGCGGTCGAAGAACACCATTTCACCTGCCGTGGGCAGATGCTGGATGTAGCGCTGGAAGTACCACTGTCCTTTTTCCTGCTCGGAAGGCTTTTCCAGGGCCACGATGCGCGCGCCGCGTGGGTTGAGGTGCTCCATGAACCGCTTGATGGTGCCGCCCTTGCCTGCGGCATCGCGCCCTTCGAACAGGATCACCACGCGCTGGCCGGTTTCCTTCACCCAGCTCTGTACCTTCAGCAACTCGATCTGCAGCGCATGCTTGGCCTTCTCGTAGTCCTGGCGACGCATGCGGGTGCGGTACGGGTAGCTGGTGGGCAAGCGGGCCGAAGTGCTGTCTTCGTTGCTGCCCTTGGGGGCGGTGGCGACTTCCAGTGCAGCAGGTTGCTGGCTGATGCTGGTGATCGTCGGCTCCGGCTTGCGCTGGCGTGGGCGACGCGTGCGGGCTGGGGTGATGGCGGGCTCGCTGGGGGCGGGGAGCAGGAGGGGGGATTCTTCGCTCATGGAGGTCCTTGCGGGTCGAGTCGGATGTCCGTCTTCGATTGTGAAGGTGAGCGAGTGATAGCTATTTGATGTCTATCAATGAGACGTGAGGGGATTTGAGGATTGAAGCTGTTGGATTATGAAAATTCACAGACAACAAAAAACCCGCACTAGGCGGGTTTCTTGTTGTCGCTTCGGGTAACTTTGCAACCACCAGAAGCTTGAAGGTGGTGCCCAGAGACGGAGTCGAACCGCCGACACGAGGATTTTCAATCCTCTGCTCTACCGACTGAGCTATCTGGGCGACGAGGTGAATTAAATAGACTTTCAGACCGCTCGTCAACGACTTTTTGAAAAAATTTTAAATTAATTCCGTCGCTTACGTTCCGTGGGGTCATTCCGAGGGTGGAACGTAGCCTTCCGCCTGGGCGTATTCTTCGCCGGCGAAAAACTTGTCCATCTCGCCCTGGAGGAATTTGCGGTCCTCGGCGTTCATCATGTTCAGGCGCTTTTCGTTGATCAGCATGGTCTGGTGCTTCTGCCAGTCAGCCCAGGCTTTCTGCGAGATGTGTTCGAAGATGTCCTGGCCCTTGGCGCCGGGGTAGGGCGGGCGCTCCAGGCCTGGCAGTTCTTCTTTGTACTTGCGGCACATCACGGTGCGGGTCATCGGGCGTCTCCTGCAATCAGTTCGTCGGCCGCGCGTTTGAGCAGCTTTTTCACCGGGGCGGCGAGGCCCAGGCGCGGCGGGGTGGCGAGGTTATACCAGAGCCAGTCGGCCTCGGCCACGTGCTGGCCGACCGGGTCGACGCGCACCAGCCAGGGCTCGATCGCCAGCTGGAAGTGGCTGAAGGTATGGGTCAGGCCGTCCATGGCGCGGCTGTCAGCCAGGCGCAGGCCGTGCTGGTAGGCCAGGTCGTCGAGTTGGGCAATGTCGTCCAGTTCCGGCAGGCTCCACAAACCACCCCATAGGCCGCTGGACGGACGGCGGTAAAGCAGGATGGCGCCTTCGTGGTTGGCCAGCAGCGGCATCAGCGTGCGGCGCTGCGGCAGTGCCTTGCGCGGCTTGGGCTCGGGGTAGCGGGTTTCTTCACCGTGCAGGTGCGCTTCGCAGCCGCGCTGCAGCGGGCAGATCAGGCAGCTGGGCTTGCTGCGGGTGCACAGCGTGGCACCCATGTCCATCATCGCCTGGGTGTAGTGGTTGGCGCGCTGCTGTGGGGTAAAGCGTTCGGCCGTGGCCCACAGCTGGTTGGCCACCTTGGGTTCGCCGGGGTAGCCGGCCTGGGCGGTGTAGCGGGCCAGCACGCGCTTGACGTTGCCGTCGAGGATCGGTGCGCGGATGCCCATGCTGATACTGGCGATGGCGCCGGCGGTGGAGCGGCCGATGCCAGGCAGCTCGGTGAGCTGCTCGACACTGCGCGGGAATTCGCCGCCATGCTGTTCGACCACGATCTTCGCGGCCTTTTGCAGGTTGCGTGCCCGGGTGTAGTAGCCCAGGCCCGTCCACAGGTGCAGCACCTCGTCCTCCGGCGCTTCGGCCAGGGCCTGCACGGTCGGCAGGGCCTGCATGAAGCGGTCGAAGTAGTTGAGCACGGTGCTGACCTGGGTCTGCTGCAACATGATTTCCGACACCCACACCCGGTACGGGTTGATGCCCTGTTGCCAGGGCAGGTCGTGCCGACCGTGTTCGTCATACCAATCCAGCACAGCGCTGGAGAACTGCTCGGGGCTCATCGCTTGAACAGCCCCTTGAGCGCGTCTTTCAATTCTGGGCTCACTTTGTCTCCGAGTTTTTCATCGATCTTGTCTTGCAGACGGTTGCCGGCCACCTTGGCGGCAACCTTGCCCAGGCCGTCCTGGTCCAGGCGGCAGGCTTTGGCGCCCAGCTCCAGCGGGCCGCGGCAACGCAGCGGTATTTCGACACCGACATACCGTTCGTTGACCTGGCAGGCCGGGTCCGGCATGGCGCGCTGGTCGCCTTCGACGACCACGCCAACGTTGTAGTCCATGCCCAGTACACGCAGGTCGAGGTCACCATGGCCATTGACGGTAAGGCCCGGAATTCGTGCCTTGAGGTCCGGGTTGCTGGCAACGCCATTGCGTACTACCAGGCTGCCACGCAGTTCCTGGAACGGGGTGTCCTTGCCACGCGGCTCGCCGCTGAGCGACTTGCGGTTCAGCGTGGCGATGGCCTTGCACAGTTGCTGTTCCAAGTTGGCATTGACCAGCACGCCATCGTTGATGACGAAGTTGGCGTTGCCGTTGAGGGTGTCGACCAGGGTCTTCTGGCTGTTGCCGGTGGCGGTCAGGTCGCTGGTCAGGGTTAGCAGGCCTTTGACCGGTGGCGTCTGTTCCTTGCCCTCGGTCTTGATGAAGTGTTCGACCGGCACCCGCTGGATGCTGGTGTTGACGCCCAGTTGCGGCACGGCAGGGCGCACGTCGACGGTGCCCTTGGCCTCGAAGGTGCCGTTGTACAGTTCACCGCGCAGGGTTTGCAGGGTCAGCAGGCCGCCCTGGCCGATGGCCTTGAGCTGGGCGTCTTCGATCGGCAGTTTGTCCAGGGTCAGCGAGCCGAAGGCCAGGTCGGCCTGTAGGTCGAGGGCGCGCAGGCGATCGACCGGCAGCAGCTTGTCGTCGCTCCAGGCGACCTGGGTCGGGGCATTGGGGAGCGGCGTGGTGCCAGGGCCGGCGACCGCAGTGGTTTCCTGTTGCTTGACCTCGGCCTGACGCGCGGCGGTGGCGCCCTTGGCCTCTTCACTCTTGGCCGGCAGGTAGCGGTCGGCGTTGAAGGTGTCGCCCTTGAGCTGCAGGCGCAGGGCCTGTTTGGCGAAGTCTTCGACGGCCACGCGGCCAGTGAAGGTGCTGTCGTCCAGCTTCACCGCCAGGTCTTCCAGGGCCAGGCTGTTCGGCGTGCCCTGCAGGCGGGTGACCAGTTCCAGCTTGGCGAAGGCCGCCGGGTCGTTGGTGGCCGGCAGCGGGCGGCCGATGCTGTCGAGGAAGGTGCGCAGGTCGAACTGGGCGATGGACAGGCCGCCGCTCAGCTGCGGTGCCTTGTCCAGGTCTCGCAGGTTCAGCTCGCCCAGGGCGCGCAGCTGGTTGGCCGAGACTTTCAGGCCGTTCCACGAGGCGACATTGGCGGCCAGGTCGACCAGCAATTGGCCTTGGGCGGCGAAGGTCACGGTCTTGCCGCCGGTGGGCTCACCCGAGGTTTCGCCCGACAGGCGCATGTCTTCGAAGTTGTAGCGCTTGAGCTTGCGGTCGAAGCGCAGCTCGCCGGCCAGTTCGGTGCGGGCCTTGATGTTCGGCTGGCTGGCGCTGAGGAAGGCGCTGGCCTTGAGCGGAATGTTCGCCCCTTCGTGGACTGGGCCGGTGCTCAGCTGGATGCTTTCGGCGCTGTAGCTCTGGCCGGTCTTGGCATCGGTGTACTGTACGCGGGCGTTGTTCACGGTCAGGCTGTCGATGTCAAGCTTGACGGCGCGTTCGTTGCTGGCGACCGGTGCCGACGCCTGTTCGGCCGGTGCCTGGGCTGGAGCACTGGCCTGCCCATCGGCACTGGCGCCGTTCTGCGCGGGCAGCGGTTTACCGATGTCTTCCCAGTTGCCATGGCCCTGTTCGTCACGGGCCAGGGTCAGGTTCAGGCCCTCGACGCGCACGTCGCTCATCTGCACTTCGCGGCGCAGCAGTGGCAGCACACGTACAGAAAGCCCCAGCATCTGCAGGTCGGCGAACGGCTCCTTGGGTTTGTTCAAGGTGGCGATGCTCGCATCGTGCAACTCCAGGCCCAGCCACGGGAACAGGCTCCAGCCAATGTCACCGTTGAGGGTCAGCTCGACGTGAGCCTTGTCACGTGCCAGCTGGCGAATCTCGTCTTTGTAGTCGTTGGGATCGAAGAGGTGGGTCAGGGCGAAGCCCAGCGCCACGATGATCAGCAGCAACCCGAGAAGCCCAAGTCCCAGGATTTTGCCGAACGCTTTCATGGGCGAGTCCTTGTAGTCCGTTTTTGAAATTCAAGCGCCAGAGTATAGCGCCGCAGTGGTTACCCCTGCGTATTCGACTAGAGATACGGGGCATTTCCTACGCGTACAACAGATGGTACGGCTTTCGACAGCCATGATTTTGTCAGTTCCGAATGTGTGGCCTGTACTGGCCCTATCGCCGGTATAGGCAACATGACCGTTTCAGCCGAGCAAAAATTAACGATATCAGATTGCTTTCACGCTACTTGATGCTGCTACCCTTGCGCCGCTTTGCCTGCACCCTCCCTATAAGAAGGATCTGATCCATGAGCAGTACCGTCGCGGCGGGGACCTTGGCCAGTGCGCCAAGCTTCCTGTCGAAGGAGCGCATCATCGCCCGTCCGGGCTTCAACCGCTGGCTGGTCCCACCGGCCGCCCTTGCCATCCATCTGTGCATCGGCATGGCCTATGGCTTCTCGGTGTTCTGGCTGCCGCTGTCGCAAGCCCTAGGCATCACCGCCCCGGTCGCCTGCGCGGCGGACATGGGCTTCATGGCCCGCATGTTCAGCGCCGAATGCGATTGGCCGATTTCCATGCTGAGCTGGATCTACACCCTCTTCTTCGTCTTCCTCGGTTGCTCGGCGGCCGTGCTGGGTGGTTGGCTGGAACACGCCGGCCCGCGCAAGGCCGGCCTGGTGTCGGCGCTGTGCTGGTGCGGTGGCATGCTGATTTCGGCGATTGGCGTGAAAACCCATCAGTTGTGGCTGATGTGGCTGGGTTCCGGCGTAATTGGGGGTATCGGCCTGGGCCTGGGCTACATCTCGCCGGTGTCGACCCTGATCAAGTGGTTCCCGGACAAGCGCGGCATGGCCACCGGCATGGCGATCATGGGCTTCGGTGGCGGGGCCATGGTCGGTGCTCCGCTGGCCACCGCGCTGATGGGCCATTTCGGCAATGCGCAAGAAGTGGGCGTGTGGCAGAGCTTCGTCGTCATGGCGGCGATCTACTTCGTGTTCATGACCGCTGGTGCCCTGGCGTATCGCGTACCGCCAACCGGCTGGAAGCCCGAAGGCTGGAGCGCCCCAGTGAAGAAAGCTGGCAACACCATGGTCACCGACCGCCACGTTCACGTCAGCGTGGCCTGGAAGACCCCGCAGTTCGCGCTGATCTGGCTGGTGCTGTGCCTGAACGTGTCGGCGGGTATCGGCATCCTCGGCATGGCTTCGCCGTTGCTGCAGGAAGTGTTCGCCGGCAAGCTGCTGGGCAACGGGCTGAGCTTCAGCGAGCTGAACAGCGCCCAGTTGGCGCAGATTGCCGCGATCGCCGCCGGCTTCACCGGCCTGCTGAGCCTGTTCAACATCGGCGGGCGGTTCTTCTGGGCGTCGTTCTCGGACTACATTGGCCGCAAGAACACCTATTTCGCCTTCTTTGCCTTGGGCGTGGGCTTGTACAGCCTGGTGCCGAACATGGGGCACCTGGGTAACGTGGCGCTGTTCGTGGCGGCGTTCTGCATCATCCTGTCGATGTACGGTGGTGGTTTTGCCACGGTACCGGCCTACCTGGCCGACCTCTTCGGTACGCAGATGGTCGGCGCAATTCATGGCCGCCTGCTGACTGCCTGGGCGGCGGCGGGGGTGCTGGGGCCGGTGCTTATCACCTACCTGCGCGAGTACCAATTGGCGGCCGGGGTGGAGCGTGCGGCTGCTTATGACATGACCCTGTACATCCTCGCCGGCCTGCTGGTGCTGGGCTTTGTCTGCAACATGCTGGTACGACCGGTGGCCGACAAGCACTTCATGAGCGATGCCGAACTGGCTGCCGAGCGGGCTTTGAGCCATGACAAGGGCGCCGACGGGGCGCGCTCGCTGGAGTGGAAGGCGGCGCCGGGTAGCCTGCCGCTGGTACTGCTGGCCTGGGCTGTGGTGGTCGTGCCGTTGGCCTGGGGCGTTTGGATTACCTTGCAGAAGACGGCTGTGCTGTTCCATTGATTGGGGGCGCTTTGCGCCCCATCGCGACACAAGGCCGCTCCTACAGGCGACCCCTGTAGGAGCGGCCTTGTGTCGCGATGGGCTGCAAAGCAGCCCCAAGCCATGCGGTTGTATAGACCTGTAACGGTATCCAGCCTGCGTAATTCCTCGTTTTGCCATATGTCATCCGCGTTTCAAGCCGGCGCGTTCTAGGCCTATAATGAAGCCCTTTTCGCCTAATGATTTTGCGGAGCTGGTGATGGTCGAACGTAAGGCTTCCGTCGAGCGCAATACCCTGGAAACCCAGGTCAAGTGCTCGATCAACCTCGATGGCAGTGGCAAGGCCCGATTCGATATCGGTGTGCCTTTCCTTGAACACATGCTGGACCAGATTGCCCGCCATGGGCTGATCGATCTGGATATCGAGTGCAAGGGTGACACGCATATCGACGATCACCATACCGTCGAAGACGTCGGCATCACCTTGGGCATGGCATTTGCCCAGGCCATCGGTGACAAGAAGGGCATCTTCCGCTACGGCCACGCCTATGTGCCGCTGGACGAAGCGCTGTCGCGCGTGGTCATCGACTTCTCCGGTCGCCCGGGCCTGCAGATGCATGTGCCGTACACCCGCGCCAGCGTCGGTGGCTTCGATGTCGACCTGTTCCAGGAGTTCTTCCAGGGCTTCGTCAACCACGCCCTGGTGACCCTGCACATCGACAACCTGCGTGGCCACAACACCCACCACCAGATCGAGACCGTGTTCAAGGCTTTCGGCCGCGCCCTGCGCATGGCCATTACCCTCGACGAGCGCATGGCCGGGCAGATGCCTTCCACCAAAGGGTGCCTGTAAATGCAGACGGTAGCCGTAATCGACTATGGCATGGGCAACCTGCATTCGGTGGCCAAGGCGCTCGAGCATGTAGGTGCCGGCAAGGTGCTGGTCACCAGTGATGCCACGGTCATCCGCGAAGCCGACCGCGTGGTATTCCCGGGCGTGGGCGCGATTCGCGACTGTATGGCAGAAATCCGCCGCCTGGGCTTCGACAGCCTGGTGCGTGAAGTCAGCCAGGACCGCCCGTTCCTCGGCATCTGCGTGGGTATGCAGGCACTGCTCGACCACAGCGAAGAAAACGACGGTGTCGACTGTATCGGCCTGTTCCCCGGCCAGGTTCGCTTCTTCGGCAAAGACCTGCAGGAAGACGGCGAGCACCTGAAGGTGCCGCACATGGGCTGGAACGAAGTCGGCCAGACCAACGACCACCCGCTGTGGCACGACATCCCCGACCGTGCGCGGTTCTACTTCGTGCATAGCTATTACATCAATGCAGGCAAGCCGGCCCAGGTGGTCGGTCGCGGCCATTACGGTGTCGATTTCGCCGCTGCACTGGCCGATGGCTCGCGCTTTGCCGTGCAGTTCCACCCGGAGAAGAGCCATACCCATGGCCTGCAGCTGCTGCAGAACTTCGTCGCCTGGGACGGGCGCTGGTAAATGAGCAGGTCGAAGACCAAGGCCCCGGTCATCACCCTGGCCCCCGAGCAGGAGCGCGAAGCGCTGCACACGCTCAAGCGCTTCCTCGAAGACCGTTTCGAGCTGGAGCTGGGGTCGTTCGAAGTGGCCGAAGTCCTCGAACTGTTCAGCAAAGAAATTGCACCCCTTTACTACAACAGGGCGATTGTCGATGTTCAGCTGCACCTCAAGGAGCGGTTCGAGAGCATCGAAAGCGATCTGTGGGCGCTCGAGAAGCCCTGAAACCCCAAGAACAGACAGGTTCCCAAGATGCTGATTATCCCCGCTATCGATCTGAAGGACGGTGCCTGCGTGCGCCTGCGCCAGGGCCGCATGGAAGACTCCACGGTATTTTCCGACGACCCTGTGAGCATGGCCGCCAAGTGGGTCGAGGGTGGCTGCCGCCGCCTGCACCTGGTCGACCTCAACGGCGCCTTCGAAGGCCAGCCGGTCAACGGTGAAGTGGTCACCGCCATTGCCAAGCGCTACCCGACCCTGCCGATCCAGATCGGTGGTGGCATCCGCTCGCTGGAAACCATCGAGCACTACGTCAAGGCTGGCGTCAGCTACGTGATCATCGGCACCAAGGCGGTCAAGCAGCCGGAGTTCGTCGCCGAAGCGTGCAAGGCCTTCCCGGGCAAGGTCATCGTTGGCCTGGACGCCAAGGACGGCTTCGTCGCCACCGACGGCTGGGCTGAAGTGAGCTCGGTGCAGGTCATCGACCTGGCCAAGCGTTTCGAGGCCGATGGCGTCTCGGCGATCGTCTACACCGACATCGCCAAGGACGGCATGATGCAGGGCTGCAACGTGCCGTTCACCAAGGCGCTGGCAGAAGCTACCTCGATCCCGGTGATCGCCTCGGGCGGCATCCACAATCTGGGCGACATCAAGGCCCTGCTGGACGCCAAGGCCCCGGGCATCATCGGCGCCATCACCGGCCGTGCCATCTACGAAGGCACCCTCGATGTCGCCGAGGCCCAGGCCTTCTGCGACAACTACCAAGGCTGAGGACTGAACCATGGCACTGGCCAAGCGCATCATCCCTTGCCTGGACGTGGACAACGGCCGGGTGGTCAAGGGCGTCAAGTTCGAGAACATCCGTGATGCCGGCGACCCGGTGGAAATCGCCCGTCGCTACGACGAGCAAGGTGCCGACGAAATCACCTTCCTCGACATCACTGCCAGCGTCGACGGCCGCGACACTACCCTGCATACCGTCGAGCGCATGGCCAGCCAGGTGTTCATCCCGCTGACCGTGGGCGGTGGCGTGCGCACCGTGCAGGACATCCGCAACCTGCTCAATGCCGGTGCCGACAAGGTCTCGATCAACACGGCCGCGGTGTTCAACCCAGAGTTCGTCGGCGAGGCAGCGGACCGTTTCGGTTCGCAGTGCATCGTTGTCGCCATTGATGCCAAGAAGGTGTCCGGGCCGGGCGAAGAACCACGCTGGGAAATCTTCACCCACGGCGGGCGCAAGCCGACCGGGCTGGATGCCGTTGAATGGGCGAAGAAGATGGAAGGCCTGGGTGCTGGCGAGATCCTGCTGACCAGCATGGATCAGGACGGCATGAAGAACGGCTTCGACCTGGGTGTTACCCGTGCGATCAGTGATGCGCTGGGTATTCCGGTGATTGCCTCGGGCGGTGTGGGTAACCTGCAGCACTTGGCTGACGGCATTCTGGAAGGGCATGCCAGTGCGGTGCTGGCTGCCAGTATCTTCCACTTTGGTGAGTACACGGTGCCGGAAGCCAAGGCCTACATGGCTTCGCGCGGGATCGTCGTTCGCTGACCCATTGTTGGGAGGGCTTTGCCCTCTCGCGACACAAGGCCGCTCCTACAGGGATATGCGTTCCCCTGTAGGAGCGGCCTTGTGTCGCGAAAGGGCCGCAAAGCGGCCCCAATGGCATCAGCCGTGGTTCTTGCCGAGCAATGCGTGATAAAGCTCGGTATCCCCAAGTATCCCCACCACCTTGTCGTTATCCTGCAACACCAGCTTGTTGCCGGTCTGATAACGAATCTGCAGCGCCTCGCGCATGCCGATATCGGCATTTACCAACGTTGGGCGGCGGCCCAGCAGCTCCACATCCTGCCCTGGTGCCCAGTTTTGCAGGTCAAGCCCGTTCTGCCCCTGGCGTGCGCGCTTGATCGAGCCGCCTTCGCCAAGGTCCAGCCACGAGTCGATGCCGGGGTCTAGGCACACCGAACCGTTCACCCGCTTGCAGTTGTCCAGGCTGCGCATCAGGCTGCGCCCGCACAGCACGTTCAGTGGGTTGGTATGGGCAACAAAGGTACGCACATACTCGTCGGCCGGGTTGAGCACGATCTCTTCCGGCTTGCTGTACTGAATGATCCGCCCGTCCTTCATGATGGCGATGCGGCTACCCAGTTTCAGTGCCTCGTCCAGGTCGTGGCTGACGAACACGATGGTCTTGCTCAGCTTGGCCTGCAGGCCAAGCAACTCGTCCTGCAGCCCTTGGCGGATCAGCGGGTCCAGTGCCGAGAACGGTTCGTCCATCAGCAGGATGTCGGCATCCATCGCCAGCGCCCGGGCCAGGCCCACACGCTGCTGCATGCCGCCAGACAGTTCGTCCGGCTTCTTGTTGCGCCACTGGGTCAGGCCCACCAGTTCGAGCTTCTCGTCTACCAGCTTGCGCCGTTCCTTCTCGGGGCGGCCCTGCATTTCCAGGCCAAAGCTGATGTTCTCGCGCACCGTCAGCCAGGGCATCAGGGCGAATTTCTGGAACACCATGGCAATGCGCTTGGTGCGCATCATCTTCAGTTCGGCCGGGGTGCAGTGGGCAATATCGATGTGCTTGCCTTCGTGCTCGACGAACAGCTTGCCGCGGCTGACGGTGTTGAGGCCGTTGATGCAGCGCAGCAAACTCGACTTGCCCGAGCCGGACAGGCCCATCAGCACGCAGATCTCGCCCTTCTGGATATCCAGGTTGGCCTTCTCGACACCCACCACCAGGCCGGTCTGCTTGAGAATCTGCTCGCGGGTCTGGCCTTGGTCGAGCAGCGCCAGCGCTTCGCGCGGCTTGTTGGAGAAGATGACGTCGACGTCTTCGAAACGAATGATGCTCATGCTTCACCCCTTACCGGCAGGTCCGGTTGCTTGCAGATACGGTCGAGCATGATCGCCAGCAGCACGATCGCCAGGCCCGCTTCGAAGCCCAGGGAAATATCGGCGGTGTTCAGTGCGTTGACCACAGGTTTGCCCAGGCCGTCAGCGCCGACCAGGGCGGCGATCACCACCATCGATAGCGACAGCATGATGCACTGGGTAACGCCGGCGGCGATGCTTGGCATCGCGTGCGGCAGTTCGATACGGGTGAGCAGCTGGCGCCGTGAGCAGCCAAATGCCTTGCCGGCATCCATCAGCTCCTGCGGGACGTCGCAGATGCCCAGATACGTGAGACGGATCGGCGCGGCGATGGCAAACACCACTGTCGAGATCAGCCCCGGCACCACACCCAGGCCGAACAGGGTCAGGGTGGGGATCAGGTAGACGAAGGTAGGTACCGTCTGCATCAGGTCGAGTACCGGGCGCATGGCGGTATAGAACATCGGTTTGTGCGCGGCGACGATGCCCAGTGGCACGCCGATGGCCACGCAAACCACCGTGGCGAAGGTGACCTGCGCCAGGGTTTCCATGGTTTCCTGCCAGTAACCCAGGTTGAGGATCAGCAGGAACGACAGGGCGACGAATGCGGTCAGCGCCCACTTGCGCTGGATGAAATGCGCCAGGGCGGCGAACAGAGCGATGAGCACGAACGGATTGAAGAAAGTCAGGGCACTGGTTACGCCATGGATCATGAACTCCAGGCCTTGCGCGATGGCGTCGAAGTAATTCGCGCCGTTCTGGGTCAGCCACTCGACGAACGACGCGATGTACTGGCCCAGGGGTATTTTCTGATCGATAAGCATGATAGCGAGCTTCCACCTGCATAGAATGAACTCAACCCGGGGCAGGCACGGTCCTGCCCCGAGGTAGCGCTATTGCGTATTTCGTTATTGCGTCAGCTTGGCCTTGGCCGCCTCAAGGCCGGGTTTGCCATCCACGGTGGTTACGCCGGCCAGCCAGGCATCCAGTTTGCCAGGGTTGTCCTTGAGCCACTTCTTGGCAGCCGCCTCGGGTTTCATCTTGTCGTCCAGGACATAGCCCATCATGGTGCTTTCATCCTTGAGCTCGAACGACAGGTTCTTCAACAGCTGGCCAACGTTGCTGCACTCCTGCACATAGCCCTTGCGGGTGTTGGTCAATACGGTCGCCTTGCCGAAGTCGGGGCCGAAGAATTCGTCTCCGCCGGTCAGGTACTGCATCTTGAAGCGGGTGTTCATCGGGTGCGGTTCCCAGCCGAGGAACACGATGGCCTCGCCGCGTTTCTGCGCGCGGTCGACCTGCGACAGCATGCCGGCCTCGCTGGACTGAACGATCTTGAATCCGGCGTCCTTCAGGCCGAAGGCGTTCTTGTCGATCATGCTCTGGATGGTGCGGTTGCCATCGTTGCCGGGCTCGATGCCGTAGATCTTGCCGTCCAGTTCCTGCTTGAACTTGGGAATGTCGCTGAAATCCTTCAGGCCCTTGTCATACAGCGCCTGGGGCACGGCCAGGGTGTACTTGGCGTTTTCCAGGTTGGCGCGCACGGTTTCCACGGTGCCGGCGTCGCGATACTGCTTGATGTCGTTCTCCATGGTCGGCATCCAGTTGCCGAGAAACACGTCCAGGTCCTTGCCGGTGGCCAGCGACTTGTAGGTCACCGGTACCGAGATCATGGTGGTGTGGGTCTTGTAACCCAGTGCTTCGAGCACAACGCTGGTGGTCGCGGTAGTGACCGTGATGTCGGTCCAGCCGACATCCGAGAACCGTACCGTCTGGCATTGCTCGGGTTCGGCGGCCTGGGCCAGCAAAGGCGCGGACAGCAACGCAACCAGCAACAGCGAGGGTGAACCTTTCATGGATGGACTCCTGTGATTTTGTCTTCGGGTTCGCGTGGGTCGCCGGGCTTTCTCAGGGTCCGGTCGACCAGGCCTGCAGAGGGCAGGATGCGTGGCCGTGCTTTACGAGTCGCTTTCGATAATCCTCCAGCGCCGGGCAATCGCCTACTGGTGGGGTCGTAACCAGTACGGAACGGGTCGTATCCAGTATGGGCGATGTCGTTTATGGATTTTTCCACCCCCTCAGCCGCATTTTTACGTCACCAGGCCGCCGTAAAGCGGCGTGGCAAGGGCAGCTCCCCGGTTGAAAACAGCGCGGCGCTGCTGGACAAAAGTACGTCGGTTGCAGACGGCGAGGGGGTTGGTAAAAGCCCGATGATGCGTGCATTCAAGGCGGCCCGCTGCTTCAGCCTAGCAGTTGCCCCGCCCTGCGCATGGCGCGCAGAGACAAGCCCAGCAAGAGGTGATTCGACAATGGCCATCAGCGTGTTCGACCTGTTCAAGATCGGTGTCGGGCCCTCCAGCTCCCACACCGTAGGCCCCATGCGTGCTGGCGCCCTGTTCGTCCAGGGCCTGCGCGAACGCGGCGAGCTGGAACGTGTGAAGCGGATCGAAGTGCGCCTGTATGGCTCGCTGTCGGCCACAGGTGTGGGGCACGGCACCGACAATGCCATCATCATGGGCTTGATGGGTGAATGGCCTGACGCCATCGACCCGACCCAGATCGTGCCGCGTATAGCCGACCTGCGCGAAACCAACACCCTGCAGCTGGACAGCCGCCTGCCCATCGAATTCGTCTGGGCCCGCGACATGCTGTTGCTGGACGAGAATTTGCCGTACCACCCCAACGCCATGACCCTGGTTGCCGAAGGCGAACAGGGCGAGCTGCACCGCGACACCTACTACTCGGTGGGTGGCGGCTTCGTGGTCGATGCCGCCCAGGCCGCCAGCGGCGTGCTGGATGCTGACCAGACGGTGCTGCCTTACGATTTCAATAGCGCTGCCGAACTGCTGCGCCTGTGCAAGCAAAACGACCTCAGCGTGTCGCAATTGATGATGGCCAACGAGAAGGTCTGGCGCAGCGAGGAAGAGATCCGCGCCGGCCTGCACAAGCTCTGGGAAGCCATGCAGGAATGCGTCAACAACGGCCTCAAGTACGAAGGCACGCTGCCCGGCGGATTGAACGTGCGCCGCCGCGCCGCCAAGCTGCACCGCAGCCTGCAGGAAATCGGCAAACCCAACGTGATCGGCTCGACCATGAGCGCCATGGAGTGGGTCAACCTGTTCGCCTTGGCGGTCAATGAAGAAAACGCTGCCGGCGGGCGTATGGTTACCGCACCGACCAACGGTGCGGCGGGCATCATCCCGGCGGTGTTGCACTACTACATGCGCTTCAGCGATGCGGTGGACGAGTCCAGCGTGGTCGACTTCTTCCTCGGTGCTGCCGCGGTGGGCATCCTGTGCAAGAAGAACGCCTCGATCTCTGGTGCCGAAGTGGGTTGCCAAGGGGAAGTCGGTTCGGCTTGCGCCATGGCAGCGGCGGGGCTTGCCGAAGTGCTGGGCGCGACCCCGCCACAGGTGGAGAACGCTGCCGAGATCGCCCTGGAGCACAACCTGGGCCTGACCTGCGACCCGGTCGGTGGGTTGGTGCAGGTTCCGTGCATCGAGCGCAACGCGATTGCCGCGGTCAAGGCCATCAACGCTGTGCAGATGGCCCTGCGTGGTGACGGCGAGCACTTCATTTCCCTCGACCAGGTGATCCGCACCATGCGCGATACCGGGGCCGACATGCACGACAAGTATAAAGAGACTTCGCGCGGTGGTTTGGCGGTCAGCGCGATCGAGTGCTGATAGCTTGACCGGACCTCAAGGGCCTCTTCGCGGGTGAAACCGTGAAGAGGCCCTTGAGTTTGACGCAGGTGCAGCACAGCCCCCCCAATGCATCCTTATGGTGCAGTGCGACGCATACCAATCGTCGGGTGTCGTAATCAGTGCGGGCATTGTCGGTGACACTCAAGAGTGTCGTTTCTGGGCATCCTACACTGCGCGTGTCACCAAATTGCTCAGCCATTCCACGCACACCGCCTAGCACGCCCGTTCTACGATGATTGACCAACTCGATCAAAGCACCTGATTTGCCTAACAAAGGCGTCGTTTTCAGGTTTTTTTGGATGGCCGTTCAACTTCAGGCACGGCGTTTGCGTAGAGATTGGTACCAAGGCCCCCACACATGAAACCGGGGCCATACATAACAAGAAATCAGTGCTCGCCTGAGGCACCCCCTGCATTTGTGTGAGGAGAAATCGCGATGACGTCGTACACCTCCGGGAACCCAACCCAGAACCGCACAGCCCCCCAGTCCATCGGGTTTCTCCTATTGGACAATTTCACCCTGATTTCCCTGGCGTCGGCCGTCGAGCCGCTGCGCATGGCCAACCAGCTGTCCGGCCGCGAGCTGTACCGCTGGCACACCCTCACCGCCGATGGTGGACAGGTGTGGGCCAGCGATGGCTTGCAGATAACCCCTGACGCCGCGATGCACAGTGCGCCTCCCATCGATACCGTGATTGTTTGCGGCGGCGTGGGCATCCAGCGCAGTGTCACCCGCGAGCATGTCACCTGGTTGCAAACCCAGGCCCGCCAGTCGCGCCGCCTGGGCGCGGTATGCACCGGCAGCTGGGCCTTGGCCTGTGCCGGGCTGCTGGATGGTTTCGATTGCAGTGTGCACTGGGAATGCCTGGCCGCGATGCAAGAGGCTTTCCCGCGCGTCAACATGAGCACCCGCCTGTTCACCCTCGACCGTAACCGCTTCACCAGCTCCGGCGGTACTGCGCCGCTGGACATGATGCTGCACCTGATCAGCCGCGACCACGGCCGTGAACTGTCGGCGGCGATCTCCGAAATGTTCGTCTACGAGCGCATCCGCAACGAGCAGGATCACCAGCGCGTGCCGCTCAAGCACATGCTTGGCACCAACCAGCCGAAGCTGCAGGAAATCGTTGCGCTGATGGAGGCCAACCTCGAAGAGCCGATCGACCTGGACGAACTGGCGGTATACGTGTCGGTATCGCGCCGGCAGCTCGAGCGCCTGTTCCAGAAGTACCTGCACTGTTCGCCGTCGCGTTACTACCTGAAGCTGCGCCTGATCCGCGCCCGGCAGCTGCTGAAGCAGACGCCGATGTCGATCATCGAAGTGGCGTCGGTGTGCGGCTTCGTGTCTACCCCGCACTTCTCCAAATGCTACCGCGAGTATTTCGGCATTCCGCCGCGTGACGAGCGCGTGGGCTCCAACACCGCGCAGCAGGTGGCGATGATGCCGATCCCGCAGGCCATGACCCTGTCGCCGCACAGCGGGCCGATGGCGGCCCTGAGCCAGGCGCGCAACGAGTCGACCTTTGCCAGTGTAAGGCTCTGAAACAGCACTGGCCTCTTCGCGGGTAAACCCGCTCCCACAGGTACTGCACCGGATTCAAAAGCGGTGCGATACCTGTGGGAGCGGGTTTACCCGCGAAGAGGCCAGTACAGGAAAACGAATCAGCCGCGCTTGTTGAACTGCGCCAACGCCGGCAACAGCTGTTTGTCGATGGCCTGGCGCACCGCCGGCAGGATCGTCGCACTACCAGTATACATCTGCTCCACCATCCCCTTCAGCGCCCGTGCATTGGGCTCGGTCAACCCACGCACCACCGCTTCGCACGCCTGCTCGGCAGTAGCGCCGGCCGGAATCTCGAACCCGCGCGCGCGCAGGTGGCCTGCCAGATCGTCCTGGTCAATCAAATCCGCATGCATCATGGCTGTTGTCCCTTTTATCGCTAAGAGAGTGCTGCTGTGATTTACGACCGATTCTGTGACGCCGGCGACATGCCCGCAACAACAGAATGGCGCCATGGCTGCTTTGGCTAAGAACAGGTCGTTTACGGCTAAATCCAGTGTTCGGGAAGTGCGCAAACTCAAGCCATCTGCCGCAACGGAGGGTTTGGTCACCCTCGTTCGTGTACAGTGGATGTTGCTCGCTCTTGGCCCCGGATGCTCACGGCTTTCCGGGGTTATTTTTTTGCCCGGAGCAACACCGCCACCGCTGTTGGCTCACTGTCTTGCTCAATACTTGCAGGCATGCATGCCTCTGTGGGAGCGGGTTCACCCGCGAATGCGTCGGTAGCTTCACCATCGCATTCGCGGGTGAACCCGCTCTCACAGGGTACGCAGTTTTGTTCAGGATCGGGTGTTCAAACCCATCACCCGTCCGACGAACTCAGCCGGGGGCACATCCTGCTGCTCATCCACCAACCCTTGCAGCAACTCGACACTACGCTCACTGAACGGTGCCGACCTCGGCCCCGCCAGGTCCACATGCAGCAGCATCTGCTCACTGGTCGCCAGCGCTTCGGCGAACCCTGCCCGGTGCAGGCTGTGGTAGACATGCAGGCGCTTGCGATCAAAGCCGATGATCTGCGTCTGCACCCATACCTCGGTGCCCAGCTTTACTTCGTGCAGGTAGTTGATGTGCGCCTCCAGGGTGAACAGCGAGTTACCGCTCTGGCCGCGGCTGTCGGCATCCAGGCCGATGCGCTCCATCAGCGCGTCGGTGGCGTAGCTGAAGATCAGCAGGTAGTAGGCATCGCGCAGGTGCCCGTTGTAGTCGACCCAGTCCTCCTGGACCGGGGTGCGGTAGGTGATCAGTGCGGGCATCGCGGTCTCCTCAGTCGCCGAAAGCCATACCGTGGCTGGCCTTGCTGGTCTTTACCGCTTCCAGCACTGCCAACAGGGTGTCATCACGATAGCGCTCCAGCGCGGCGATGCTGCGATCCGCCAGTTGCACGGATGTCCCTTCGACCACATCGTCGATCAACTTGTCGGTGAGTTCCGGCGCCGGCAGGTAGGTCCAGGGCAGTTTCAACGCCGGGCCGAACTGGGCCATGAAGTGACGCATGCCCGCATCACCACCGGCCAGGGTGTAGGTGAGGAACGTGCCCATGAACGACCAGCGCAAGCCGGCACCGAAACGGATGGCATCGTCGATCTCGCCGGTACTGGCCACGCCGTCGTTGACCAAGTGCAGTGCTTCGCGCCACAGCGCTTCGAGCAGGCGGTCGGCGATGAACCCGGGCACTTCCTTGCGTACGTGTAGCGGGCGCATGCCCAGGGCGGTGTAGATGGTCCGGGCCGCTTCGATGGCTTCGGGGGCGGTGCGGTTGCCACCGACGATTTCCACCAGCGGCAGCAGGTACACAGGATTGAACGGGTGGCCGACCACGCAGCGCTCGGGGTGGGTGGCCGACTCGTAGAACTCGCTGGGCAGCAGGCCCGAGGTGCTGGAACCGATGATCGCGTCGGGTTTGGCGGCGGCGCTGATCTTTGCGTGCAGGTCGAGCTTCAGGTCCAGGCGCTCAGGGGCGCTTTCCTGGATGAAATCGGCGTCGCGGACACATTCCTCGATGGTGGCGACGAACTTCAGGCGGTCTTGTGATGCTCCTGGTGCCAGGCCTTGTTTTTCCAATGCCGGCCAGGCGTTGGCGATGCGCTTGCGCAAGGCCTGCTCGGCGCCTGGCGCCGGGTCCCAGGCGACCACGTCCAGGCCGTGGGCCAGGGCGCGCGCGACCCAGCCGCTGCCGATCACGCCACTACCCAGCGCGGCGAAGGTCTTGATCTCGGTGATGAAGGTCATGTTGAGCTCCTGAAGGTGTCAGCGGCGTTTGAGGTTCATCTTTTCCCGGCCTTCGGCCGGGGTCAGCACACGGGCGCCAAGGCGCGAAATGATTTCCACCGCGCGCTCGACCAACTGGCCGTTGCTGGCCAGCACGCCACGGTCCAGGTAAAGGTTGTCCTCCAGGCCCACCCGCACGTTGCCGCCCAGCAGCACCGCCTGTGCGGCCATCGGCATCTGCATGCGACCGATACCGAACCCGGCCCAGGTGACGTTTGGCGGCAAGTTGTCGACCATCGCCTTCATGGTGGTGGTATCGGCCGGAGCGCCCCACGGGATACCCAGGCACAGCTGGAACAGCGGGTCTTCGAGCAGGCCTTCCTTCATCATCTGCTTGGCGAACCACAGGTGGCCGGTGTCGAAGATTTCCAGCTCGGCTTTTACCCCCAGCTCGGTAATGCGCTTGGCGCCGGCGCGCAGTTGTGCCGGGGTGGAGACGTAGATCGAGTTGCCGTCGCCGAAGTTGAGAGTGCCGCAGTCGAGGGTGCAGATTTCCGGCAGCAGCGCTTCGACATGGGCCAGACGCTCCAGTGGGCCGATCAGGTCGGTACCCGCGCCGAACTCCAGTGGTGTTTCACCCGGGCCGATTTCCAGGTCGCCACCCATGCCCGCGGTAAGGTTGACGATGATGTCCACGTCGGCTTCGCGGATGCGCTCCATGACTTCGCGATACAGCGCCACGTCACGGCTGAAGCGACCGGTTTGCGGGTCGCGCACGTGGCAGTGGACCACGGTGGCGCCGGCTTTGGCGGCCTCTACGGCAGACTCGGCGATCTGCTTGGGGGTGACTGGAACAAGGTGGCTTTTCGAGGCGGTGTCGCCGGCGCCGGTGAGGGCGCAGGTGATGATGACGTCGTGGTTCATGGCGGGGTTCCTTGTGGTGTCTGGTGGCCTTTTCGCGGGTAAACCCGCTCCCACAGGGGACGATGTTGCCCCTGGCATGTGCATGCCTTGTGGGAGCGGGTTTACCCGCGAATGGGCCGGATCAGTTGGCAGTGAGGTTTAGGTTGTCGGCAGCCGGCTTGCCATCGAAGGTGGTCACACCCTCCAGCCAGCGGGCCTTGTCCTCGGGGTGGTCCTTGAGCCACTGGCGGGCCGACTCCAGCGCATCCTTGTGGTCGAGCAGCGGCTGCATCATGCGGCTCTCGTCCTCGGCACTGAAATTCAGGTTGGCCAGCAGGCGGTGGGCGTTGGGGCAGCGTTCGGCGTAGTCCGGCGCGGTCACCGTCCACACTGTCGCGCGGCCTTCGTCCGGGCCCAGTGCGTCCTGGCTGTCGCCCAGGTAGACCATGTCGATATTCACGTTCATCGGGTGCGGTGCCCAGCCGAAGAACACCACTGCCTCGTTGCGCCGCACCGCGCGGTCGACGGCGGCGAGCATGCCGGCCTCGCTGGACTCGACCAGCTGGAACTTGCCCAGGCCGAACTGGTTCTTGGCGATCATCGCCTTGATCTGGGTATTGGCGCCGGAGCCTGGTTCGATGCCGTAGATTTTCCCACCCAGTTCCTTCTCGAACTTGTGGATGTCGGCAAAGGTCTTCAGGCCCTTGTCGGCCAGGTACTTGGGCACCGCCAGGGTGGCGCGGGCGTCTTCCAGGCTCGGCTTGTCGAGCACCTTGACCTGTTTGGCGTCGACGAACGGTGTGATGGTCTGGGTCATGATTGGGTTCCAGTAACCCAGGAACATGTCCAGGCGCTTGTCGCGGATGCCGGCGAAGATGATCTGCTGTGAAGCGCTGGTCTGCTTGGTCTGGTAGCCAAGGCCATCGAGTAGCACCTGCGCCATGGCGCTGGTGGCGATGACGTCGGTCCAGTTGACCACGCCCAGACGGACGTTCTTGCAAGCCGCGGGCTCGGCGGCGAATAGTGGGGAAGTGGCGATGCTGCTCAGGGCAAGGGTCAACAGGCTGCGGCGGATCAAGCTGTGCATGGTGGCTCTCCATCGGCAGTGCATATTGTTATTGGGGTTCGACCTCTCTGGGTCGTATGAAGAAGCTACGCTGCTGTCAGGGTGGAAAATCGCACCCTGGCGACCAACATTTGCACGGAGGCGACCACCTTTGCCGTGGAGCATGCAATGCCGCAAATCATTCACTTCCTGTTGTTGCCCGGGTTCTCGGCCATGGGTTTCATCAGTGCCCTGGAACCACTGCGGGTGGCCAACCGCTTCAAGGGCCCGTTGTATCGCTGGCAGGTGTTGAGCCTGGACGGCGGGGCGGTGCTGGCCAGCAATGGCATGTCGGTGAACGCCGATGCAGCGCTGGCGGCGGGCGAGCCTGGTGGCATCCTGCTGATCGTCGCCGGTTTCGAGCCATTGGCCTGTTATGGGCCGGCGCTGCAGCAGGCGCTACGCCGCCTGGACCATGAGGGGGTGGTTCTGGGTGGCATCGATACCGGCGCGGTGGTGCTGGCCGAGGCCGGCCTGCTCGACGGCCACCGCGCCACCGTGCACTGGGAGGCGCTGGAGGCGTTCAAGGAGCGCTATCCACGCTTGCAGGTGACCCAGGAGCTGTTCGAGATTGATCGGCGTCGCATCACCTGCGCAGGCGGTACCGCGTCGATCGATCTGATGCTCGACCTGATCGGCCAGGCCCATGGCAGCGAGCTGGCGGTGCAGGTGTCCGAGCAGTTCGTGCTCGGGCGCATTCGCCAGCGCCAGGACCACCAGCGCATGCAAATCGCGAGCCGTTACGGCATCAGCAACAAGAAGCTCGTGAAGGTGATCGGAGAAATGGAGCGAAATATCGAGCAGCCGCTCAACAGCCAGGTGCTGGCCGATGCAGTGCAGGTGACCCGGCGGCAACTGGAGCGCCTGTTCCGCTTGCATCTGGACGACACGCCCAGTGGCTTCTATCTGCGATTGCGACTGGACAAGGCTCGGCAGTTATTGCGCCAGACCGACATGAGTGTGCTGGAGGTGGCGGTGGCGTGCGGGTTCGAGTCGGCGTCGTATTTTACACGCAGCTACCGGGCACGGTTCGAGCGGTGTCCGCGGGAGGATCGGTTGGCCCGGGTGGTGTGACTGGTCCTCGTGAGCCATGGAGGTTCAACTCTCACCTCCTTGGAAACTTGTTTGGTTAGACGAGGTGGGAACCCCGATTAGTTTTTTGACCGCCTTTACAACTGATCGGGGGGGCACATATTAGGGTTGAGCAAATCCTGGTTTGCCGTTTGCAGCACGCCAAGCCTTCACCTCGGCCACAATTTGCTCAGGACTATCTTTCCCTTCCTCTGGGTAAAAAAGAAGATCTGATCCAGCGGGGTGCTCTGACAGTTTCTCAAACTTCTCCACAGCGCTACGGTGCGCTTCGTCGCTAGGGTAGTCAACTACGTAAATTTTGTTCACAAACTCCAAAAATTCTATTTCTTTAATATTGTTAATCGAATCATTCATCTTTAATCACCTTGGTGAATTTGGATGTGGAGGCCGGCAGTTATAAGGAGAATGCTCTCTGCGTTATTGCAGCGCTTCCCTTCTTATGGCCTCTTTGGTCTGTTGGGCCAACTTACGGCGTGCCTGCTCACCGCAGTTGTCGGGGCAGATATGAAGGGGCGTTCAACGTCCCAGACATGTATCAGGAACATCCGCTGCCTAAGGGGCTGAGCATGGCGCAATCGGTAGGAGGTATCGAGCGAATCGGCCAAGTTGTCTACCGAGCAGAAGCCAAACAGGGTGAAAAAGTAACTGAAATCCTTTACGCGGCCCATGCTCTGGGCCATGCGTTCTTGCGACTAACCTTTGCACGGTGGCGACCACCCTCAGCCGTGGAGCGTGCAATGCCGCCTGGTTAGAACTGATCGAGGTCAGAAAGCGCCTGGAGGCGGTTTTCCACCTGTACTCGTCGCGCCTCGAAAGCCCGGGCGTCGAGTTTCGCGCCCATGTGGTCCAGTTGCAGGGCAAGGCGCGTACGTGGGGCATCCGGGTCGGTCGAACAGCACAGGTTGAAGACGATCGCCAGCGGGCTGCCGCTGTCATCTAGGTCAAATTCGATGCGCAGGTGCGAGCTGGCCGAAGTGCTGCGCAGCAGGGCGAGGTCTGGCTGTTTCAAGCCATTAAGTATGTCGTTGGCAACCCGCTCGAACTTGAGGTTGCGACGCTGGGGCGCTGGAATCCAGCCGTTGAAGACGTCTTGAAACACAGCATCCGTGGGTACGCAGTTGATGCTTTTCGTCGTCCGTTCGATCAGTTCGACACCGCTGTTCTCCAGGCCCTGCAGAAAACGGCTGAACCAGCGCTGGCCATCCTGTTGGCGATCGTGAGCCTGGTTGGCCTCTAGTTGCGCCAGGCGCAGGCAGGCATGAAGGTCTTCCCAGGGTTGGTTGGCGAGTTTGGTGGGCATGCTTGTGGTCCTCGCTGCAGGCGTAGGAAGGGGAGCCTGGCGCCGCTGGGCGGCGCCAGGTGCAGGTCAGAGTTCCAGCGCCAGGATGTCGAACGCCTGGCTGGCCAACTTCATCCTGACGGCTTCGCGCATGGCGTCGAAGTGGCGAACACTGAACGAGCCCTGTTGCGAGGCCCGGTATACACGGGTATTCGACTTGTCGATGATGCGGCCAGCGGACCCTGCGGCTTTCTCGGCCTTGTCATAGCTCAGCTGAACGCTGGTCATGTGCATGATCGGCAGGCCTTGCGGTGTCATCTCGCAGGCCGAAATCTGGATGGTGCTGGATTTGCCCGAAACACTCACGCTGCTTTCTTCGAGCAGTTGCTGCGCCTTGGGTGTTTGCACGATCACTTCGAAGGAGCGTTTTACACAGCGGCTCAGGCGGTGGCTGGCGCCGATCTGGACGGTGACGATCTGCGGCACCAGGGTGGCCAGCGTGTGGGTGTCCTTGTCGATTGCTTCCTCGACATGGGCGGCGCCGGTCAGCGTCCAGCCGAACTTGCCCAGGCCGTCGTTGTAGAAGTTGTACCACTCGCGCTGCTGGGTTTCCTTGTCGAACTTCTTGTTTGCCGACAGGTTCATCAAGCGCATGCCATCGAGCACGTCTTCGGCAACGCTGGCAGGTACATCCGGGGCAAAGATGCAGACGGTGTTGGCAACCATGACGGCGCGTTCTTCGCCTTCTTTCTTCAGGGCGGCAATGGCGCTGTTCATGTCGGTCTTGCTGATAGTAGAGGTCATGTCTTGGTTTCCGATCGAGTTCATCATCGGCACCTCGGGTGAGGCGCCGGGGACGCACTTTGGTTCGGATCGTCAAGACAGATAAGCCGAAAGCCTTTCCTGCCGAGGAACTCCCTTACTGCTGGCCGATGGACTGCAGGTACTCCGAGCGGTCATCGCTGCGTTGTGCCACGCAGGTGTTCCACGCCGCTTCGAACGCCTTGCTGCCCGGTTTCTCGGCATAGGTTTCGACCTTGCAGTCGGCATCGCGCAGTTGCGTCCACAGTTTCTCGGCCGCCTCCATACGCTCGGCCAAGGCGTCTGCCTTGTCGCCTTCGTCGGCGTACTGGTCGCGAATGCGCTGTATCAGGTCGTCATACGCCGACTTAAGTTCACGCTCGGCCGTCTGCTTGTTGAACGCCGCGCAAGCGAATGTCTGCTGGTCGGTCTCGACGTTGTCGCACGGGGTGCTTTCTTCCTCGCCGGCCTGGGCGCCCGATACGACAGCCAGCAGTACCAGCCATGCCATTGATTTCATCCGTTTTCTCCTCAACAAGGCTGACGAATCGGCTGGATTCTCGCTCAGCCGCCGACAAGACGATAGCTCCCTGAAGAAATGTTCATGAAACGGTCGGAAATGTCGTTATCGAGACTGTCTCTCATCGCCAGACGGCGCGCCAGAGGGCGCGATGTCGCGCATTGACGCTTTCGGCAAACCCCCTGTCGTTTTTGCATCGGGGCGCCTTTGGGCACAGGCATATGCTGGCCCCAAAGCGCCGGCAATAAGGTTTGGCGCAAACCCATTCAATAAAAGGGGACAGCCTGATGAGCCCAGCCGAACTTCACGCCGACAGCATCGTCATCGACGGCCTGATCATTGCCAAATGGAACCGCGAGCTGTTCGAAGACATGCGCAAAGGCGGGCTGACTGCGGCCAACTGCACGGTGTCGGTCTGGGAAGGCTTCAAGGCTACCGTCGACAACATCGCCGCCAGCCAGAAGCTGATCCGCGATAACAGTGACCTGGTGATGCCGGTACGCACCACCGCCGACATCCGCAAGGCCAAGGAACTGGGCAAGACCGGCATTCTCTTCGGCTTCCAGAACGCCCACGCCTTCGAAGACCAGATCGCCTACGTCGACGTATTCAAGCAGCTGGGCGTGGGCATTGTGCAGATGTGCTACAACACCCAGAACCTGGTCGGTACCGGTTGCTACGAGCGTGACGGCGGCCTGTCGGGCTTCGGTCGCGAGATCGTTGCCGAAATGAACCGCGTCGGCATCATGTGCGACCTGTCCCACGTGGGCTCCAAGACCTCCGAAGAAGTCATCCTCGAGTCGAAAAAGCCGGTTTGCTACTCGCACTGCCTGCCTTCGGGCCTGAAAGAGCACCCGCGCAACAAGTCGGACGAAGAGCTGAAGTTCATCGCCGACCACGGCGGTTTCGTTGGCGTGACCATGTTCGCGCCGTTCCTGGCCAAGGGCATCGACTCGACAATCGACGACTACGCCGAAGCCATCGAGTACACCATGAACATCGTCGGTGAAGACGCCATCGGTATCGGTACCGACTTCACCCAGGGCCACGGCCAGGACTTCTTCGAATACCTGACCCACGACAAGGGTTACGCCCGTCGCCTGACCAACTTCGGCAAGATCATCAACCCACTGGGCATCCGCACTGTGGGCGAATTCCCCAACCTCACCGAAACCTTGCTCAAGCGCGGCCACTCCGAGCGCGTGGTGCGCAAGATCATGGGTGAGAACTGGGTCAACGTCCTCAAGGACGTGTGGGGCGAATAAGCCGCTCTCCAAGCCTGAAAGCCCCTGCCAGCAACGCCGGGGCATCCCGATAAAAAATTTTATGGAGTTGAGTTTCCATGGCCAAGATCGCCCCGCAATTGCCAATCGAAGTAGACAGCGAGACCGGTGTCTGGACCAGCGACGCCTTGCCGATGCTGTATGTGCCGCGCCATTTCTTCGTCAACAACCACATGGGCATCGAAGAAGTCCTGGGCGCCGACAAGTACGCCGAGATCCTCTACAAGGCCGGCTACAAGTCCGCCTGGCACTGGTGTGAAAAAGAGGCCGAGTGCCATGGCCTGGAAGGCGTGGCGGTGTTCGAGCACTACATGAAGCGCCTGAGCCAGCGTGGCTGGGGCCTGTTCGAGATCCAGGACATCGACCTCGACAAAGGCACCTGCAGCGTCAAGCTCAAGCACTCCGCGTTCGTGTACGTCTATGGCAAGTGCGGCCGCAAGGTCGATTACATGTTCACCGGCTGGTTCGCCGGCGCCATGGACCAGATTCTCGCTGCCCGCGGCAGCTCGATCCGCACCGTGGCCGAACAGGTCTATGGCGGGTCGGAAGAAGGCCACGAAGATGGCCTGTTCGTTACAAAGCCGTTGTAAGCCGGAGATAGCGTCATGGCATTCGAAGCAATGTTCCAGCCGATCCAGATCGGCAAACTGACCATCCGCAACCGTGTGCTCAGCACCGCGCACGCTGAGGTCTACGCCACTGACGGCGGCATGACTACCGACCGCTACGTGAAGTACTACGAAGAAAAGGCCAAGGGCGGTATCGGCCTGGCGATCTGCGGCGGCTCGTCGGTGGTGGCCATCGACAGCCCGCAGGAGTGGTGGTCGTCGGTCAACCTGTCGACCGACCGCATCATCCCGCACTTCCAGAACCTGGCCGACGCCATGCACAAGCATGGCGCCAAGATCATGATCCAGATTACCCACATGGGCCGTCGCTCGCGTTGGGACGGCTTCAACTGGCCGACCCTGATGTCGCCGTCGGGTATCCGTGAACCCGTGCACCGCGCCACCTGCAAGACCATCGAGGTGGAGGAGATCTGGCGCGTGATCGGCAACTATGCGCAAGCTGCCCGCCGTGCGAAGGAAGGCGGCCTGGACGGCGTGGAACTGTCGGCCGTGCACCAGCACATGATCGACCAGTTCTGGAGCCCACGGGTCAACAAGCGTACCGACGAATGGGGCGGCACCTTCGAAGGCCGCATGAAGTTCGGCCTGGAAGTACTGAAGGCCGTGCGCGCCGAAGTCGGTGACGACTTCTGCGTGGGCATGCGTATCTGTGGCGACGAATTCCACCCCGATGGCCTCAGCCACGAGGACATGAAGCAGATCGCTGCCTACTATGACGCCACCGGCATGCTCGACTTCATCGGCGTGGTCGGCTCGGGTTGCGACACCCACAACACCCTGGCCAACGTCATCCCGAACATGAGCTACCCGCCGGAGCCGTTCCTGCACCTGGCGGCCGGCATCAAGGAAGTGGTCAAGGTCCCGGTGCTGCACGCGCAGAACATCAAGGACCCGAACCAGGCCACGCGCATCCTCGAAGGCGGCTACGTGGACATGGTCGGCATGACCCGTGCGCACATGGCTGACCCGCACCTGATCGCCAAGATCAAGATGGGCCAGATCGACCAGATCAAGCAGTGCGTCGGTGCCAACTACTGCATCGACCGCCAGTACCAGGGCCTGGATGTACTGTGCATCCAGAACGCCGCGACCTCCCGTGAATACATGGGCGTGCCGCACATCATCGAGAAGACCACCGGCGCCAAGCGCAAGGTGGTGGTGGTTGGCGCCGGCCCGGCCGGCATGGAAGCGGCCCGCGTGGCTGCCGAACGTGGCCACGATGTGACCCTGTTCGAGAAGAAGGAGCAGATCGGCGGGCAAATCACCATCGCCGCCAAGGCCCCGCAGCGCGACCAGATCGCCGGTATCACTCGCTGGTACCAGCTGGAGCTGGCGCGCCTGAAGGTCGACCTGCGCCTGGGCACCGCCGCCGACGTGGCTGCCATCCAGGACCTGCGCCCGGACATCATCGTGCTGGCGGTGGGTGGGCATTCCTTCCTGGAGCAGAACGAGCACTGGGGCGCCGCCGAAGGGCTGGTGGTCAGCAGCTGGGACGTGCTCGACGGCAAGGTTGCGCCGGGCAAGAACGTGCTGGTGTACGACACCATCTGCGAGTTCACCGGCATGTCGGTGGCTGACTTCATCGCCGACAAGGGCAGCCAGGTCGAGATCGTCACCGACGACATCAAGCCGGGTGTGGCCATGGGCGGTACTACCTTCCCGACCTACTACCGCAGCATGTACCCGAAAGAAGTGATCATGACCGGCGACATGATGCTGGAAAAGGTCTACCGCGAAGGCGACAAGCTGGTGGCGGTGCTGGAAAACGAATACACCGGCGCCAAGGAAGAGCGCGTGGTCGACCAGGTGGTGGTGGAGAACGGCGTGCGTCCTGACGAGCAGCTGTATTACGCACTGAAGGAAGGTTCGCGCAACAAAGGCCAGATCGACGTGGAGGCACTGTTCGCCATCAAGCCACAGCCGATCCTCAGCCAGCCGGGCGAAGGCTACCTGCTGTACCGCATCGGCGACTGCGTGGCCCAGCGCAACGTGCATGCGGCGATCTACGACGCCTTGCGCCTGTGCAAGGACTTCTGATCGAGAAAAATCGTCGCCACCGGGCGCGGTCCCTGTGGGAGCGGGTTCACCCGCGAAAGCGTCAGCACAAGCAACAAAGTTGTCTGATCTGACGCATTCGCGGGTGAACCCGCTCCCACAAGGGGCCGATCCCATCTTCAGAGTGGCGCAAGAATCCAGCTGTTGTGGGAGCCTCCCATGTTGAACACCCTTCTACCTATCCTGCTGTTCGCTGCCCTTGGCCTGGCAGTGCTCGGCGCCCTGCGCCGGGTGCGCATGTGGCGGCGTGGCCGGCCGTCCAAGGTCAACCTGATCGGCGGCTTGCTGGCCATGCCACGCCGCTACCTGGTGGACCTGCACCATGTGGTCGAGCGCGACAAGTACATGTCCAAGACCCACGTGGCTACCGCTGGCGGCTTCGTGCTGTCGGCCGTGCTGGCGATCCTGGTGCACGGCTTCGGCCTGCAGAGCAAGATCCTCGGCTACGCGTTGCTGGTGGCCACGGTGATCATGTTCAGCGGCGCCATCTTCGTCTTCAAGCGCCGCCTCAACCCGCCTTCGCGCCTGTCCAAGGGCCCGTGGATGCGCTTGCCGAAGAGCCTGCTGGCGTTTGCCGTGAGCTTCTTCATCGCCACCTTGCCGGTCGCCGGCATCCTGCCGGCCAACACCGGTGGCTGGGTGATGGTGGGCATTCTCGGTCTGGGCGTGCTGTGGGGCGTGTCTGAGCTGTTCTTCGGCATGACCTGGGGCGGCCCGATGAAACACGCCTTCGCCGGTGCCCTGCACCTGGCCTGGCACCGCCGCGCCGAACGCTTCGGCGGCGGCCGTTCCACCGGCCTCAAGCCGCTGGACCTGGAAGACCCGAACGCGCCGCTGGGCGTGGAAAAGCCGGTGGACTTCACCTGGAACCAGCTGCTGGGCTTCGACGCCTGCGTGCAGTGCGGTAAATGCGAAGCCATGTGCCCGGCCTTTGCCGCCGGCCAGCCGCTGAACCCGAAAAAGCTCATCCAGGACATGGTCATCGGCCTGGCCGGTGGCACCGACGCGCAGTTCGCCGGCAGCCCATACCCGGGCAAACCGATCGGTGAGCATGGCGGCCACCCGCACCAGCCGATCGTCAATGGCCTGGTCGACGCCGAAACGCTGTGGTCGTGCACCACCTGCCGTGCCTGCGTCGAGGAATGTCCGATGATGATCGAGCACGTCGATGCCATCGTCGACATGCGTCGTCACCTCACCCTGGAAAAAGGCGCCACCCCGAACAAGGGCGCCGAAGTGCTGGACAACCTGATCGCTACCGACAACCCGGGCGGCTTCGCCCCTGGCGGGCGCATGAACTGGGCCGCCGACCTCAACCTGCAACTGCTGTCGGAGGTGAAAACCACCGAGGTGCTGTTCTGGGTCGGTGACGGTGCCTTCGACATGCGCAACCAGCGCACCCTGCGCTCGTTCGTCAAAGTGCTCAAGGCGTCGGGCGTGGACTTTGCCGTGCTCGGCCTGGAAGAGCGCGACAGCGGCGACGTGGCGCGCCGTCTGGGCGATGAAGCGACCTTCCAGCAATTGGCCAAACGCAATATCCAGACCCTGGCCAAGTACAAGTTCCAGCGCATCGTCACCTGCGACCCGCACAGCTTCCATGTGCTGAAGAACGAGTACGGCGCCCTGGGCGGCGACTATCAGGTGCAGCACCACAGCACGTACATCGCCGAACTGATCGCGGCCAACAAGCTCAACCTCGGCCAGCACAAGGGCGGCAGCGTCACCTACCACGACCCGTGCTACCTGGGCCGTTACAACGGTGAGTACGAAGCTCCGCGTGCCGTGCTCAAGGCCCTGGGTATCGAAGTGCGCGAGATGCAGCGCTCGGGCTTCCGTTCCCGTTGCTGCGGCGGTGGTGGCGGTGCGCCGATCACCGACATCCCTGGCAAGCAGCGTATCCCGGACATGCGCATGGACGACATCCGCGAGACCGAGGCCGAGCTGGTGGCCGTGGGTTGCCCACAATGCACCGCCATGCTCGAAGGTGTGGTCGAACCGCGCCCGCAGATCAAGGACCTGGCCGAACTGGTGGCCGACGTGCTGATCGAAGAGGACGCGCCCTCTGCCCCAAAGCCGCAAACGGCCAAACGTGAACCTGCGGAGGTGCACTGATGAGCGACATTATCCGCCGCGACCCACGCGCCGAGTGGATCGCCCGTAACCGTCTGCACCCGCTGCATGCAGCGATGCAGACGCAGCAGACCAGCTGGATGGGGCCCAACGGCCTCATCCGCAAGAACCCCCATGCGATTGCCGCAGGCTTCATCGGCCCGGCCGGCATCAAGCGCATCGACCGCAGCGGCGCCCAGCAGGGCACCGCCGTGGGCGGGCGACGCACGGCGGCGGCCGAGGTCAAGCTGCCGCTGCACCAGGTGCCGGCGCCGGCGTTCTACATCGCCGTGGTGCCGGACATGGTCGGTGGCCGCCTGAGCAGCCACGACCGCGACCTGCTCGGCCTGGCCCACAGCCTGGCCGGCAGCGACGGTGCGGTGCTGGCAGTGGTGTTTGGCGAGCACAAGGAAAGCAACTTTTCCACAGCCGGGGTCGACCGCCTGCTGGTCATCGAAGGCGAGGCGTTCGAAGGTTATGCACCGGAGCAACTGGTACAAGGCCTGCGGGCTGTGGATAACCAGTTCACCCCGCGCCACTGGCTGCTGCCCGACAGCCGCACCGGTGGTGGCGAACTGGGCCGGCGCCTGGGCGCGGCACTGGGCGAGCGCCCGGCGACGCGGGTATGGCAGGTCAAGGACGGCCAGTGCATCGGCCGTGCCGGTGCCGGCCAGCAGGACCTGCAGCGCGCCGTACCACGCTTGATCCTGGCGGCGGCCGAGTGCGCCGAGCCGGTCAGCGAAACCCGTCACGAAGCGCTGCCCGTGGAGTTGTCCACAAGCGTGGCGCGCAGCCTGTCGCGCATCGAAGACCTCGGTTCGGTGGCCGTGGACCCGGCCACCATTGCCATGGCCGAAGCCGAGTTCATCATCTCGGGCGGCAACGGGGTCAAGGACTGGGACCTGTATCACAAGGCCACCGCGGCCCTTGGCGCCACCGAAGGCGCCTCGCGGGTGGCGGTGGACGACGGCTTCATGCCGCGCAACCGCCAGGTGGGTGCCACCGGTACCTGGGTTACCGCGCGGGTCTACGTGGCTGTGGGTATCTCGGGCGCGATCCAGCACCTGCAGGGCATCGGCGCCTGCGACAAGGTGGTAGCGATCAACATGGACCCGGGCTGCGACATGATCAAACGGGCGGACTTGTCGGTGATTGGTGACAGTTCGGCGATTCTCCAGGCACTGATCGAGGCTGTGGACAACTACCGCAGCGGCGGCCAGCGCGACGCGGCATAAGGGCACGAGCATGAGTACGAAAGTGATCAGCCTGGTTTCCATCGGTGCCCACCCCAGCTCCGGCCGCGCTCGCCGCGCCGAGCAGGATGCGCGCGCCGTGGAGCTGGGTTTGCAGCTGGCTGGGGATAACTTACAGGTGGTGCATGCCGGCGACCCACGGGAAGAGGCGCTGCGCGCCTACCTGGGGATGGGCCTGGACCACCTGGATGTGCTGGAGCAGCCGGCCGGCGCCGACGTGCTGGGCGTGCTCGGGGATTACCTGCGCGATGCCGGGGCACAGCTGGTGCTGACCGGCAGCCAGGCCGAGACTGGCGAAGGGTCGGGCATGTTGCCGTTCCTGCTGGCCGAAAAGCTCGGCTGGCCGCTGATTGTGGGGTTGGCTGAAGTGGAGTCGATCGAAAACGGCACCGCCCAGGTATTGCAGGCGCTGCCGCGCGGTCAGCGGCGTCGGCTGAAGGTGCGCCTGCCGTTGCTGGCGACTGTGGATAACGCCGCGCCCAAGCCGCGCCAGAGTGCTTTCGGGCCGGCGCGTCGGGGTGTGTTGGCGGCACGCAACGTGGCTATCGTCGAAGACGAACTGCTGGCCGAAGCCGAACTGCAACCAGCCCGCCCACGGCCCAAGCGGCTGAAGGTGATCAAGGCCAAGAGCGGTGCCGACCGGATGAAGGCGGCGACGGCCAAGGCCAGTGGCGGCGGTGGCAAGGTGTTGAAGGACGTTTCTCCACAGGAAGGCGCCGAGGCCATCCTCAAGCTGCTGGTGGAAGAGGGCGTGCTGCGCTAGAGCCTCACGCGGTCCCGGTGTGGGAGCGGCCTTGTGTCGCGATGGGCTGCGCAGCAGCCCCGGCAATCTTGACTCATAGTCGAGATCCTGAGGCCGCACTGCGGCCCATCGCGACACAAGGCCGCTCCTACATTCCATACACAGCCTCGATCGAGCGCTTTTGCCCACCGAATCTGTTCGCCAAGATGTGGATAAAGTGTTGGCGCATGGCCGCAGCCCTTGTGTGACGGCGCCTCCAAGATTATGGTCAAAAAACAACCAGTATTATCCCTGCCTTCGCATGCAACGCGCGGCAGTACCCTCCGGATTTTGTCCACAATCACTGTTAGCCGGTCTGTGGATAATCTGTTCGGTAGCACCTGTAAGCCACATAGTTAAAGGCTTTGACAGGTTTGTTCAGAAAGTGATCAATCTCGCCATAATCCTGCTCGATCCTTGATAATCATGGTCGTGAGTGGCTTATCCACAATCCGATTGCACAAACTGCATCAGTTGCTCACAAACTCTGTTGGTGTTTCTGTGGACAAGGTGTAAGAAGTCCGCTGTAGCCCAATATCCACGCCATCCTGGCCGGTTTGATCAAACAATGATCAGGGGTTTGTCTGATATTTTTGCCAGTACGCAAACCTGGCGTCCGTCGTTACCCTGTCCACATGCGATCAGTGTGAGTCAACCATGGCGACATCCCTGTTGAATATCGATCGGCAGCACTCTGTACTGGGCGCGCTTTCCTTGGGTCCGCGCGCTTACTCACCCTATGGCTTCCTTAGCGGTTCCCTGGGTTCAGGGCTGGCTTTTTGTGGCCAATACCAAGATCCGTTGACGCATAATTATCTGTTGGGCAGTGGCCATCGCTCCTACAGCCCGGGCCTGATGCGGTTCATCACGCCGGATTCGCTTAGCCCATTCTCCAAGGGCGGAATCAATGGATACGCCTATTGTGAGGGGGACCCGATTAACAGGCACGATTCAACGGGCCGCGTTTGGCAGTGGATACCTCCACTGGCTCAGGCCGCCTCTAGTGTTTCAACAGGACTCGGCGCGGTTAACCGCAGGTCGCTTGCTGTGGTTAGACAGCGGATTCAGAGGATGAACGGGGAGTTACCCGACCAGGAACTTGTGCGCGCAGAGCTTGCAGACTCGCTCCAGTTTTATTCCTCTATCCCTATGGGGGCTGTTGCCAATCTCGCCCGAAATATCCTCAATGCACCTGTGTCGCCGGCAGATCCACTGGTCAGTCAGCTTGTCTGGACCGGAGCTGGGGGAAGTTCTGGCGTTGCCATAGGCACCAATTTAAACGGCTATTCGGTGTATCAAACATGGACGCAACTCGCAGATCAACATGGCATCAACCGGTGGAGCGTGGTGGCCGAGGCCATAGGGCAAGTCTTGCTCCCACCTTTCGTCAGGAGGGGGAGTTTGCAGGCGGGGCAATGGGCAGCGGAAGCGCTCGGTAGCGGAATAGCCGGGGCCTACCGTGTGCCGGGGAGGGTGATGGCCAAGGTACATAGCGATGATGGAGGAGAAGTTCTGAGAGCTGTCCTTGTCGTTAGAGGGAGTTGATGCTATTAGCGCCCCTTACTGAAACGCAGGTGTGTCGTGCCTCGTCATACCGGACGAGGCACGGCATCATCGTTTACTGTGCCTGAACTTCCTTCAGATACGCCGCCGGCTCCGCCCCCAGGTTGTTCAGCAAGCGCTGGCTGTACCAGTCAATGAAGTTGACCACGCCAAACTCGTAGGTTTTCGAGTATGGCCCAGGCTGGTAAGCGGTGGAGTTGATACCACGCTGGTTTTCCTCGGCCAGGCGACGGTCCTGGTCGTTGGTGGCGTCCCACACCTTGCGCATGTTCTCGGGGTTGTAGTCCACACCCTCCACGGCATCCTTGTGCACCAGCCACTTGGTGGTGACCATGGTTTCCTGGGCGCTGATCGGCCACACGGTGAACACGATCATGTGGTCGCCCATGCAGTGGTTCCAGGAGTGCGGCAGGTGCAGGATGCGCATCGAGCCCAAGTCCGGGTTCTGGATACGACCCATCAGCTTCTGGCAGGCCTGTTTGCCGTCCATGGTCATCGACACGGTGCCCTTGAGCAGCGGCATGCGCACGATACGGTTACGCAGGCCATGGCTTTTGTGCAGGTACGGGATCTTCTCGGCTTCCCAGGCGGCGGCGGAGGCAGCCACGTGGTCCTTGAATTCCTGGCTGGCGCGCGGGTCGTTGGTGTCGTCCCATTCCAGCAGGGTTTGCAGCAGCTCCGGGTGCGAACCGTTGCAGTGGTAGCACTCGCGGTTGTTTTCCAGCACCAGCTTCCAGTTGGCCTTTTCCATCAAGGTGGTCTGTACCGCCACCTTGGTGTTTTCCATGTCGTACGGTTCCATGTAGTGGTCCAGGGTGGCCAGGAACTCGTCGATGGCAGGCGGGTTTTCCGCCAGGCTGATGAAGATGTAGCCGCCGGCGACCTTCACGTTCACAGGCTTCAGGCCATACTGGTTCATGTCGAAGTCGGCACCCATTTCGGTACCGGCGAACAGCAGGCGGCCGTCCAGCTCGTAGGTCCACTGGTGGTACGGGCAGACCAGCTTGGCCACCTTGCCCTTGTCGCTGACGCACAGGCGCGAACCGCGGTGGCGGCAGACGTTGTGGAAGGCGTGCACCTTACCTTCGGCGCCACGCACCACGATGATCGGGTTCTTGCCGATCTGCAGGGTGATGTAGTTGCCCTTGGCCGGGATCTCGCAGGTCATGCCGGCGATCAGCCACTCCTTGTGGAAGATCTCCTGCATGTCGATCTGGAACAGACGCTCGTCGGTGTAGAAAGGCTGGGGCAGCGAGTAGGTGCGCTCGCGGGTCTGCAGCATCTCGGCGGTGGCCTTGCGTGCAGGTTCCAGTGGATCGCCCAGGCTCAGGGTTGCGGTGACGTCCATCGTGTATTCCTCGGGGCCGTGTGCGGCCGGCAAAAGGTGGCTAATCGTTGTTGTGGTGCCGCAAGGCTGCTCATCAGAAACAGCTAGTTGTTTTGCCGTGGAGTGTGCGTCCGAAGGCGTCATGAACCGTATCCATGGGCGACATGGCCGATTTGAATTACGACGCGCCAGCCCTTGCAGTGCGGGGCTGGTCGCGATAAGCACGCCGATGTCGCTGGCAGGAATGTACGTCGTCTTCAGCTTGCGCATTATCCAAGCCATAAAACGGCCAATAGTCGGCTGCTGGAGATGAACATGTCCGATACCTTCCTCAATCCGGTCACTACCCAGACCTGGGCCAACGGCCGCCACATCGTGCGCTGCGTCAAGGTCATCCAGGAGACCTGGGACGTGCGCACCTTCTGCTTCATGGCCGATCAACCGATCATGTTCTTCTTCAAGCCGGGGCAGTTCGTCACCCTGGAGCTGGAGATCGAAGGCAAGCCGGTGATGCGTTCCTACACCATCTCCAGTTCACCGTCGGTGCCCTACAGCTTCTCGATCACCGTCAAGCGTGTACCGGGCGGCCTGGTGTCCAACTTCCTCCACGACACCATGCACGAAGGCGCCGAGCTGCCGGTGCACGGCCCGGTGGGGCTGTTCAACGCCATCGATTTCCCGGCGCAGAAGGTGCTGTACCTCTCGGGCGGTGTCGGGATCACCCCGGTCATGTCGATGGCGCGCTGGTTCTACGACACCAACGGCAATGTCGACATGGTGTTCGTGCACAGCGCCCGTTCGCCGAAGGACATCATCTACCATCGTGAACTGGAGCAGATGGCCTCGCGCATCCCCAATTTCAGCTTGCACATCATTTGTGAAAAGCATGGCCTGGGTGAGCCGTGGGCGGGTTATCGCGGTTACCTCAACCAGCGCCTGATGGAGCTGATCGCGCCGGACTACATGGACCGTGTGGTGTTCTGCTGCGGCCCGACGCCATACATGACTGCGGTCAAGCGCATGCTCGAAGCGGTCGGCTTCGACATGAAGAACTATCACGAGGAATCGTTCGGTGCGACGCCGCCTGAGGCCAAGGCCGATGCGGTGGAGCATGCCGAGCAGGCTGCCGACGCGCCGGAACTGGATGCGGCCGACCTCAACCTGGTGGAGTTCATCGGTAGCGAGAAGAGCATCCGCATCGCCCCGGGCGAGACCGTGCACGCGGCGGCGGCCAAGGTTGGCCTGATGATCCCGAAAGCCTGCGGTATGGGCATTTGCGGCACCTGCAAGGTGCTCAAGCTGGGCGGCGAAGTGGAGATGGAACACAACGGCGGCATTACTGAAGAGGACGAAGCCGAGGGCTACATTCTGTCGTGCTGCAGCGTGCCGAAAGGGGATGTGCGGATCGATTACTGATCCGGGAATGCAGGGGGCTGCCTTGCAGCCCATCGCGACACAAGGCCGCTCCCACAAAGGCTCCGGTTACATCGGCCAATGTGGGAGCGGCCTTGTGTCGCGAAAGGGCCGCAAAGCGGCCCCGGCTTTTTAAAGTCAGGTACGGAACCGCGCCACCAAGCCATTCAGATCCACGGCCAACCGCGACAACTCCGCACTCGCCGCACTGGTCTGATGCGCCCCGGTAGCACTCTGCACCGACAGGTCATTGATGTTCACCAGGTTGCGGTCCACTTCCCGCGCGACCTGCGCCTGCTCTTCCGCCGCGCTGGCAATTACCAGGTTACGCTCGTTGATCTGCGCCACTGCCCCGGCAATGGTGTCCAGCGCCATGCCTGCGCCACGAGCAATGTTCAGGGTGGATTCGGCACGCTCGGTGCTGGTGCGCATCGATTCCACCGCTTCTTCCGTACCGCCCTGAATACTGCCGATCATCCGCTCGATCTCACTGGTCGACTGCTGGGTACGATGAGCCAGCGCTCGCACCTCATCAGCCACCACGGCAAAGCCCCGGCCCGCCTCACCGGCACGTGCCGCCTCGATCGCGGCGTTCAGCGCCAGCAGGTTGGTCTGGTCGGCCAGGCCACGGATCACGTCCAGCACCTTGCCGATATCGCGCGACTGTTCGGCCAGGTGGGTGACCAGTTTGGCGGTGGCCTGCACATCGCCACTCATGCGCTCGATGGCACCCACGGTTTCCATGACCAGGTCGCGGCCGTCGCCCGCCGAACGGCTGGCTTCGCTGGAGGCTTCCGAGGTGCTGACTGCATTGCGCGCTACTTCTTCGACGGCGCTGGTCATCTCGGTCACCGCCGTGGCGGCCTGTTCGATTTCGTTGTTCTGCTGCTGCAGGCCGCGGGCGCTTTCGTCAGTGACGGCGTTCAGCTCTTCGGCAGCCGAGGCCAGCTGTGTCGCCGACCCGGCGATCAGCTGCAAGGTGTCGCGCAGTTTGTCTTGCATGCGGGCCATGGCGCGCAGCAGGCGGGCAGCTTCGTCGGTACCCTCGGCATGGATGACATGGGTCAGGTCGCCGTCGGCAATCTGTTCGGCACATCTAAGCGCCTCGTCGATCGGCTTGACGATGCTGCGGGTCAACAGCAGGGCACAGACAAAAGTCAGCACGGTGGCGGCGACCAGCAGGCCGATCACCAGAGAGAAGGCCGCGTCATACTGGCTGGCGGCTTTCGCGTTGGTGTCACGGGTCTGCTCGGTATTGATGCCCACCAGGGTCTCCATGATCTTGTTGATCTGCTCGGAGTTGGCCTGCAAGTCACGGTTGAGAACATCTCTCAGCTCGTCGAGGCGGCCGGCCTGGTTGAGGCTGCGCATTTGCGCCTCCAGCTGGCGATACTGGTTGAGCAACTGAACATACTGGTCGTACGCAGCCTGTTCGTCGGCGGCAGTGATCAGCGGCACGTAGGCCTCTCGCGCGCGGTCGATCTGCTGGTTGCGCTGGTCCATCAGGTTGAGGATTTCCTGCTGGTTTTGCGGGTCGCGGTTCACCAGCAGGCGGTAGGAGAGGCTGCGCAGGCGCAGGTTCAGCGCGCTGATCTCATCCAGTGTCTTGATGGCGGGGACGCTGATTTGCTCGATGACCAGGCCGGCCTGGCGGATGTTGCCCATCTGCATCAGAGAGAAGATACCGAGGCCGAGCATCAGCAGGCCGATGAGCGCAAAGCCCAGCAATGCGCGTGGGGCAATATTGATGTTGCGTAATGACATGGTGGGCAGATCCAGGCAAGTGAAGGAGACGCTTCCAGTGCGACAGAATGTGTCTCTCTGAGTATCGGTCGTGACCCGTCAGCCTTGAGTGCGCGCCTGGCAAAACTCCGAGTTGGCCCGGTTGTTCCTGACCGGCGGTTGACCCAGGTCGGAACAAGGGGCCGGTTACCCTGTCAATCTGCGGGTTAGACACTTTGTGAATCCGATATTTAATGGCGATGGGCCGCACTTTTCTTTATCGTGTGCGCCCCTCGCAACAACCTGAGATAGACCCATGCTGGAAGCTTCCCTGAATCAAATCGAGCAACTGGTCAGCGACCTGATGCAGAAGAACGCTCAACTCACCGAGCAGAACGCCGCCCTCGGTCAGGAACTGGCCCAGGCCAAGGAAGAGAACGAAACCCTGCAGCTGTCGCTGATGGAGCAGGAAGAGAAGAACGGCAGCACCGCCGCACGCCTGCAGGCCCTGCTCGAGCGCGCCAACGCCGGCGTCGTAGGCGCATGACACTGCGAGCGCAGCCGATCAATGTCGTGTCGATCCTCGGCAACGACTATTCGATCAAGGCGCCTGCAGGCCAGGAAGCGACCCTGGCCCAGGCGGTGCAGATGCTCAACACCGCCCTGGCCCAGACCAAGCGTCAGTACCCGACCCTGATCGGCGACAAGTTGCTGGTGCTGGCCGCGCTGAACCTGTGTTCGCGGCAGATCGAGCTGCAGGATGAGCACCGCAAGACGCTGGAGCGTACCCAGGCGCAGATCGATGCCACGGTGGACGCCATCGTGCGGACCATAGCCGAACAATAAGGCCTTGCATCGACCTCTGTGGGAGCGGATTCACCCGCGAATGCGTCAGTGCATTCAGCATCGCATTCGCGGGTAAACCCGCTCCCACAGGGTATCTGATTGCTTCAGGTCACTGGATTAACTGCATACGCAAGTGTATACACTTTCCGCAAAACAATAATTATGCGGGGAGTAGGGCATGCGTATCTGGCGTAAAAGCATCCAGTGGCAGTTGATCACCAGCATGGGCGCCGCCCTGCTGGCGAGCATCCTGGTGGTGGTCATCATTTTCACGGTGGCGCTAAACCGCCTCACCGAACGCTACCTGGTCGATACCGCGCTGCCCGCCAGCATCGAGGCCATCCGCAACGACATCGAGCGCATGCTCGGCCAGCCGCTGGTGGCGGCGGCGGATATTGCCGGCAACACCCTGCTGCGCGACTGGCTTGCCGCCGGTGAAGACCCCGCCCATGCCGCTCCATTCATCGAATACCTGACCGCCGCCAAGCAGCGCAACCAGGCCTTCACCACTTTGTTCGTTTCGACCGAAACCGGCCACTACTACAACGAGAATGGCCTGGACCGTACTCTCAGCCGCAGCAACCCCAAGGACAAATGGTTCTACGGCTACATCGACAGCGGTGCCGAACGCCTGATCAACATCGACATCGACGGTGCCACCGGCGAGCTCGCGCTGTTCATCGACTATCGCGTGGAAAAGAATGGCCAACTGGTCGGTGTGGCTGGCATGGGCCTGCGCATGACCGAACTGTCGAAGCTGATTCATGACTTCAAATTTGGCGAGCACGGCAGGGTGTTCCTGGTGCGTAACGATGGCCTGATCCAGGTTCATCCGGACGCTGCCTTCAGCGGCAAACGCCAGCTCACCGAACAGCTCGGCGCGGATGCCGCCAAGGCGCTGATGACCGGCGACGAGGGCCTGCGCAGCAGCCGCTTCAGCCGTGACGGCGAAAGCTACCTGGCGCTCGGCCTGCCCTTGCGCGACCTCAACTGGACCCTGGTGGCCGAGGTGCCGGAGGAGGAAATCTACGCGCCAATGCACCAGGCGGTATGGCTGACCAGCCTGATCGGTGGTGCCGTGGCCCTGGTATCGCTGCTGCTGGTGGTGCTGCTGGCGCGTGGCCTGGTGCGGCCGATCCGCCGCGTGACAGCGGCGCTGGTGCAGATTGGCAGTGGCGCGGGCGACCTCAGCCACCGGCTGGACGATTCACGCCAGGACGAACTGGGCGACCTGGCGCGTGGCTTCAACCGCTTCCTCGACAGCCAGCGCCGGTTGATCGGCGAGATATTGCACACTTCCGAGCGGCTGCACCTGGCGGTCGAGCAGGTGACACAGGTGGTGGACAACACCGCCGAGCGTTCCGGGCGCCAGCAGGAAATGACCGAAATGGTCGCTACCGCCGTGCACGAAATGGGTTTGACCGTGCAGGACATTGCCCGCAATGCCGGTGATGCGGCCCAGGCCTCGCAGTCGGCGAGGGACGAAGCCTTGCAGGCGCGTGAAGTGGTGCAACGCTCGATCCGTGGTATCGAAGGGATGTCGGGTGATATCGGCAAGGCTGCCGATGCAGTCAGCCAGCTGGCCGAGGAAGTAGCTTCGATCGACGAAGTTCTGGCGGTGATCCGTAGTATTTCCGAGCAAACCAACCTGCTGGCGCTGAATGCCGCCATCGAGGCGGCCAGGGCAGGGGAGATGGGCCGTGGGTTTGCCGTGGTGGCCGATGAGGTGCGTACCTTGGCCCGGCGCACGCAGCTGTCCACCGACGAAGTGCAGCAGATGATCCAGCGCTTGAAGCAGGGCGCGGGTTCGGCTGTGAGTTCGATGCAGGCTGGGCAGCAGGCGACGGGTAGCGGGGTGGAGTCGAGCCAGCGCACCGGAGCGTCATTGGGGGCGATCACTGACCAGGTCGAGCACATCAGCGACATGAACCATCAGGTAGCTACTGCGACCGAAGAGCAGTCGGCGGTGACCGAGGAGATCAATCGTACGGTGCAGGGGATTTCCGACCTGGCGCGGGAGACCGCGGCGGAGGTGCAGGGCTGTCGTGAAGAGTGCCAGGCGCTGCGTGGCTTGGCGGATGACCTGGCGCGGCAGATGGGTGGGTTCAGGCTTTAGATCAGTGTTGGCTTCTTCGCGGGTAAACCCGCTCCCACAGGTTCATCATTGCTCTTGAGGGCAGAGCTGTACCTGTAGCTCCCACAGGCTCACCTCAGGCCTTGAAACCTGCGCGATCCCTGTAGGAGCGGGTTTACCCGCGAATGCGGCCTGTCAGGCGCCGATGATGGCGCGGATATCCGCCGCCAGCTCGCGCACCCGCTCTTCCTCGGTATCCCACGAGCACATGAACCGCGCCCCGCCGCTACCAATGAAGGTATAGAACCGCCATCCCCTGCTGCGCAGTGCCTCGATCGCATGCTCCGGCATCTGCAGGAACACCCCGTTGGCCTCAACCGGGAACATCAGATCCACTCCCGGCAAATCACTCACCAGCGAGGCGAGCAACTGCGCGCAATGGTTGGCATGCGCGCCATGGCGCAACCAGGCGCCATCTTCCAGCAGGCCCACCCAAGGCGCCGACAGGAAGCGCATCTTCGATGCCAGTTGCCCGGCCTGCTTGCAGCGGTAGTCGAAGTCCTCGGCCAGTTGGCGGTTGAAGAACAGGATCGCCTCGCCCACCGCCATGCCGTTCTTGGTGCCGCCAAAGCACAGTACATCGACACCGGCCTTCCAGGTCAGCTCTGCCGGGCTGCAGCCCAGGAACGAGCAGGCATTGCTGAAGCGTGCGCCGTCCATGTGCAGGTTCAGCCCCAGCTCTTTGCAGGTGGCGCTGATCGCCTTCAGCTCGTCGGGGCGATAGACGGTGCCCACCTCGGTGGCCTGGGTAATGGTCACCACCCGTGGCTTGGGGTAGTGGATGTCCTGACGCTTCAGCGCCACTTCGCGGATCGACTGTGGTGTCAGCTTGCCGTTGACGCTGGGCGCGGTCAGCAGCTTGGAGCCGTTGGAGAAGAACTCCGGCGCACCGCACTCGTCGGTTTCGACGTGGGCGGTCTCGGAGCAGATCACGCTGTGGTAGCTCTGGCACAGCGAGGCCAGCGCCAGGGAGTTGGCGGCGGTGCCGTTGAAGGCGAAGAACACCTCGCAGTCGGTTTCGAACAGCTTGCGGAAGTATTCCGCGGCGCGTTCGGTCCACTGGTCGTCGCCGTAGGCGCGGTCGTGGCCATGGTTGGCCTTTTCCATCGCTGCCCAGGCTTCGGGGCAGATGCCGGAATAGTTGTCGCTGGCGAATTGTTGGCTCTTATCTGTCATGACACTGTCCTGTGAACGACGCAGAACAGCACTCTAAACCATCGATTCAGCAGTTGCCTATACAAGCGGTGCAGCGTTTGATTTCGGCATTGCCTGTACTGGCCTATTCGCGGCTAAAGCCGCTCCCACTGGGAGATTGCAAGCATTGAGGCAGCGCCGTACCTGTGGGAGCGGGTTCACCCGCGAAAGGGCCGGCACGGTCAACACAAAAGCGAATGTCGTAAACGCGCCATTGCAAGGCGTGCGCAGGCATCTGACCCGCCCCGGCCAGTCATAACATCGCCACAAAGGGCCACAGTGCCCCACGACAAAAAACGATCGCTGCCGGGAGATACACGATGTTCAGCAAGCAAGACCAGATTCAGGGTTACGACGATGCACTGCTGGCGGCGATGAATGCCGAAGAGCAGCGCCAGGAAGACCACATCGAGCTGATCGCCTCGGAAAACTACACCTCCAAGCGCGTGATGCAGGCCCAAGGCAGCGGCCTGACCAACAAGTACGCCGAAGGCTACCCGGGCAAGCGCTACTACGGTGGCTGCGAGCACGTGGACAAGGTCGAGGCCCTGGCCATCGAGCGCGCCAAGCAGCTGTTCGGTGCCGACTACGCCAACGTCCAGCCGCACTCCGGCTCCTCGGCCAACGCTGCGGTTTACCTGGCCCTGCTGCAGGCTGGTGACACCATCCTCGGCATGAGCCTGGCCCACGGCGGCCACCTGACCCACGGCGCCAAGGTGTCGTCCTCGGGCAAGCTGTACAACGCTGTGCAATACGGCATCGACACTAACACCGGCCTGATCGACTACGACGAAGTCGAGCGCCTGGCTGTCGAGCACAAGCCAAAAATGATCGTTGCCGGCTTCTCGGCCTACTCCAAGACCCTCGACTTCCCACGCTTCCGCGCCATCGCCGACAAGGTCGGTGCGCTGCTGTTCGTCGACATGGCCCACGTAGCCGGCCTGGTTGCCGCTGGCCTGTACCCGAACCCGATCCCGTTCGCCGATGTGGTTACCACCACCACTCACAAGACCCTGCGCGGCCCACGTGGCGGCCTGATCCTTGCCAAGTCGAACGAAGAGATCGAGAAGAAGCTGAACGCCGCGGTGTTCCCAGGCGCCCAGGGCGGCCCGCTGATGCACGTGATCGCCGCCAAGGCCGTTTGCTTCAAGGAAGCGCTGGAGCCTGAATTCAAGGCCTACCAGCAACAAGTGATCGAAAACGCCCAGGCCATGGCCCAGGTGTTCATCGACCGCGGCTACGACGTGGTTTCCGGCGGCACCGACAACCACCTGTTCCTGGTCAGCCTGATCCGCCAGGGCCTCACCGGCAAAGATGCCGACGCCGCCCTGGGCCGCGCGCACATCACCGTCAACAAGAACGCCGTGCCGAATGACCCGCAGTCGCCATTCGTCACCTCGGGCCTGCGCATCGGTACCCCGGCCGTTACCACCCGCGGCTTCAAGGTCGCTCAGTGCGTGGCCCTGGCCGGCTGGATCTGCGACATCCTCGACAACCTCGGTGACGCAGACGTCGAAGCCGATGTGGCGAAGAACGTCGCGGCCCTGTGCGCAGATTTCCCTGTTTACCGCTGAGTGGAGTCACACACCATGCAACGTTACTCGGGCTTCGGCCTTTTCAAGCACTCCCTCAGCCACCACGAGAACTGGCAGCGCATGTGGCGCACGCCAACCCCTAAAAAGGTCTACGACGTGGTTATCGTCGGCGGTGGCGGCCATGGCCTTGCCACGGCCTACTACCTGGCCAAGGAACACGGCATTACCAACGTTGCCGTGATCGAGAAGGGCTACCTGGGCGGCGGCAACACCGCCCGTAACACCACCATCGTGCGTTCCAACTACCTGTGGGACGAGTCGGCGCACCTGTACGAGCACGCCATGAAACTGTGGGAGGGCCTGTCCCAGGACCTCAACTACAACGTGATGTTCTCCCAGCGCGGCGTGTACAACCTGTGCCACACCCTGCAGGACATGCGCGACTCCGAGCGCCGGGTCAGCGCCAACCGCCTGAACGGCGTGGACGGCGAGTTGCTCAACACCGCCCAGGTCGCGGCCGAGATCCCGTACCTGGACTGCTCGAAGAACACCCGCTACCCGATCCTCGGTGCCACCGTGCAGCGCCGTGGCGGCGTGGCGCGTCACGACGCCGTGGCCTGGGGCTTTGCCCGTGCCGCCGACGCCCTGGGCGTGGACCTGATCCAGCAGACCGAAGTGATCGGCTTCCGCAAGGAAAACGGCGCGGTCATCGGTGTGGAAACCAACAAAGGCTTCATCGGCGCCAAGCGCGTCGGCGTGGTCACCGCCGGTAACTCCGGGCACATGGCCAAGCTGGCCGGCTTCCGCCTGCCGCTGGAATCTCACCCGCTGCAAGCACTGGTATCCGAGCCGATCAAGCCGATCATCGACAGCGTGATCATGTCCAACGCCGTGCACGGCTACATCAGCCAGTCCGACAAGGGTGACCTGGTGATCGGTGCCGGTATCGACGGCTGGGTCGGCTACGGCCAGCGCGGTTCGTACCCGGTGATCGAGCACACCCTGCAGGCCATCGTCGAGATGTTCCCCAACCTCTCGCGCGTGCGCATGAATCGCCAGTGGGGCGGCATCGTCGATACCTCGCCGGACGCTTGCCCGATCATCACCAAGACCCCGGTCAAGAACATGTTCTTCAACTGCGGTTGGGGTACTGGCGGCTTCAAGGCGACCCCGGGTTCGGGCAACGTCTTCGCCGCGAGCCTGGCCAAGGGCGAAATGCACCCACTGGCCGCGCCGTTCTCCATGGACCGTTTCTACAACGGCGCACTGATCGACGAACACGGCGCCGCCGCCGTCGCCCACTAACCGGAGACACCGTCATGTTGCATATTTTCTGTCCCCACTGCGGCGAGCTGCGCTCCGAAGAAGAGTTCCACGCCTCTGGCCAGGCGCACATCGCCCGCCCGCTGGACCCTAACGCCTGCTCCGACGAGGAGTGGGGTACCTACATGTTCTACCGTGACAACCCACGCGGTATTCACCACGAACTGTGGGACCACGTTGCCGGCTGCCGCCAGTATTTCAACGTCACCCGTGACACCGTGACCTACGAGATTCTGGAAACCTACAAGATTGGCGAGAAGCCGCAAGTGACCGCCAGCGGCAAGCAGAACAGCGCCGCGTCGACCGTCAAAGGCCAAGGGGAAAAAGTATGAGCCAGACCTATCGCCTCGCCAGCGGCGGCCGTATCGACCGCAGCAAGGTCCTTAACTTCAGCTTCAACGGCAAGACCTACCAGGGTTATGCCGGTGACAGCCTGGCCGCCGCGTTGCTGGCCAACGGCGTCGACATCGTCGGCCGCAGCTTCAAGTATTCGCGTCCACGCGGCATCATCGCCGCCGGTACCGAAGAGCCGAACGCCATCCTGCAGATCGGCTCCAGCGAAGCCACCCAGATCCCCAACGTGCGTGCCACCCAGCAGGCGCTGTACGCAGGTCTTGTAGCTACCAGCACCAACGGCTGGCCGAACGTCAACAACGACGTCATGGGCATCCTGGGCAAGGTTGGCGGCAGCATGATGCCGCCGGGCTTCTACTACAAAACCTTCATGTACCCGAAATCGTTCTGGATGACTTACGAGAAGTACATCCGCAAAGCCGCAGGCCTTGGCCGCGCGCCGCTGCAGAACGACCCGGACAGCTACGACTACATGAACCAGCACTGCGACGTGCTGATCGTCGGCGCCGGGCCTGCCGGCCTGGCCGCTGCCCTGGCCGCTGGCCGCAGCGGTGCCCGCGTGATCCTGGCTGACGAGCAGGAAGAGTTCGGCGGCAGCCTGCTCGACACCCGCGAAACCCTCGACGGCAAGCCTGCTGCCGATTGGGTCAGCGCTGTGGTCAAAGAGCTGGAAAGCCTGCCGGAAGTGACCCTGCTGCCACGTGCCACGGTCAACGGCTACCACGACCATAACTTCCTGACCATCCACGAGCGCCTCACCGACCACCTCGGCGATCGCGCCCCTATCGGCCAGGTACGCCACCGCGTGCACCGCGTCCGCGCCAAGCGCGTGGTGCTGGCTGCCGGCGCCCACGAGCGCCCGCTGGTGTACGGCAACAACGACCTGCCGGGCAACATGCTGGCCGGTGCCGTGTCCACCTACGTACGCCGCTACGGCGTGGCCCCGGGCCGCAAGCTGGTGCTGTCGACCAACAACGACCACGCCTACCGCGCCGCGCTGGACTGGCACGACGCCGGCCTGCAAGTGGTCGCCATTGCCGACGCCCGCCACAACCCACGTGGCTCGCTGGTTGAAGAAGCACGTGCCAAAGGCATCCGCATCCTTACCTCCAGCGCCGTGATCGAGGCGAAGGGCAGCAAGCACGTCAGCGGCGCCCGTGTGGCCGCCATCGATGTGCAGGCACACAAGGTCACCAGCCCTGGCGAAACTCTCGAGTGCGACCTGATCGCCACCTCCGGCGGCTACAGCCCGATCGTGCACCTGGCTTCGCACCTGGGCGGTCGCCCGGTATGGCGTGAAGATATCCTCGGCTTCGTGCCGGGCGATGCTCCGCAGAAACGCGAATGCGTGGGTGGCATCAACGGCGTCTACGCCCTGGGCGACGTGATCGCCGATGGCTTCGAAGGCGGCGTTCGCGCAGCCACCGAAGCGGGCTTCAAGGCCACCGTCGGCAGCCTGCCGAAAACCGTTGCGCGCAAGGAAGAGGCCACCGTGGCACTGTTCCAGGTGCCGCACGACAAGGGCACTGCCCGCGCACCCAAGCAGTTCGTCGACCAGCAGAACGACGTCACCGCGGCCGCAATCGAACTGGCCACCCGCGAAGGCTTCGAGTCGGTCGAGCACGTAAAACGCTACACCGCGCTGGGCTTTGGTACCGACCAGGGCAAACTGGGCAACATCAACGGCCTAGCCATCGCCGCCCGTTCGATCGGCATTACCATCCCTGAAATGGGCACCACCATGTTCCGCCCCAACTACACGCCGGTTACCTTCGGTGCAGTAGCGGGCCGTCACTGTGGTCACCTGTTCGAGCCCGTACGCTTCACCGCCCTGCATGCCTGGCACGTGAAGAACGGCGCCGAGTTCGAAGACGTCGGCCAGTGGAAACGCCCGTGGTACTTCCCGAAAGCCGGTGAAGACATCCACGCCGCCGTGACCCGTGAATGCAAGGCCGTGCGCGACAGCGTGGGCCTGCTGGACGCCTCGACCCTGGGCAAGATCGACATTCAGGGCCCGGATGCGCGTGAGTTCCTCAACCGCATCTACACCAACGCCTGGACCAAGCTCGACGTGGGCAAGGCCCGCTATGGCCTGATGTGCAAGGAAGACGGCATGGTCTTCGACGACGGCGTAACCGCCTGCGTCGGCGACAACCACTTCATCATGACCACCACCACTGGCGGCGCCGCCCGCGTGCTGCAGTGGATGGAGCTGTACCACCAGACCGAATGGCCGGAACTGAAGGTGTACTTCACCTCGGTCACCGACCACTGGGCCACCATGACCCTGTCCGGCCCCAACAGCCGCAAGCTGCTGAGCGAGCTGACCGACATCGACATGGACAAGGAAGCCTTCCCGTTCATGACCTGGAAGGAAGGCAACGTCGGCGGCGTACCGGCCCGGGTGTTCCGTATCTCGTTCACCGGCGAGCTGTCGTACGAAGTCAACGTGCAGGCCAACTACGCCATGGGCGTGCTGGAACAGATCATCGAGGCAGGCAAGAAGTACAACCTGACCCCGTACGGTACCGAGACCATGCACGTACTGCGTGCCGAGAAGGGCTTCATCATTGTTGGCCAGGATACCGACGGCTCGATGACCCCGGACGACCTGAACATGAGCTGGTGCGTAGGCCGCAACAAGCCGTACTCGTGGATCGGCCTGCGTGGCATGAACCGCGAAGACTGCGTGCGCGAGAACCGCAAGCAACTGGTAGGCCTGAAGCCGGTCGACCCGAACCAGTGGCTGCCGGAAGGCGCCCAGCTGGTATTCGACCCGAAACAGCCGATCCCGATGGATATGGTTGGCCACGTCACCTCCAGCTATGCGTCCAACTCCCTGGGCTACTCGTTCGCCATGGGTGTGGTCAAAGGCGGCCTCAAGCGCATGGGCGAGCGCGTCTACTCGCCGCAGGCGGATGGCAGCGTGATCGAGGCGGAGATCGTGTCTTCGGTGTTCTTCGATCCGAAGGGTGAGCGGCAGAACGTTTGAGGCTTCACCGGTAGCTCTGATTGGAATGCGGCCTCTGTGGGAGCGGGTTCACCCGCGAATGCGATGGTGGATTCACCGCCCTCTTCGCGGGTAAACCCGCTCCCACAATGGGTCTCCTCAGTCTGTGACTACAGGTTCTACCTCAGGTCTTCGCGATCAACAGAATTCAAGGCAGGTAAGAAATGAGCGCTATCAACGTCTTCCAGCAAAACCCCGGTGCCGAGGCCAAGGCCCAGTCGCCACTGCACCACGCCGACCTGGCCAGCCTGGTTGGCAAAGGCCGCAAGAACGCAGGCGTAACCCTGCGTGAACGCAAGTTCCTCGGCCACCTGACCATTCGTGGCGATGGCCACGACCCGGAGTTCGCTGCCGGCGTGCACAAGGCCCTGGGCCTGGAGCTGCCAGTGGCACTGACCGTGGTCGCCAACAACGAAATGTCGCTGCAATGGATGGGCCCCGACGAGTGGTTGCTGATCGTCCCGGGTGGCCAGGAGTTTGCCGTTGAGCAAAAGCTGCGCGCAGCCCTCGAAGGCCAGCACATCCAGGTGGTCAATGTCAGCGGCGGGCAGAGCCTGCTGGAACTGCGCGGCCCGAACGTGCGCGAAGTGCTGATGAAATCCACCAGCTATGATGTTCACCCGAACAACTTCCCGGTGGGCAAGGCAGTCGGCACCGTGTTCGCCAAGTCGCAACTGGTGATCCGCCGCACCGCCGAAGATACCTGGGAGCTGGTGATTCGCCGCAGCTTCGCCGACTACTGGTGGCTGTGGCTGCAGGACGCTTCGGCCGAGTACGGCCTGAGCATCGAGGCTTAAGGAGAACAGAACATGAGTCGGGCACCGGATACCTGGATTCTCACCGCCGACTGCCCGAGCATGCTCGGCACCGTCGACGTGGTGACGCGTTACCTCTTCGAGCAGCGCTGCTACGTGACGGAGCACCACTCCTTCGATGACCGGCTGTCGGGGCGTTTCTTCATTCGCGTGGAGTTCCGCCAGCCGGATGATTTCGATGAAGCCGGCTTCCGGGCCGGCCTTGCCGAGCGCAGCGAGGCGTTCGGCATGACCTTCGAGCTGACCGCACCTAACCATCGCCCCAAGGTGGTGATCATGGTGTCCAAGGCCGACCACTGCCTTAACGACCTGCTGTATCGCCAGCGTATCGGTCAGCTGGCCATGGACGTGGTCGCGGTGGTATCCAACCACCCTGATCTCGAACCACTGGCACACTGGCACAAGATTCCTTACTACCACTTTGCCCTCGACCCCAAGGACAAGCCCGGGCAAGAGCGCAAGGTACTTCAGGTGATCGAGGAAACCGGCGCCGAACTGGTGATTCTTGCGCGCTACATGCAGGTGCTGTCACCGGAGCTGTGCCGGCGTCTGGATGGCTGGGCGATCAATATTCACCACTCGTTGCTGCCAGGGTTCAAGGGTGCCAAGCCTTATCACCAGGCGTACAACAAGGGCGTGAAGATGGTTGGCGCTACGGCACACTACATCAACAACGACCTGGACGAAGGCCCGATCATCGCCCAGGGCGTGGAGGTGGTCGACCACAGCCATTACCCCGAAGACCTGATTGCCAAAGGGCGCGACATCGAGTGCCTGACCCTGGCGCGAGCGGTGGGGTATCACATCGAGCGACGAGTGTTCCTCAATGCGAACAGGACTGTGGTGCTCTGACCGCGTCTAGCTTTTATCGCGGGCATGGGCTTTCAGGGTTTCGCGGATGGCTGTAACGAACCTCTGGCGCATGTCCGCACCCAGTTTGTTGCCTGGGATTGGATCGCCGTCGCGGTCCACCCAGCCTGCTTTGAACTCGTGAAGATCCATGTCTTCGGCTTCTTCGTCGAAGTCGTAGCCGGGACCATAAGCCGCGTAATAGAAGATCTTATCGGCGTCCAGAAAGTACCGCTGTTTGCCGAACAATGCTGCTTCGATGTCTGGGTCGAAGCCCTGCTGCCTGGCAGCCTCGACCCAGTAGGGCCAGAAGGCGTCCTCGGGGCGCTCAGTATCCGTCATGGTGGTTCTCCAGTTTGATAGACGATGGGTTACTGCATCCCTATCGAAACACTCGGTCGCCGACGTATTGCGGTAGATATTCATCGTCCCGGGCATGCGCGCGACCACCACCTGGCCGATTGCCGTTCAGAGGCATTTGCCTGTCGTTTCCAGTCAGCGCATCCGTCCCCATCAGGCCCACAATTCCCTGCATTCCAGTAACACATGCCGCCCACGGATGGCGGCGCGTTCAACCACCGCTGCATAAATATAAATCAAGCGAGGTAAGAGCATGTCTGGCAATCGTGGAGTGGTATATCTCGGCGCCGGCAAGGTCGAGGTGCAGAAGATCGACTACCCGAAAATGCAGGACCCACGCGGCAAGAAGATCGAGCACGGCGTGATCCTGAAGGTGGTCTCCACCAACATCTGCGGCTCCGACCAGCACATGGTCCGCGGCCGCACCACTGCCCAGGTCGGCCTGGTCCTGGGCCACGAAATCACCGGTGAGATCGTCGAGAAGGGCCGTGACGTCGAGCGCATGCAGATTGGCGACCTGGTCTCGGTGCCATTCAACGTCGCCTGTGGCCGCTGCCGCTCCTGCAAGGAAATGCATACCGGTGTCTGCCTCACTGTCAACCCTGCCCGCGCTGGCGGTGCCTATGGTTACGTCGACATGGGCGACTGGACCGGCGGCCAGGCCGAGTACGTGCTGGTGCCGTACGCTGACTTCAACCTGCTGAAACTGCCCGAGCGCGACAAGGCCATGGAGAAGATCCGTGACCTGACCTGCCTATCTGACATCCTGCCTACTGGTTACCACGGTGCCGTGACTGCCGGTGTAGGCCCAGGCAGCACCGTCTACGTTGCTGGCGCCGGCCCGGTCGGTCTGGCTGCCGCTGCCTCGGCGCGCCTGCTGGGTGCTGCTTGCGTCATCGTCGGCGACCTCAACCAGGCCCGTCTGGCTCACGCCAAGTCCCAGGGCTTCGAAGTGGTCGACCTGTCCAAGGATACCCCGCTGCACGAGCAGATCGTCGATATCCTCGGTGAGCCGGAAGTGGACTGCGCCGTCGACGCCGTCGGCTTCGAAGCCCGCGGCCATGGCCATGAAGGTGCCAAGCATGAAGCCCCGGCCACCGTGCTGAACTCGCTGATGCAGGTTACCCGCGTTGCCGGCAACATCGGTATCCCGGGCCTGTACGTGACCGAAGACCCGGGTGCGGTGGATGCTGCCGCCAAGATCGGCGCGCTGAGCATTCGCTTTGGCCTGGGCTGGGCCAAGTCGCACAGCTTCCACACCGGCCAGACCCCGACCATGAAGTACAACCGCCAGCTGATGCAGGCAATCATGTGGGATCGAATCAACATCGCTGAAGTGGTTGGTGTGCAGGTGATCAACCTGGATCAGGCGCCGGAAGGTTATGGCGAGTTCGATGCAGGTGTACCGAAGAAGTTCGTGATCGACCCGCACAAGATGTGGGGTGCGGCGTGATGCCATGATGTAACGAGAAGCCCCTCATACTGAGGGGCTTTTTGCATGGGTGCGCCAGCGCATTAAGCTTGTCTGTAGCGGCCGTGCTGGTGATTTGGTGGTGGCGAGACGTGATGCAATACTTAAGGAAATCCTGAAAAAGACTTCCTGATTTGGCAAAATCCCCGGACACCAATCGCCGAGCTTTTCGATGATGAAACAAATGACCTTCGCCGATGCCGAGTACGCCGGTAAGCGCAAGCAGACCCGCAAGGAGCTGTTCCTGATAGAGATGGATCGGGTCGTACCCTGGGAGGGTTTGATTGCTCTGATCAAACCTCATTACCCAAAGGGCGAAGGGGGCCGTCCAGCCTATCCGCTGATGGCGATGCTGCGGATTCATCTAATGCAGAACTGGTTCGGTTACAGCGATCCGGCGATGGAAGAGGCGCTGTACGAGACGACGATCCTGCGCCAGTTTTCCGGTCTGAGCCTGGAGCGAATCCCGGATGAAACCACCATCCTCAACTTCCGTCGCCTGCTGGAAAAGCATGAGTTGGCCACCGGTATTCTCGGCGTGATCAATGGCTATTTGGGCGACCGTGGCTTGTCACTGCGACAAGGCACCATCGTCGATGCCACTCTGATTCATGCGCCCAGTTCGACCAAGAACAAGGACGGCAAACGCGACCCGGAAATGCATCAGACCAAGAAGGGCAACCAGTATTGTGTGTCACGAACACAGGTCGTATGACCTGTGATGCTGTACCGAAGATGGAAGTAGGCCTTCCGAAGTCGGCTTGCAGGAGCAGGCTTCAAACCACCCGGTGCTGCTGCATCCAAAAGGTGCGGTGGTGAGCGACCGAGGAAAAGTCATCCCATGATGATGGCAGGTGAGTATGGAGAAGATGAGCGAGAGCAAACCGTCCGATGACGCATCGTTATTCCCTAAAGTGCTGTCGAAACTGAGGTTGAGTATTGGCTTCAGGACGAGTTGGGGCGTTACCTGCTTACGGCCCCAGTGGCAGCCGGTGTAAAGGCGGCATGATCTTCATACAGGCTTGGGTACGGAACGTGAGAACCTTGTTCCAGATGCAAAGGAAAATGACAAATGGCTAAAACCATGAGGAAGAATACCAATGCTGGAATAAGGGGCGGAGCCTCCTGTAGTAGTGATGAAGGCTTTGTAATGAAGCTGGAGCGAAGGGGAGGCGTTATCCTGTCAACGAACGCCGCCAACCTCAGGGGATGAGCGGTGTGAGTTCGAACAAACCTTACAACATAGCGAAGCGCGTGATATGGGAGGCCTATCAGCAGGTCAGAACCAACCGGGGAGCTGCTGGAATCGACGATGAGACCATTGCCGATTTTGAGCGGAACCTGCCGAAGAATCTTTACAAGCTATGGAATCGAATGTCGTCGGGGTCTTATTTCCCGCCGCCGGTCAAGGCTGTTGAGATACCGAAGGCATCGGGGGGTATACGCAGGTTGGGAGTGCCGACGGTCAGCGACCGTATCGCACAAACTGTAGTCAAACTCCTCATCGAGCCAAAGCTGGATGCGCTTTTCCATCCGGACTCATATGGATACCGACCAGGACGTTCAGCCAAACAGGCCATAGCGATCACACGCGAACGCTGCTGGCGATACGACTGGGTGGTGGAGTTTGATATCAAGGCGGCTTTCGATCACATTGATCATGAACTGCTGATGAAAGCGGTGCGAACCCATATCAAAGAGGATTGGATACTGCTGTACATCGAACGATGGCTGGTTGCTCCATTCGAGGCAGCAGATGGCGTTCGCATTCAACGCGAACGTGGCACCCCGCAAGGCGGCGTGATCAGTCCCATGTTGATGAATCTGTTCATGCATTACGCCTTTGACGCATGGATGCAACGAAATAGCCCAAACTGTCCTTTTGCCCGGTATGCCGATGATGCGGTAGTGCATTGTCGTAGCCAGAGGCAAGCAGAACACGTGATGCGTTCAATCGCTTCACGTCTAGCGGTTTGTGGCCTCACGATGCATCCCGAGAAATCGAAAATCGTGTACTGCAAGGACAGCAATCGACGCGCAGGGTATCCGCATGTGAGCTTTACCTTCCTTGGTTTCACTTTTAGACCTAGGAAGGCAATCGGCCAGCAGAACAAGCTTTTCACCAGCTTCCTTCCGGGAGTCAGTGCGCAAGCGTTGAAGCGGATGCGGCGAGCAGTGCGCGAGTGGCGGGTCAGCCGCCAAACTCATGTGACGCTGGCTGCTGTGGCTCGGCTTTACAACCCAGTGATACAAGGTTGGTGGCAGTACTATGGCGCGTTCTATCGGACGGCCATGCTTGGTATCTTTCGACATATCGATAGCGCGCTCAAGCGTTGGGCCGGTCGTAAGTACAAAATACTTCACGGGCGCAAGCGGCGTATATCTAAATGGTTGGACACGGTGCATAAGGCTGCCCCTCGACTGTTTTATCACTGGCAAGTAACCGAGCAACAGGTTGGATAACGGGAGCCGTATGACGCGAGAGTGTCACGTACGGTTCTGCGAGCGGCTACGGGGGCAGTTCCTGTGGCCGACTCACCACTTCGGTGCCAAAGCTCACATTGGTGTCGACGATGAGTCCGGGCTTGTGCACAGCGTGGTGGTCACTGCGGCCAACGTCGCGGACGTAACCCAAGTCGACAAACTGCTGCACGGTGGTGAGAACGTGGTCTGCGCTGATGCGGGCTATACCGGTGTAGAGAAGCGTGAAGAGCATGAGGGGCGCCAAGTCATCTGGCAGATTGCAGCCCGGCGCAGCACTTACAAAAAGCACGGTAACCGCAGCGCGTTATACAAAGCGATACGTAAGATCGAAAGAGCCAAGGCCCAGGTTCGCTCCAAGGTTGAGCATCCATTTCGGGTGATCAAGCGCCAGTTTGGTTATACGAAAGTGCGCTTCCGAGGCTTGGTGAAAAACACTGCTCAGATGGTGACGCTGTTCGCCCTGTCGAACATTTGGATGGCGCGTCGACATTTGCTCTCCAATGCAGGAGAGGTGCGTCCGTGAAGAGTGAAGTGACTGCTGCGAGGTGCTTGCAGCGGCAAAAAAGGCTGAAATAGACGGCAGGTTTGACCGGGATTTGAGCGGCTACCGTTTTTTGAAAGTGTCGATGGCGAAGTAGCCGGAAAACAGGGGCTACTTCAGACCATCCTTAATTTCTTCGAGCATTGCTCATTATTGCCCAAACAGCCAGCCCGACAATTATCCCGCCAAAAAGAACCCCGAATATCCCTCCAAGCATATTGGAGCTGCGTCTGTCTCCAATGATACGGTTAACTCTGACTTCGCTAGGTTGAGTCGGTTTTCTGACCGCAGGGGTGTGGATCTTATCAATATTCGAAAAAACGGGTTCAACGGGTTTTTCTGGGGCGATTGTCAAAGCTTTGGAGCCAGTCGATGTAGATGCTGGAGCAGTACCTGCTAATGTGGAGGGATTTGCAGTTATCGTGGTGGCGTTATTTGCAATGTTATTAAAGCCTGCTTTTTTTCTGCTGGCGCCTTTTCCTACGAATCCGTGACCCCCATTAATAGCAAAATTGACCGATGCTTTCTTGAACGAGTTGAAAGCGCGGAAAAGCAGCAACCGGGAAGATTCACCCGTTGGGTCATCCCGATTGATAGGGTCTCCCACGCAGTAGGCATATGAATTCAGACCGCCTTTTCCGAATGGGCTCGACGGGTCTTCGGTGCACAAGCGCATAAGTCCGGGTGAGTGAAACCGACGCCCCGCACCCAGGGGGTTCCCTTGAGTAACCCGGTCATACCTCTGCCCAGTGAATCCCAGCAACGCTTCCAATCTGTCGGTGGCCAAGTATCCATAGGGTGAATACGCCATTGGCCAAGAACCAATACCGAGGACTGAATTGGCAAGGTCAACTCGAAGCATCTTTGCCGATGGTGCCTGATCCAGTTGGGCTAGCGCCATGTCATTTGCCCATAACAAGCGACGATTGCCCTGCGCGGCTATTTCAGTTGTCAGATTCTCACTCTTGTAGAAGTGCAGGCTACGCTGGGGAGCCAGACCCTGATCGTTCTTGCTTGTGGAAGAGGTAGGCATGATGGTGACCTGAGTGGTGATTGCTGTGTCGATTACTTTGCGGGTCCTGTAAAACCATCACAACTAGCAGTTTTAACAGGTCGTGAGCACTGTGGCGGATTGCAAAGGTGGTCGACAGCCGGGTCGGAACAAACCTGCAAAAAGCCAGTCAGATGTCGCGTTTCCCAGGCCATCCCGGCCCACGAGGTCCCACCCGATGAAAGCATTCACCTTGGCAACCTTGATGACCCTGGCCGCAAGCCCGGTGTTCGCCTTCAACCTCAGCGACGCCGCTAACGCCGTGTCGGCCATGCAGAACCAGAATCAAAGCCAGCAAGGCCAGGTGCAGGCACCCGAGGCGCAGGCAAACCTGCTCAACACCTTGGGTAGCCAATTGAATATCACCCCAGAGCAGGCCGTGGGCGGGGCAGGGGCCATGCTGGGGCTGGCGCGCAACAACCTGAGTTCCGACGACTACGGTCAGCTGACCAAGGCCGTGCCAGGGCTGGACCTGCTTGCCGGGGCCAATGCACTGGGTGGCTTGAGTGGCTTGGGTGAGTTGCTGGGCAAGAACAGCGAGAGCCAGTCGGCGTTGAGCAATGCGCTGGGCAACAATGTGGAAAACCGCAGCGACCTGGACAATGCGTTCAAGGCGCTGGGCATGGATACCGGGATGATCGGGCAGTTTGCGCCGTTGCTGCTGCAGTACCTGGGGCAGCAGGGGATTGCCGGGTCGCTGTTGCAGAACCTGGGGAGTTTGTGGACCACTCCTGCTCCATTGACCCGACCTTCGGTCTGAGGGTTTTGCCAGCATCACAGCCTTGAAGGCTGACGCTGTACCTGTAGGAGCGGCCTTGTGTCGCGAAAGGGGCGCGAAGCGGCCCCGGCAATCTGTGTGGTGACGCTGAAATCCTGGGGCCGCTTTGCGGCCCTTCGCGACACAAGGCCGCTCCTACAAAGGCCAGCGCAGGCAATGAGAATGGTGTATCCCGCAAACACGGAATCGCGTCATGTCAGGTCGCTTCGGTAAAGTCTACTAGGCGTACCGGGCGGCGGAAGCCGGCGGTCAGTACTGCCAGGTACGCAAGACCCAGCGCAAACCAGCACAAGCCGATCACCAAGGTAAGCGCCGACAGGCTGGTCCACAGCCACAGTGTCAGCCCCAACCCCACCAGCGGCACCAGGCCATAGCTCAGCAGCCCTTTGAGGCTGCGCTGCGAGCCATCGTCCACCAGGTGGGTCTTAACCACCGCCAGGTTCACTGCCGAAAACGCCACCAGCGCACCAAAGCTGATCAGCGAGGCAAGGGTCGCCAGGTCGATTATCAACGCCAGCAACGAGAACGCCGAAACCAGCAGAATGGCGAACACCGGCGTGCCAAAGCGCGGTGACAGGTAGCCGAACGTTCGCTGCGGCAGCACCTTGTCACGACCCATGGTGAACAGAATGCGCGACACCGCCGCCTGCGAGGCCAGCGCCGAGCCCAGGCTCCCAGCTACATAGGCCGCAGTGAAGAAGTTGGCCAGGAATTGCCCACCCGCCTTGAACATTACCTCGTTGGCCGCCGCATCGGCATTGGCAAAGGTGGTGCCGGGCAGTACCAGTTGGCTGACATAGGCCAGCACGGTGAACAGCACGCCGGCGAACAGGGTGGTGAGGATGATTGCCCGTGGCACATCGCGGCGGGCATCGCGGCATTCTTCGGCCAAGGTCGAGACAGCGTCAAAGCCGAGGAACGAGAGGCACAGCACCGCCGCACCAGCCATCAGCGCGCCGAAGCCCGGCTGCGAGCCGTCGCCCAGCAGTGGCGAAAGCAGGTCGAGCGGTTGGCCGGCCAGGGACTGGCAGGACAGGGCGACGAACACCACGATGAAGACGATCTGTGCACCGACGATCAGGTTGCTGGTCTTGGCCACAGAGTGAATTCCGACCACGTTGAGCACCGTGACCAGGGCGATAGCAGCCAGTGCGATCGACCACGCAGGGATGGCCGGAAAGGCGATGTTCAGGAACAGGCCGATCAGCAGGTAGTTGATCATCGGCAGGAACAGGTAGTCGAGCAGCAGCGACCAGCCGGCCAGGAAGCCCACGTTCGGGCCGAAGGCCATGTTGGTGTAGGAGTACGCCGAGCCCGCGACCGGGAAGCGTTTGACCATGAAGCTGTAGGAGGTGGCGGTGAACAGCATGGCCACCAGGGTGACGATATAGGCGCCGGCCGTGCGGCCACCAGTAAGTTCGGTGACGATGCCGTAAGTGGTGAAGATGGTCAGCGGGACCATGTACACCAGGCCGAAGAATACCAGGGCGGGCAGGCCGAGGACACGGCGGAGCTGGACGGGGGTGGAGCTGGGTGGGTTGGCCATCGTTCGATCCAGAGCTTTTTTGTAGTTGTGCTTTGGTCGATTTTTATCCACTTAGGTGGGGTGTGACAAAGAAGTAATCCTAATGCTGATTATTAGCCAGGTTTTTAATCGGATTCTTGTAATGCCTGTACCGGCCTCTTCGCGGGTAAACCCGCTCCTACAGGGGGCTCACAGGTCTTGAGTACTGCGCAGTACCTGTGGGAGCGGGTTTACCCGCGAAGAGGCCTGGTCAGGCAATGGAAATCTCAGCCCATCTCCACCCGCAGCTGCTCGATCCGCAAGTCCTTCTCAACCCACAACTGGTTCACCCAGGCCTGCACGGTCTGCCTGAACTCAGCATCATTCTCGTAATCCCCCGCCCACAGCATCGGGTCCAGTTCACGTACACGAATGTCGATAATCACCCGGCTGATGCTGCCATTGAGCAAATCCCAGAACCCCGGCGCCTTGTTGCCGGGGTACACGATGGTCACGTCCAGCAAGGCATCCAGCTGCTCGCCCAATGCCGCCAGCACGAACGCCACGCCACCAGCCTTGGGCTTGAGCAGGTAGCGATAGGGCGATTGCTGCTCGCGGTGCTTGGCCTCGGTAAAGCGTGTGCCTTCCAGGTAGTTCACCACGGTCACCGGCTGGCGTTTGAACAGCTCGCAGGCCGCCTTGGTGATCTCTAGATCCTTGCCCTTGAGCTCTGGGTGTTTCTCCAGGAAGGCCTTGCTGTAGCGCTTCATGAACGGGTAATCCAGGCCCCACCAAGCCAGGCCCAGCAACGGCACCCAGATCAGCTCCTTCTTCAGGAAGAACTTGAAGAACGGTGTACGGCGGTTGAGGCTCTCGATCAGCGCCGGGATATCGACCCAGGTCTGGTGGTTGCTGACGGCTAGGTACGAGGTGTCCTTGCGCAGGTTCTCGACGCCGCGGATATCCCACTGGGTAGGAATGCACAGGGCAAAGATGGCCTTGTCGATCTCCGACCAGGTCTCGGCCACCCACATCACCGCCCACGAGGCATAGTCACGCCCACGCCCCGGCAGCACCAGTTTGAGCAGGGCGAAGACCAGCAGCGGGCAGATCAACACCAGGGTGTTGAGCAGCAGCAGGGTGGTAGTGAGGATGCCGGTCAGCAGGCGACGCATAAAGAGACTCTTGTTGTGGGAGATAAACGGTTGGCAATGATAAGCAGGGCAGTGGCCTACGCCAAATTTCCAGTGCCCTGCGGCGAGGACAAATGTTTCACATTATGTTGGATAGGCTTGTGACAGCGAACCTATCCTGCCAGTGCAGTCTAAGCACTGACTCTCCTCAAGGAAGCTTGCCTGTGAAACCTCTGCTTGCCCTGTTGTCGTTGTTGGCGCTGCCGGTCATGGCCGCCGAGCCCACAATCTATGGCCGTTACGAGAACATAGCCCTGCCCGAACTGGGCGAAACCCTGAAAGCCAAGATGGATACCGGTGCCTTCACCGCGTCGCTGTCGGCCAAGGACATCGAGCTGTTCACCCGTGATGGCGACGAGTGGGTGCGCTTCCGTCTGGCCACCAAGGACTCGGACGGCAAGGTGTATGAGCACAAGGTCTCGCGCATCAGCAAGATCAAGGGCCGTGCCGATGAAGAGGAGGAAGGCGATGCGCCGGAAATCTCCAAGCGCCCGGTGGTCGACCTGGAGCTGTGCCTGGGGGACGTGAAGCGCACCGTCGAGGTCAACCTGGTGGACCGCAGCAGCTTCAACTACCCGTTGCTGGTGGGCTCCAAGGCTTTGCGCGAGTTCAAGGCGGCGGTCAACCCGGCCAAGAAGTTCACCGCTGGCAAGCCTGACTGCTGATCGCAAGCCACCTGTGCCGGCCTCTTCGCGGGCTTGCCCGCGAAGAGGCCGGTAAGTTAAAAGTCCAGTCTGCCCCCAGTTAGGCCGGACGCCATGCCCCACATCCTCATCGTCGAAGACGAAGCCGCCATCGCCGACACCTTGGTCTATGCCCTGCAGGCCGACGGCCATAGCACCGAATGGGTAACCCTGGGCAGCGCCGCCCTCGACCAGCAGCGCCAGCGCCCGGCCGACCTGGTCATCCTCGATATCGGCTTGCCCGATATCAGTGGCTTCGAAACCTGCCGTCAGCTGCGCCGCTTCAGCGAAGTACCGGTAATGTTCCTCAGCGCCCGCGACAGCGAAATCGACCGGGTGGTGGGACTGGAAATCGGCGCAGACGACTATGTGGTCAAACCCTTCAGCCCGCGTGAAGTGGCGGCGCGAGTACGGGCGATCCTCAAGCGCATGGGCCCCAGGGTCGAGCCAGCTGTCGAGACCACGCTGTTCCAGCTCGATACCTTACGCATGCAGATCACCTACCGCAGCCAGCCTCTTCCCCTTACCCGCCACGAATTCCGCCTGCTGCAATGCCTGCTCGAGCAACCGCACCGGGTATTCAGCCGCGAACAGTTGCTCGACGCTGTGGGCGTGGCCTCTGACGTGGGGTACGAGCGCACCATCGACAGCCATATCAAGAGCCTGCGCGCCAAGCTGCGCCAGGTGGCCAGCGACGCCGAACCGATCCAGACCCACCGCGGCCTCGGCTACAGCTACAGCCCGGACCATGCCTGATGCGCCTGGGTATCCGGATCTTCCTGGTGTACTTCCTGTTCGTCGGGCTGGCGGGCTACTTTCTGCTCAACACGGTGCGTGAACAGATCCGTCCGGTAGTGCGACAGTCCTCGGAAGAAACGCTGGTGGACACCGCCAACCTGCTGGCCGAGATCCTGCACGATGACGTCAAGGCCGGCACCCTGAACCAGAGCCGCTTGCCCGAAGTGCTCAAGGCCTACGGCTCGCGCAGCCCGGGTGCGCAGATCTGGGGGCTGGCCAAGAACCAGGTCAGCCACCGCATCTACGTCACCGATGCCAAGGGCACCGTACTGCTGGACTCCAGCGGCGAGGACCTGGGCAAGGACTACTCGAAGTGGAATGACGTGTACCTGACCTTGCGTGGCCAGTACGGCGCCCGCTCCACCCGCAGCGACCCCGACGATGAAAGCACCTCGGTGATGCACGTGGGCGCGCCGATCATCGACGATGGCAAGATCATCGGCGTGGTCACCGTGGCCAAGCCCAACAGCTCGCTGCAACCGTACATCGACCGCTCCGAACGGCGCCTGCTTACCCTGGGCCTGGGGCTGATCGGCCTGGGCCTGCTGATCGGTGCCGCGTTGTCGTGGTGGCTGGCGCGCTCGCTGCGCCGGCTGGCCCGCTACGCCCAGGCGGTCAGCGAGGGCGAGCGCGCCGCCCTGCCGCATTACAAGGGTGGCGAACTGGCGCACCTGGCCCAGGCGGTCGAGCGCATGCGCACCCAACTGGAAGGCAAGGCTTATGTCGAGCGGTATGTGCATACCCTGACACACGAGCTGAAAAGCCCGCTGGCGGCCATTCGTGGCGCGTCTGAGCTGTTGCAGGGCGATGACATGCCGGCTGACCAGCGGGCGCGCTTTGCCGGCAACATCGAGCGCGAGAGCGAGCGTTTGCAGCAGATGATCGAACGCCTGCTCAACCTGGCCCGGGTCGAGCAGATGCAGGCGCTGGAGGATGAGCAGCAGGTGGCGCTGGCGGCGTTGGTGGACGAGTTGCTGTTGGCCCATGCGGCGCGTATCGAAGGTGCCGATTTGCAGGTGCGCCAGCGGGTGCCGGCTGGCTTGCGCTTGTTGTGTGACCCGTTCCTGATGCGCCAGGCGCTGGCCAACCTGCTCGACAACGCGTTGGACTTCACCCCGGAGGGAGGCGCGCTGTTGTTCGACCTGGAGCGCGATGGCGAACGGGTGGCGCTGAGTGTGTTCAACCAGGGGCAGGCGATACCTGCCTACGCCATTGGGCGGGTGAGCGAGCGGTTCTACTCGCTGCCGCGGCCGGGGAGTGGGCGCAAGAGCACTGGGTTGGGGCTTAATTTTGTGGCCGAGGTGATGCAGCTGCATGGCGGGGCGTTGGCTGTGGATAACGTCGATGGAGGGGTGCGGGTGAGGTTGTGGCTGCCGGTGCGACGTATCAGCTGACATTGCCGGGGCTGCTGCGCAGCCCATCGCGACACAAGGCCGCTCCTACAAGAGCGCGCGTCCTCCTGTAGGAGCGGCCTTGTGTCGCGATGGGCCGCAAAGCGGCCCCAAAAACACACAATCTCCACACCATCTCCCCGAGGCCTCCACGCAAGGCGCAGACACTGCGCCCACTGCCACAGGAGGCCCCATGAACAAGACCCTCGGTTTCAAACTCGGCATGATCGCCGTATTGATCTTGCTGCTGCTCGTCCCGCTACTGCTGATCAGCGGCCTGATCGGTGAACGCCAGGCCCTGCGCGACAGTGTGCTGCGCGATATCGCCCAGAGCGCCAGCTTCGATCAGCAACTCAGTGGCCCGCTGCTGGTGGTGCCCTACCGCAAGTACCAGCGCCGCTGGATCGAAAAGGACGGCGAGCGCACCCAGGAAACCAGCACCATTGCCGGCCACCTGTACTTCCTGCCGGAAACCTTCGCCGCCGACCTGGGCGTGGACACCGAACTGCGCGCCCGTGGCATCTACCAGGCCCGGCTGTTCCACGCCAAGGGCCGTATCAGTGGCCGCTTCAAGCTCCCGGAACGCTGGGGCATCGACAAGGATTTCGACGACTACCGCTTCGACAAGCCGTTCCTGGTGGTGGGTATCAGCGATATCCGCGGCATCGAGAACGGCCTTGAGCTGAGCATCGGCGAGCAGAAAGTACCGTTCGAAGCCGGTACCCGGCTCGACTGGATGCGCGGCGGCGTGCACGCCAGCCTGCCGGGGCTGGACGGCCTGCAGGCGCGTGAATTCAGCTATGGTTTCGATCTCGCACTGCAAGGCACCGGCCAGCTGCACGTAGTGCCGGTGGGCCGCACCAGTGCCGTGGACCTGCGTGCCAACTGGCCGCACCCAAGCTTCGTCGGCAACTACCTGCCCAGTCGCCGCGATATCGACGCCCACGGCTTCAGTGCCCACTGGCAGACCTCGTTCTTTGCCACCAACCTCGAAGACGCCCTGCGCCAGTGCGCCACCGCCGGGCAGTGTGCGGACTTCAGCGAGCGCAGCTTCGGTGTCAGCTTCGTCGACCCGGTGGACCAGTACCTGAAGAGCGAGCGGGCGATCAAGTACGCCTTGCTGTTCATCGCCCTGACCTTCGCCGGCTTCTTCCTGTTCGAAGTGCTTAAGAACCTCAGCGTACACCCGGTGCAGTACATCCTGGTGGGGGTGGCGCTGGCTTTCTTCTACCTGCTGTTGCTGTCGTTGTCCGAGCACATCGGCTTTGGTTTGGCGTATGGGTTGTCAGCTTCGGCGTGTGTGCTGCTGATCGGCTTCTACCTGGGCCATGTGCTGCGCAGCCTGGGGCGTGGGGTGGGCTTTGCGGTGGGGTTGGCGACGTTGTATGCGCTGCTCTACGGGCTGCTGAGTGCCGAGGACTATGCGCTGTTGATGGGCTCGTTGCTGTGCTTTGGCCTGCTGGGGGTATTCATGGTGCTGACCCGGCGGCTGGATTGGGCCCGGGTGGGGAGGGTGGCATGAGGGAGGACAGAGAGATCGGGCGGTGGTTGGCTCTCAGAATCGGGCAGCTGTTTCCTTTGATACCGAGGTAAGGCCTTCGCGGGTGAACCCGCTCCCACAGGTACGGCGCACATTTCGAACCTGGCGCTATTCCTGTGGGAGCGGGCATGCCCGCGAAGAGGCCCTTCAGGCCACCGGAGAGGTTGCGACCATCGACGGCCGCTTGACCACCTCGGCATACCACGCAGCCAAGCCAGGCTGGTGCTCACGCCAGCCAAACTCGGGCTGGCGCAAATCCAGATACCCCAGCGCACAGGCCACGCCAATCGCTGCCAGGTCGAACCCGGACATCAACTCGGGCAAATGCTCCTGCTCCAGATTGGCCAGGCTACGGCGGATCTTGTCGCCCTGTGCCTGCAGCCAACCATCCCAGCGCTTGTCTACAGGGCGCAGGAAACTCTCGTAGCGGCTCGACACCGCCGCATCCATGATGGCATCGGCCTGCGACACCAGCGTCATGCGCCGCCAGCGTGCCGAGCCTTCGCGCGGCAGCAGCGGCAGGCCGACGTGCTGCAGGTCGAGGTACTCGCAGATCACCCGGCTGTCATGCAGCACGGTGCCGTCTTCCAGGCGCAGGGCCGGGATCTTGCCGATCGGGTTGTCCTGGTTGAGCTGTGGGTCGCCGCTGACCGGGCTGATGTTCACCGGCTGCAGCTGCACGCGCTCAAGTTGGCCGGTCTCGTGCAACACCACCATGACCTTGCGCACGAAAGGCGACAACGGCGAGTGGAACAGAGTCATCGTGCTCATGCTTCAGTTACCCTGCAGGCTCGGTGGCAGGCACACGCCGGTACCGCCGATACCGCAGTAGCCGTCCGGGTTCTTGGCCAGGTACTGCTGGTGGTAGGCCTCGGCGAAGTACACGGTCGGTGCCTGGTCGATTTCGGTGGTGATCTCACCGAAGCCGGCCTTGCTCAGTTCGGCCTGGAAGGCGTCGCGGCTGGCCTTGGCCTGTTCCAGCTGCTCAGGGCTGGTGCAGTAGATGGCCGAGCGGTACTGGGTGCCGATGTCGTTGCCCTGGCGCATGCCCTGGGTCGGGTTGTGCAGTTCCCAGAACATCGCCAGCAACTCGCGGTAGCTGACTCTGTCCTTGTCGAACACCACCAGCACCACTTCGGTGTGGCCGGTCAGGCCCGAGCACACTTCCTCGTAGGTGGGGTGGGGGGTGAAGCCGCCTGCGTAGCCGACCACTGTGCTGACCACGCCTTCACGCTGCCAGAAGCGGCGCTCGGCGCCCCAGAAGCAACCCAGGCCGAAGATGGCGAAGTCGATGGCGCCTTCGAAGAATGGGCCGAGCAGCGGCGTGTCTTTGAACACGTAGTGGAACTCGGGCAGGCTCATTGGCGTTTCGCGGCCAGGCAGGGCCTGTTCCGCGGTTGGCATGACGTTTTTGTTCACCAGGATTTCCGAACGCAGGACCATGGCCGTTCCTCTGTAGATCTTTGAGATGGGGGCTGGGGGCATTCGCGGGTAAACCCGCTCCCACAGGTCCTGCACAGATTTCGAATATTGTGATGTACCTGTGGGAGCGGGTTCACCCGCGAAGGGGCCCGTATGGGCTCTATAGTGCCCGAGGTTTGCGCGGCTGTCAGGCCACCGGACCACGCGGATAGCGCTTCAGCCGTTCAGCCAGCTCGCGCCCCGGAATCGGCCGGTCGAACAGGTAGCCCTGGCCCACGTCGCAGCGGTGCCGACGCAGGAACGCCAGCTGCTCCGGTGTCTCTATACCCTCGGCCACCACCTTCAGCTTGAGGTTGTGAGCCATGGCTACCACCGCCGAGGTGATTTCCATGTCGTCCTGGTTGTCCGGGATCTCGTTGATGAAGCTGCGGTCGATCTTGAGGATGTCGATCGGAAACTTCTTCAGGTAGCTCAGCGACGAATAACCGGTGCCGAAATCGTCCATGGCCAGGGTCAGGCCCAGGGCCTTCAGTTCATCCAGCTGGCGGTGGGTATCTTCGGTGGCCTCCAGCAGCAGGCCTTCGGTCAGCTCCAGCTCCAGCAGGTGCGGGGGCAAGGCTTCTTCCTCAAGGATCGTGCTGATCGATGCCACCAGGTCCGGGTCGGAGAACTGCTTGGGGGACAGGTTGATGGCCACATGCAGGTTGCCCATGCCGGCTTCGCGCAGTTGCTGGCTCATGCGGCACGACTGGCGCACCACCCATTTGCCGATGGGGATGATCAGGCCGGTTTCTTCCGCCACGCTGATGAACTGGTCCGGGCGGATCATGCCGCGTTCGGGGTGGTTCCAGCGCAGCAGTGCTTCCAGCCCCAGCAGGCGGCCGCTGCGCAGGCACAGCTTGGGCTGGTAGAACACCTCCAGCTCGTTCTGGGTCAGGGCACGACGCAGGTTGTTCTCGACGAACAGCTTGTAGCTGGCTTCGGCATTGAGCACTTCGGTAAACACCTGCACCTGATGCTTGCCGTTGGCCTTGGCCTTGTGCAGCGCCAGGCCGGCGTTCTTCATCAGGCTGGCCGGGTCGGCGCCATGCAGTGGCGCGCAGGCCAAGCCCACCGAGGCGGTGACGTTGATCAGCTGGTTGTCGACGAACATCGGTTTGTCGAGGGTGCGCAGCAATTGCTGGGCGACGCCCTGGCCATCTTCAAGGCTTGTATCGTCGAGCAGTACGGCGAACTCGTTACTGGCAAAGCGCGCCAGGATACCGCCGGAGTGCAAGCTGTTGCGCAGGCGCCGGGCCAGGCTGATCAGCAGCTTGTCGCCGGTCTGGTGGCCGAGGCTGTCGTTGATGCGCTTGAAGTTGTCGATGTCCACCAGCAGCAGGCACATCGAGTATTCGCCATCACGGGCAAAGCGCTCGTCCAGGCTGCGAATGAACGCCGGGCGGTTGCCCAGGTTGGTCAGGTTGTCGGTGTAGGCCAGGCGCTCGATGCGCTGCTGGGCCAGCTTCGTCTGGGTGACGTCTTCGTAGATGCCGATGTAGTGGGTCAGCTCACGGTTGTCGCCATATACCTTGGAAATCGAAAGCTGCCCCCAGTAGGGTTCGAGGTTCTTGCGCCGGCTCTTGAACTCGCCCTGCCAGCTGTTACCCATGGCCAGGCTCGACGGCGAGTCGAACAGCAGCTCGCTCAGGTTCTCCAGCGCTGGCAGCTCAGCCAGGTGGCGGCCTTGCACTTCTTCGGTGCTGTACTGGGTGATGGCAGTAAAACTGGGATTGACGTATTCCACCACACCGTCGCGGTTGACCAGCAGGAAGGCGCTGGCGCTTTGCTCGACTGCGCGCTGGAACAGGTGCAGGGCGCTGGCGGCGGTGCGCCGGTTGTGGTTGGTGATGACCTGGGCGAACTGGTCGGCCAGTTCGCCGGCAAAAGCGATTTCGTCCGACTGCCAGGCCCGTGTCTGGCCGGTCTGCTCCAGGCACAGCACGCCGACAACCTGGCCATCGACACGGATACTGGCATCGAGCATGGCCTTGTTATCCGGGCACAGGCTTTGCGTCAGGGCGCGGGTCCGCGGGTCGTGGCTGGCATTGTGGGCGTCGATGGCGCGGCTGGCGTGCAACGCGTCAAGGTAGTCGGGGAAGCGGCTGGCATCGATGGCTTCGGGCTGGCGGTGTTCTTGCGCGTCCCGGTACCAGGCGATGATCGGCTCCAGGCGCTGGTCTTCAAGGTGCCAGATACTCGCAATATCGACCTTGTAGATTTCGCAGGCGCTCTGGGTAATCAGCTGGGCGGCTTCCCGCAGAGAGTTGCCTGCGCTGTAGCGCTGGCGGGCCAGGCGCAGGATCAGGTCTTGCTGGCCACGTACCCGCTCCAGGTGCTCGAGTTGTTCCTGCTGCGCGCGCTGGTTCAGTTGCAGTGCCAGTTGCAGGCGGTTGTTGCGCGATTCCAGGTCGCTGGCACCGGCCTCGCTGGTATCTTCGGCGAGGTCGTCGAGCACGCTCAGGAAGCCGCGCAACAGATGGCGGTTGTGCTGCTTGTAGGCTTCCCCAGCCTCCAGCAGGCGTAGCGAAGCAGTTGGCGTGTGCAAGGTGTAGCGCACGCGGTAGTAGCCGCGCTGGGCCAGTTGCAGCTGGATCTCGTCGTGCAGCCGGTAGCGGGCCTCGGGTTCCATCAGGCTGGCGTAGGGTGCGTCTACCAGGGCGCAGAGCTCGCCAGCGTGCAGGCCGAACTGGCGCTCGCAGGCCGGGTCGAGGTAAAGCATCGCCCAAGTGGCTTCGTTGAGCCTTTCGAAGCGCAGCATGCCGAGCCGCGAGGGCACGGGTAACTGCGTGACGACCTCGGCCGCCACACGGCTGGCGGCATCGGGTTGGCTTTTCATCGAAGACTCGCTTGAAGAGGAAACGCGGCCTTTGGGGGCGGCAGGTCTGGCAAGGTTGCATCATGTCCCGGGGGCTGGCAAGCAGCCATGCGTGATGCTGTGGACGGGTTATCGGCTGGTGGGCGGGAATCTGTAGTCTGGCTGATATTTCCGGGGCCGCTTTGCGGCCCATCGCAGGCAAGCCAGCTCCCACAGGCGATCGCGGTACCTTGTGGGAGCGGCCTTGTGTCGCGATAGGAGGGCAAAGCCCTCCCTGCTTTCTCAAGGCAAAAAAAGCCCCGCCAATCGACGGGGTTGAGGTACGAGCGTGGCAGCTCGAAAAGCATACTGCCCCTCGCAGGGAGGGGCAGCGGGCTGCCTTACAGCAGCATGGTGCGGATATCGCCCAGCACGTCGCCCAGGCGCTTGGTGAAGCGCGCGGCGGCAGCGCCGTTGATCACACGGTGATCGTAGGACAGCGACAGCGGCAGCATCAGCTTCGGCTGGAAGGCCTTGCCATCCCAGACTGGCTGCATGGTCGCCTTGGAGACGCCCAGGATCGCCACTTCCGGCGCGTTGACGATCGGCGTGAAGCCGGTGCCGCCAATGTGGCCGAGGCTGGAGATGGTGAAGCAGGCGCCTTGCATCTCGTCGGCCGACAGCTTCTTGGTGCGGGCTTTTTCGGCCAGCGCAGCCGCTTCGGCAGCCAGTTGCAGCAGGCTCTTCTGGTCGACGTTCTTGATCACAGGGACCAGCAGGCCGTCCGGGGTGTCCACGGCAAAGCCGATGTGGACGTACTTCTTGCGGATGATGGCCTTGCCGCTTGGCGCCAGCGAGCTGTTGAAGTCTGGCAGTTCCTTGAGCAGGAAGGCGCAGGCCTTGAGCAGCAGGGGCAGCACGGTCAGCTTAACGCCAGCCTTCTCGGCCACGGCCTTCTGCGCAACGCGGAAGGCTTCCAGCTCGGTGATGTCGGCGGAGTCGAACTGGGTCACGTGCGGCACGTTCAGCCAGCTGCGGTGCAGGTTGGCAGCACCGACCTGCATCAGGCGGGTCAGGGCCACTTCTTCCACTTCACCGAACTTGCTGAAGTCCACGGCAGGGATCGGCGGGATGCCGGCGCCACCGGTTGCGCCGGCGGCTGCCGGTGCTTCCTTGGCCTTCTGCATCATCGCCTTGACGTAGACCTGCACGTCTTCTTTCAGGATGCGGCCGTGCGGACCGGTCGCGGCAACCGCGCCCAGGTCGACGCCGAATTCACGGGCCAGCTGACGAACCGCCGGGCCTGCGTGAACCTTGGCGTTGCTACCGGCAGCCGGTGCGGTAGCAACCGGTGCAGGAGCAGCAGACGGGGCAGCAGCGGCAGGTGCGGCGGCCGGAGCCGCTTCAGCCTTGGCCGGGGCAGCAGCGGCAGGTGCCGGAGCAGCAGCCGGGGCAGCACCCGCGACTTTCAGCTTGAAGATCAGGTCGCCAGTGCCGACTTCGTCTTCCAGCTTGCACAGGACTTCTTCGACCACGCCGGCAGCCGGCGACGGGATTTCCATGGAGGCCTTGTCGGACTCCAGGGTAATCAGCGACTGGTCGGCTTCGACGGTGTCGCCGACCTTGACCAGCACTTCGATGATCTTGGCCTTGCCCGACGAACCGATGTCCGGCACGTGGATGTCCTGCACGCTGGCGGCAGCCGGGGCTGCTGCCGGAGCTGGGGCAGGGGCGGCTTCGGCGGCCGGAGCCGGCGCAGCGGCCTGGGCCGGAGCGGCGGCCGGAGCCTCAGGGGCCGCTGCAGCGGCGCCCTCGGCTTCCAGGACCAGCAGCTCGTCGCCTTCTTTCAGGCGGTCGCCCAGCTTGACCTTCAGTTCCTTGATGACGCCGGCTTTCGGGGCCGGGATCTCCATGGAGGCCTTGTCGGACTCCAGGGTCAGCAGGCTCTGGTCAGCCTCGATACGATCACCGACCTTGACGAACAGCTCGATGATTTCACCTTCACCGCTGCCGATGTCAGGTACGCGAATGAGTTCGCTCACTTAAAAATACTCCTCAGCAGTCCAGTGGGTTGCGCTTGTCCGGGTCGATACCGAACTTGACGATAGCGTCTGCAACAACCTTTGGTTCGATCTCGCCGCGGTCAGCCAGGGCTTCCAGGGCAGCCAGCACCACGAAGTGGCGGTCGACTTCGAAGAAGTGACGCAGCTTCTTGCGGCTGTCGCTGCGACCGTAACCGTCGGTACCCAGGACTTTGAACTCTTTGCTCGGTACCCACTGGCGAATCTGCTCGGCGAACAGCTTCATGTAGTCGGTGGAGGCGATGACCGGGCCCTTGCGACCGTTCAGGCACTGCTCGACGTAAGTCTGCTGTGGCTTCTGGCCAGGCTTCAGGCGGTTGGCGCGTTCCACGGCCAGGCCGTCGCGACGCAGTTCGTTGAAGCTGGTGACGCTCCACACGTCGGCACCGACGTTGAACTCTTCACGCAGGATCTTCGCTGCTTCGCGGACTTCGCGCAGGATGGTGCCGGAGCCCATCAGCTGTACGTGGTGCGCGGCTTCGCGGGTGTCTTCTTCCAGCAGGTACATACCTTTGATGATGCCTTCCTCGACACCGGCCGGCATGGCTGGCTGCTGGTAGGATTCGTTCATCACGGTGATGTAGTAGAAGATGTCCTGTTGCTCTTCGGTCATCTTCTTCATGCCGTCCTGGATGATCACCGCCAGCTCGTAGCCGTAGGTCGGATCGTAGGTGCGGCAGTTCGGGATGGTGCCCGCCATCATGTGGCTGTGACCGTCTTCGTGCTGCAGGCCTTCACCGTTAAGGGTGGTACGGCCGGCAGTACCGCCGATCAGGAAGCCACGGGTGCGGCTGTCGCCAGCGGCCCAGGCCAGGTCGCCAATACGCTGGAAGCCGAACATCGAGTAGAAGATGTAGAACGGCAGCATCGGCTGGTTGTGGCAGCTGTACGAGGTACCGGCAGCGATGAACGACGACATGGCGCCGGCTTCGTTGATGCCTTCCTCGAGGATCTGGCCCTTCTTGTCTTCGCGGTAGAACATCACCTGGTCTTTATCGACTGGCTCGTAGAGCTGGCCGACCGACGAGTAGATGCCCAGCTGGCGGAACATGCCTTCCATACCGAAGGTACGGGCTTCGTCCGGGATAATCGGGACGATGCGCTGGCCGATTTCCTTGTCCTTGACCAGCTGCGCCAGAATACGCACGAAGGCCATGGTGGTGGAGATTTCGCGGTCGCCCGAGCCGTCCAGGATCGCTTTCAGCGTTTCCAGTGGAGGGGTCGGTACGCTGAAGCTCTTGGCGCGGCGCTGTGGCACGAAACCACCCAGGGCAGCACGGCGCTCGGCCAGGTACTTGGCTTCGGCAGAACCTTCTTCCGGCTTGAAGAACGGCAGGTTCTCCAGGTCGGCATCCTTGACCGGGATGTCGAAGCGGTCACGGAAGTGACGCAGGCTGTCGACGTCGACCTTCTTGGTGTTGTGCGCGGTGTTCTTGGCTTCGCCGGCACCGGTACCGTAACCCTTGATGGTCTTGGCCAGGATGACGGTAGGCTGGTCCTTGTGATTGACCGCCTGGTGGTACGCCGCGTAGACCTTGTACGGGTCGTGGCCGCCACGGTTGAGCTTCCAGATCTCTTCGTCGGACAGGTCTTCGACCATGGCCTTGAGCTCTGGGGTGTTGAAGAAGTTTTCACGAACGTACGCGCCGTCTTTGGCTTTGTAGTTCTGGTACTCGCCGTCGATGACTTCGTCCATGCGGCGCTGCAGGGCACCGTTGGTGTCCTTGGCGAACAGTGGGTCCCAGAAGCGGCCCCACACGACCTTGTTGACGTTCCAGCCACCGCCACGGAACACGCCTTCGAGTTCCTGGATGATCTTGCCGTTGCCGCGAACCGGGCCGTCGAGGCGCTGCAGGTTGCAGTTGATGACGAAGATCAGGTTGTCCAGCTTCTCGCGGCCGGCCAGGGCGATTGCGCCCAGGGATTCCGGCTCGTCGCACTCGCCGTCACCCATGAAGCACCAGACCTTCTGCTTGCCGGCCGGGATGAAGCCGCGGGCTTCCAGGTACTTCATGAAACGTGCCTGGTAGATGGCCTGGATCGGGCCCAGACCCATCGAAACGGTCGGGAACTGCCAGAAATCAGGCATCAACCATGGGTGCGGGTACGAAGACAGGCCGTTGCCGTCCACTTCCTGACGGAAGTTGTTCATCTGGTCTTCGCTGATGCGGCCTTCCATGAACGCACGGGCGTAGATGCCTGGCGAAGCATGGCCCTGGAAGAAGATCAGGTCGCCGCCGTGTTCTTCGGTCGGGGCCTGGAAGAAGTAGTTGAAGCCGATGTCGTACAGGGTGGCGCTGGAGGCGAAGCTGGAGATGTGTCCGCCCAGGTCCGAGTCTTTCAGGTTGGTACGCATGACCATGGCCAGGGCGTTCCAACGCACCATCGAGCGAATGCGGCGTTCCATGAACAGGTCGCCAGGCATGCGTGCTTCGTGGGTGACAGGGATGGTGTTGCGGTATGGCGTGGTGATCGCATACGGCAGCTGGGAGCCACTACGGGTGGCCAGCTCGCCCATACGGGTCATCAGGTAATGAGCGCGGTCTTCGCCTTCTTTGTCGAGGACCGACTCCAGGGCATCCAGCCATTCCTGGGTTTCGATTGGATCGAGGTCTTGCATGGCTTGCTCCAGGGCGGAAAGGCAACCAGAATCGATTGCCTGAGATTGCGACTGGCCTTATGGGCAGACGTCGTGAATTCTTGGATTACCGGGGTGTCCTCCGGCGCCGTGTAGTTTTACTACATTTGCTTTCGCATTTCATGCTTTTACACGACACGAGTAGTAGTAAAACTACATTTGTGCGACGTTTCGTCGCATGTTGGCTTGTGAGGAAAAACGTTCATGTTGGTTGGCATTGTGTCGCGAACGGGTAATTCTTGATGTTTGTTGCCATTTTTTCGCTTCTTTCAGCTATTTCCAACTTTTGTACGACAGTCCAACCGTGGTCCGGCTTCCCCTTGGCCGCTTCTTCCCCTCTATTTCACGCCGATCAAGGATAGACCATGCGCCTACCTTTGCCGTCCGATCTGCCCGCTACCCTGCAGCCGCTGGTCGCGCGCAACCAGCAATTCATCAGCGATGCGGTGGCTACCCACCCGGAACTCGACCTCCAGGCCTGGAGCCCGCTGCACCGGCAACAGTTCGATCAGGTAGCCGCCGCCAGCGACTTCGTGCTCGGCCTGGTCCGGCGCGAGCCGGCCATGCTGTTCGGCCTGCTGGCCAGTGGCGAGCTGGATCGGCGTTACGCCGCGGGTGAACTGCGCGGGCACATCGCTGCAGCCGCCCAGGCGGCGCAGAGCGAGGACGAGCTGGCGCGCAACCTGCGCCGCGAGCGCAACCGCCAACAGCTGCGCATCATCTGGCGCGACATCACCCGCCAGGCCGCGCTGGGCGAAACCTGCCGCGACCTGTCCGACCTGGCCGACGCCGCCATCGACGAAGCCTACCAATGGCTGTACCCGCGCCACTGCCAGCAGTTCGGCACGCCTGTCGGCAACCGCAGCGGCCAGCCGCAGCACATGGTGGTGCTGGGCATGGGCAAGCTGGGTGCAGTGGAGCTGAACCTGTCGTCGGACATCGACCTGATCTTCGCCTTCCCCGAAGGCGGCGAAACCGAAGGGGTGAAGCGCTCGCTGGACAACCAGGAGTTCTTCACCCGCCTGGGCCAGCGCCTGATCAAGGCGCTGGACCCGGTCACCGTCGACGGTTTCGTGTTCCGCGTCGACATGCGCCTGCGCCCGTATGGTTCGGCCGGCGCGCTGGTGCTCAGCTTCAATGCCCTGGAGCAGTACTACCAGGACCAGGGCCGTGACTGGGAACGCTACGCGATGATCAAGGCGCGGGTTGTGGCCGGCGACCAGGCGACCGGGGCACAGTTGCAGGAGATGCTGCGGCCGTTCGTGTACCGCCGCTACCTGGACTTTTCCGCGATCGAAGCGCTGCGCACCATGAAGCAGCTGATCCAGCAGGAAGTGCGGCGCAAGGGCATGGCCGACAACATCAAGCTGGGTGCCGGTGGCATTCGCGAGGTGGAATTCATCGCCCAGGCTTTCCAGCTGATCCACGGCGGGCGCGACCTCAGCCTGCAACAGCGGCCGCTGCTTAAAGTGCTGGCCACCCTCGAGGGCCAGGGCTACCTGCCGCCAGCCGTGGTCACCGAGCTGCGCGAGGGTTATGAGTTCCTGCGTTATACCGAACACGCCATCCAGGCCATCGCCGACCGCCAGACGCAGATGCTGCCGGACAACGAGATCGATCAGGCGCGGGTGGCCTACATGCTTGGCTATGCCGACTGGCAAAGCTTCCATGACCAGCTGACGCACTGGCGTGGCCGTATTGACTGGCACTTCCGCCAAGTGATCGCCGACCCGGATGATGAAGACGGCGAGGGCGAGCTGGTGGTGGGGGGGGAATGGTCACCGCTGTGGGAGCAGGCACAGGATGAAGATGCGGCTGGCCGTCAGCTGCAAGAGGCCGGTTTCCGGCAGCCTGCCGAAGCCCTGCGGCGCCTGGCCGCGCTGCGCTCCAGCCCGCAGTTGCGTTCGATGCAGCGGATTGGCCGTGAGCGCCTGGACGCCTTTATCCCACGGTTGCTGGCTCAGGCTGTGGAACATGACAACCCCGACCTGGTGCTCGAGCGCGTGCTGCCGCTGGTCGAGGCCGTGGCACGGCGTTCCGCCTACCTGGTGCTGCTCACCGAAAACCCCGGGGCCTTGCGCCGCTTGCTGACACTGTGCGCCGCCAGCCCGTGGATTGCCGAGCAGATTGCCCGCTACCCGCTGCTGCTCGACGAGCTACTTAACGAAGGCCGCCTGTTCAGCCCGCCACTGGCGCCGGAGCTGGCCAGCGAACTGCGCGAGCGCCTGACGCGCATCCCCGAGGACGACCTGGAACAGCAAATGGAGGCGCTGCGCCACTTCAAGCTGGCCCACAGCCTGCGCGTGGCCGCTTCGGAAATCAGCGGCAACCTGCCGCTGATGAAAGTCAGCGACTACCTGACCTGGCTGGCCGAGGCCATCCTCGACCAGGTACTGGCCCTCGCCTGGCGCCAGACCGTGACCCGCCACGGCCAGCCCAAGCGCAGCGACGGCAGCCTGTGCGACCCGGGCTTCATCATCATCGGCTACGGCAAGGTAGGTGGCCTGGAGCTGGGCCACGGCTCGGACCTGGACCTGGTATTCATCCATGACGGCGACCCGCAGGCGGAAACCGACGGCGCCAAGCCGATCGACAGTGCGCAGTTCTTCACGCGCCTCGGCCAGCGCATCATTCACCTGCTGACCACCCAGACCAACTCGGGCCAGCTGTATGACGTGGACATGCGCCTGCGCCCGTCGGGTGCCTCGGGTCTGCTGGTGAGCTCGCTGGGAGCGTTCGAGCGCTATCAGCAGAACGAGGCCTGGACCTGGGAGCACCAGGCCCTTGTGCGGGCCCGGGTGCTGGTGGGCTGCAAGCAGGTGGGCACGGCGTTCGAAGGTGTGCGCGCCAAGGTGTTGGGCCAGGCCCGCGACCTGGAAAAACTGCGCAGCGAAGTGAGCGAAATGCGCGCCAAGATGCGCGACAACCTCGGCACCAAGGCCACCGCTGCCGGTACCGCGGCCAACGCCTTCGAGGCCGGTGTACCGTTCGATATCAAGCAGGATGCCGGCGGTATCGTCGATATCGAATTTATGGTGCAATACGCCGCTTTGGCCTGGTCCCACGACCACCCGGCCATACTCCGATGGACCGATAACATCCGCATTCTGGAAGAGCTGGAGCAGGCGGGTTTGATGCCGGCCAGTGACGCGGTGCTGTTGCGTGAAGTGTACAAGGCGTTCCGCTCGGCCTCGCACCGCCAGGCCCTGCAGAAGCAGGCCGGGGTTATCGATGCGGCGCAGTTTGCCGATGAACGCCGTGAGGTGCGGCGGATCTGGGGTGAATTGGGCCTTACCTGAAGGCCCCGCCAACCCTGTGGGAGCGGGTTCACCCGCGAATAAGGCCACGCGGTGCCTGGCACCGGCTTCGCCGGTGTTCGCGGGTAAACCCGCTCCCACAGGGTCTGCAATCAGCGGCGGATATGCCTGAGTGGTACACTGTCCGCCACATAGCCTGAATATAAAGAGGGGAGGCCAGGCTGTACCGCAGCCTGTAGCCTCCCCGAGCGTTTCTGGACTAAGCATGAGAATACTGATCATTGGCCCCAGCTGGGTTGGCGACATGGTGATGGCGCAGACCCTGTTCCAGTGCCTGAAACAGCAGCACCCCGACTGCGTGATCGATGTGCTGGCCCCCGAGTGGAGCCGGCCGATCCTCGAACGCATGCCCGAGGTCCGTCAGGCCCTGAGCTTCCCGCTCGGCCACGGCGCACTGGAACTGGCCACGCGGCGACGCATCGGCAAGTCCTTGGCCGGCCAGTACGACCAGGCCATCCTGCTGCCCAACTCGCTGAAGTCGGCGCTGGTGCCGTTCTTTGCCGGTATCCCCAAGCGCACCGGCTGGCGCGGCGAAATGCGCTTCGGCCTGCTCAACGACGTGCGCAAGCTGGACAAGGCCCGTTACCCGCTGATGATCGAGCGCTTCATGGCCCTGGCCTACGCACCCGGCGCCGAGCTGCCGCAGCCGTACCCGCGCCCCAGCCTTCAGATCGAAGCGCAAAGCCGCGACGCCGCCCTTGCCAAGTTCGGCCTGGAGCTGGACCGCCCGGTGCTGGCGCTGTGCCCCGGTGCCGAGTTCGGCGAGGCCAAGCGCTGGCCGGCCGAGCACTACGCCACCGTGGCCGATGCGATGATCCGCCAGGGCTGGCAGGTGTGGCTGTTCGGCTCGAAGAACGATCACCCGGTCGGTGAGCAGATTCGCGATCGGCTGATCCCGGGCTTGCGTGAAGAGTCGTCCAACCTGGCCGGCGAAACCTCGCTGGCCGAGGCCATCGACCTGATGTCCTGCGCCCATGCCGTGGTGTCCAACGACTCGGGCCTGATGCACGTGGCCGCCGCGCTGAACCGCCCGCTGGTGGCGGTGTACGGCTCGACCTCGCCGGGCTTCACCCCGCCGCTGGCCGAGCATGTGGAAGTGGTGCGCACCGGCATCGAGTGCAGCCCGTGCTTCGACCGCACCTGCCGCTTCGGCCACTACAACTGCCTGCGCCTGCTGGAGCCGGGCAAAGTCATCGCTGCCCTGCACAGCCTGACCGGGCCGGACCTGATCGATACCGTGGCCGAGGTCGACTAAGTGCGGGTACTGATCATCAAGACTTCGTCGCTGGGTGATGTGATCCACACCTTGCCGGCGCTTACCGATGCCGCCCAGGCCATCCCGGGCATCCGTTTCGACTGGGTGGTGGAAGAAGGCTTCGCCGAAATCCCCAGCTGGCACCCGGCGGTCGACCAGGTGATCCCGGTGGCCATTCGCCGCTGGCGCAAGAACCTCTGGCAAACCATCAAGAGCGGTGAGTGGAAGGCATTCAAGCAGCGTGTACGCGAGCGCAAGTACGACCTGGTGATCGACGCCCAGGGCCTGGTCAAGTCGGCCTGGCTGACCCGCTATGTGAAGGCGCCTGTGGCTGGCCTGGACCGCTACTCGGCCCGGGAGGGCTGGGCCAGCCGCTTCTATGACCGGCGCCTGTCGGTTGCCACCGGCCAGCATGCGGTGGAGCGGGTGCGCCAGCTGTTCGCCATGGCCCTGGCCTACGACCTGCCGGAAGGCATCGGCAACTACGGCCTCGACCTCGAGCGCCTGCAACTGCCGCCGGCCGCCCCCTATGTGGTGTTCCTGCACGGTACCACCTGGGCGACCAAGCACTGGCCCGAAGCCTACTGGCGCGAACTGGCCGAGCGCATGGGCCGGCGCAAGCTGGAAGTGCGCCTGCCGTGGGGCAACCCGGCCGAGAAGGCGCGGGCCGAGCGCATCGCCCAGGGCTTGAACAACTGCCAGGTGCTCCCCAAATTGAACCTTGCCGGCGTCGCACGCGTGTTGGCGGCGGCAAAAGCCTGTGTGGCGGTCGATACCGGCCTCGGCCACCTGGCGGCGGCACTTGATGTGCCCACCATTTCGCTGTTCGGCCCGACCAACCCGGGCCTGACCGGCGCCTACGGACGGACCCAGATTCACCAGGCCAGTGACTGGCCCTGCGCGCCCTGCCTGCAGAAGAAGTGCACCTACAAACCGAGCGCCGACGACCTGCGCCGGTTCGATCTGAAACGCGAGTGGCCGCTGTGCTTCACTCGCCTGAATCCCGAGCATGTGGCGAGCCGCTTGAGCGCGTTGCTGCTGGCTGAGGATGTCCGTTGATGCAACTGGCTTTCGTGCTTTACAAATATTTCCCCTTCGGCGGGCTGCAGCGCGACTTCATGCGCATTGCCCTGGAATGCCAGAAGCGGGGCCACCAGATCCGTGTGTACACGCTGATCTGGGAGGGTGACATTCCGCCGGGCTTCGAAGTGCTGGTGGCGCCGGTGAAGGCGATTTTCAATCACCGCCGCAACGAGAAGCTCAGCGCCTGGATGGCCGCCGACCTGGCCAAACGCCCGGTCGACCGCCTGATCGGCTTCAACAAGATGCCTGGGCTGGATGTGTACTACGCCGCCGACGGCTGCTTCGAGGACAAGGCGCAGACCCTGCGTGGCGGCCTGTACCGCCGCTGGGGCCGCTACCGGCACTTTGCCGAGTACGAACGTGCGGTGTTCGCCAAGGACGCCCATACCGAAGTGCTGATGATTTCCGAAGTGCAGCAGCCGCTGTTCATCAAGCACTACGGCACCCCGGTGGAGCGTTTCCACCTGCTGCCGCCGGGCATTTCCCAGGACCGCCGCGCGCCGGCCAATGCTGGCGAAATCCGCGCCGAGTTCCGCAAGGAATTCAACCTGGGCGATGACGACCTGCTGCTGGTGCAGATTGGCTCGGGCTTCAAGACCAAGGGCGTTGACCGCAGCCTCAAGGCCCTGGCCGCGCTGCCATCGGCCTTGCGCAAACGCACCAGGCTGATGGTGATTGGCCAGGATGACCCCAAGGTGTTCCAGCTGCAAAGCGCTACCTTGGGCCTGGGCGAGCAGGTGCAGTTCCTCAAGGGCCGCAGCGACATCCCGCGCTTCCTGCTGGGCGCCGACCTATTGATCCACCCGGCGTACAACGAAAACACCGGCACGGTGCTGCTCGAGGCACTGGTGGCCGGCCTGCCGGTGCTGGTCTCCAAGGTGTGCGGCTACGCCCACTACATTGCCGAGGCCGACAGCGGCCTGGTGCTGGACGAGCCGTTCGAGCAGGAACAGCTCAATGGCTACCTGCAGCGCATGCTCGAAGACCAGCAGGCCCGCGCCAGCTGGTCGCGCAACGGCCTGGCGTTTGCTGAAACCGCCGATCTGTACAGCATGCCGCAGCATGCCGCCGACGTGATCCTGGGGCAGGAGTCCGCATGAAGCTGATACTGGCCGAACCGTTCAAGCGCCTGTGGGCCGGGCGTGATGCCTTCGATGCCGTGGAGGCGCTGCAAGGCGAGGTCTATCGCGAACTGGAAGGGCGCCGCACGCTGCGCACCGAAGTCGCTGGCGAGGGCTTTTTCGTCAAGATCCACCGCGGCATCGGCTGGGGCGAGATCTTCAAGAACCTGCTTACCGCCAAGCTGCCGGTACTCGGCGCCGGCCAGGAGTGGCAGGCCATCCAGCGCCTGCACCAGGTTGGCGTGCCGACCATGACTGCCGTCGCCTATGGCGAGCGTGGCAGCAACCCGGCCGCGCAGCACTCGTTCATCATCACCGAAGAGCTGGCGCCGACCATCAGCCTGGAAGACTTCAGCATCGACTGGGTCAGGCAGCCGCCCGAGCCGCGCCTGAAGCGCGCGCTGATCGCCGAAGTGGCGAAGATGACCGGCGGCATGCACCGCGCCGGGGTCAACCACCGCGACTGCTACATCTGCCACTTCCTGCTGCACACCGACCGCCCGGTGACGGCGGAAGACTTCAAACTGTCGGTAATCGACCTGCACCGCGCGCAGACCCGGGCGAAAATCAGCCGCCGCTGGCGCGACAAGGACCTGGCCGCGCTGTACTTCTCGGCGCTGGACATCGGCCTGACCCAACGCGACAAGCTGCGCTTCCTGCGCGGTTACTTCCAGCGCCCGCTGCGGCAGGTCCTTAAGGATGAAGCCGCGCTGCTCGCCTGGCTGGAGCGCAAGGCGCAGAAACTCTATGACCGCAAGCAACGTTATGGGGATGCACTCTGATGGCGGGGTGGACACTGGCGCCAGGCTACCAACACCTGGCGGCGGACTTCGGCAGCCTGGAAGCGGTATTTGCCCTGCAAGGCGAGCGCCTGACCCGCGACCCGCTCAGTGAGGTGGTGCGTATCACGCGTGACGGGGTCAATTATTACGTCAAGCGCTACACCGGGGCCGGCAAGCACATGCGCCGTTACCTGGGCCGGCCGCGGATCAAGGCCGAATGGCAGAACCTCAAGCAGTTCGACAAGTGGGGCATCCCCACTGCCGAAGTGGTGGCCTGGGGCCTGGAGCGCAATGGCCTGGCCTTTGGCCGGGGGGCCATGATCACCCGCGAACTGCCGCATACCGAAGACTTGTCGGCGCTGGCCGAGCGTAACGATGCACGCCTGGCCGATCGCGCCTGGGTCGGGCATGTCAGCAGCCAGCTGGCGCGCCACACCCGGGTCATGCACCAGCACCACTTCGCCCACAACGACCTGAAATGGCGCAACTTACTGGTCGACGACCAGGGCACGCTATTCTTCATCGACTGCCCCACCGGCGATTTCTGGCGCGGCTTCATGTGGCGGCACCGGATGATCAAGGACCTGGCATGCCTGGACAAAGTGGCCAAATACCACCTGTCGGCGACCCAGCGCCTGCGTTTCTACCTGCAATATCGTGGCCGCGACCGGCTGAATGTGCGTGACAAGAAGCGCATTCGCCAGGTGGTGAGCTTTTTCGAGGGAAGGGAATGACCGATTACCTGGCCAGCGCGGACCTCGCGCTGCTCAAGCGCCATGGCCTGGACGACTTCGAGGCACTGTGGGCGCTGCAACTGGATGCCGTGGACGAACCGAACACCGGCCGCGGTGGCTGGAGCAGCGTGTACCGCCTGGAGCTCGAGGGCAAGGGCTACTACCTCAAGCGCCAGAGCGACTACCTGACCCGTACCCTGCACCGGCCATTCGGCGAGCCGACCTTCGCCCGCGAATTCCGCAACATCAGCCGTTACCAGAAACTGCAGATTCCGGCCTTGCAGGCGGTGTTCTACGGCGAGCGCAAGAAAGGCGGCACGCATCGGGCGATCCTGATGACTCGTGCTCTGGACGAATGGGCCGACCTCGACAGCTTGCTGGCCCGGTGGCCACAACTGAGCGATGCCGAACGCAATGGTGTCCTGCATGCCTGCGGCCAGCTGGCGCGCACCCTGCACAGCGCCGGCCAGGTGCATGGTTGCTTCTACCCCAAGCACATCTTCCTGCGTCAGCGCCGCGAAGGCTGGGACGCGCAACTGATCGACCTGGAGAAGACCCGACCCCTGCTGTTCGGCATGCGTGACCGCCTCAAGGACCTGGAGCCGTTGCTGCGCCGCGCACCGGTCTGGGGCGAGCGCGATGTACGTACCTTGCTGGCCAGCTACCTGGCGCAGCCTGCCGATGGCACGCTGGTCGATACCTGGCTGCAACGCCTGACGCAACGCCGTCGTGAAAAAGAGGCCCGCTGATGCGTTTGTCTGAATTGAAAGAGGCCGGGCGCAGCCCCTCGTTGCCCCTGAGCATCACCCTGGCCGATGCCGCCGGCACGGCCGACCTGCAATTGCTCAGCCTGCTGCGCGTGCTGCCGGGCCAGCGCTATGTGGGTGCCGGCGTGTGGCGCGGTACCCCGGTGCTGGCCAAGCTGCTGGTCGGTGGTAACGCTGCACGGCATTTCCAGCGCGAACTGCAAGGCGTGAAACTGCTGGCCGAGCAGGGCCTGACCACGCCGAAGCTACTGGCCGACGGCCTCAAGGAAGGCGAGGGCGGCTGGCTGCTGTTCGAATTCCTCGATGGCGCCGAAAGCCTGGCCGATGCCTGGGCGGCAGTGGAGAGCTTGCCGGTACTGGCCGACGAGCAGCACCTGGTGCTGGGCGAGGCGCTCACTGCAGTGGCGCACATGCACGCCCGGGGCCTGTGGCAGGAAGACCTGCACCTGGACAACCTGCTGCGCCACGGCGGCAAGCTGTACCTGATCGACGGCGCCGGCATCAAGGCCGAAACGCCTGGCCAGCAGCTGTCACGCCCGCGTGTGCTGGAAAACCTGGGGGTGTTCTTCGCTCAGCTCCCCAAGCGCCTGGAGCCTTTCATCGAAGAACTGCTGGTGCACTACCTGCTGGCCAACGCCGAGCATGCGCTGCCGCTGGAAGCCTTGCAGAAGCAGGTGGACAAGGTGCGCAGCTGGCGCCAGAAGGATTACCTGGAAAAGGCTGGTCGTGAATGCAGCCTGTTCAGTGTCGAGCGCAGCCTTTCGGGCTTGCGGGCAATCCGCCGCGACGAGGTCGAAGCCATGCTGCCGGTACTGGAGCAGGCCGACGCGTTGATCGACCAGGGTCACCTGTACAAGACCGGTGGTGCGGCCAGTGTGGCGCGCATCGAGGTTGGCGGCCGCACGCTGGTGCTCAAGCGCTACAACATCAAGAACACCGCGCACTGGTTCAAGCGCTTCTGGCGCCCGAGCCGGGCCTGGCATTCCTGGATCGAAGGCCATCGCCTGGAATTCCTCGACATTGCCACGCCGCGTCCACTGGCGGTGCTGGAGCAACGGGTGATGGGGCTGCGAAGCCGTGCCTACCTGGTCACCGAGTATATCGATGGCCCAGACCTGGCCGAATGCTTCGCGCCCTACGTGGATAACGGCGATGCGCCCGAGGAGCAGGTGGATGCCCTGGTGCATGTGATGCAGCAGCTGATTCGCGAGCGTATCAGCCATGGTGACTTCAAGGGCCACAACCTGTTCTGGCACAACGGCCAATGGTCGCTGATCGACCTTGACGCCATGTGCCAGCACGCCACCCAGCTCAGCTTCGCCCCGGCCTACGCCCGTGATCGGGCGCGGCTGCTGCGCAACTGGCCGAGTGGCAGTGCCTTGCATCAGCGGCTGGACCGGCTGCTGCCCAAGCTGGCCGAGTAATCCGCCGGCAGTGCCAGCCAGTCGCTGCTGCGGCCTGGCTGGCGCACGCGAATGCGCCATTGGCCGCCCTGTTGGCGCAATACTGCCCAGGCGTGGACTGCGCCCAGTGCCTTCTCGGGCAGCAGCAAATGGTATTGCCCGGCAAGCAGGTGCCGTCGAACCGGCAACTGATGGTTACCCAACTGCAAATAGAGTTGCCCCCCATCGTCGTGCAGGTCGGCGTCCCCTGCCACCGGTTCGCCCGCTAATGGTTGTTGCAGGCGTACCTCTTCCAACAGGTGGGCTATGTCAGGCAACCCGTCATGCCAAAGCACGATGGAATCGACCACCCAATTGCCGTTGCGCAGCCGTTTGATCGGCAGTTGCGCGTAGGCATCCGGCTGCCTGGGGTCGAGTACCCGCCAGCGATAGCCGTCGAAGTGGACGTTGTACAACCGCCCCTGGCTGTCGTTGACGAAGTACCGGTCCGGACCTGGCACGCTGTTGATCTGTTCGTACACTTCCTCGCCATGAACGCCGTCGATCCGGTAGCGCAGCTTGCTCACATCCACGGCCGCTTCGTGGGTATTCGGCAGTGGGCGCGGAGGTTGCGGTGGCAGGCCGCGCATCGCCCTGCGCATGAGGGGCGAACCAGCGAAACTGGACAACCCATCGGCGCTGTGGCTCAAAGCGGCCATGGCGTGGTGGAAGGTTGCTGCATAATCCTCTTTTTCCAGGGCTTCGAAGCCGTCCCACAGCGAAATCGACATACGGCCGAAGGCCAGGGCTGACATTGTCGGGGCCGGTAGCACGAGGCTGATCATGTCGAGAACCAGGCGCAGCGTCGACAGCCCGTACTCGCCGAGCAGCTCGCGGTTGCTGCGGCTGTTGGTATCGGCCTCGGCGATCATGGCGTGGACCTGGGCCTTGTAAAGGGCATCGAAGAGGTTGCCGTTGATCATTGGCCTTTGCACATATGGCCCGAGGCGGCCTTTGCGCACCAACTTGTCGAGCCGCTTGCCATCAGCCAGAGGCGCGCGCTGGATCAGGTACTTTCGCAAGGAAGGCGTGCTGCGAAGGGTTCTGAGCAGCGCCCGGGTATCGGGGTATTCACGCCATGCGCGCCGATCGGGAGCGTCCGGCGTATACAGCACCAGCGACGGCTGGTTGTCGCTCTCGGCATTGAGCAGCAGTACCCCTTGCAGCGTGTGCCCGTCGATGATCAGTTGGCGCACCGCGATACGATGCTCGTCGATGGTAGGGCGCCAATTGTTGTCGGGGTGGTCGGTGACGGCTTTGACCCAGCGATAGCCCCGCTCGTGGGTATCGTTCAGAAAGTGCCTGGCATAGCGGGCCTTGGCCGCCTCGGCGCGCATGCGGGCGCGGTTCATGTTGCCGTGGCATTGCATGCGCCAGCGCGCACCTGGAGACTCCAGCAGGTGGGTTCGCAGGTAGCGGATGTAGCCACTGCCGGCGTCTAGCTCACGCACCAGGCGCTTTACCCCTTCCGCGGATATTGATTCCAGCGTGGAACCGTCTTCGTGGTGTATTCGGGCAGTCAGCCAGTAATCGACGTCGAACCAGCCGATGTTCAACAGGGCCAGCTCGTCCAGGCGGTAGGTGGTGGTTACCAGTTCGATGGTGCCACCGACATGGCGACGGTTGGCAACGGCCACGTAACCCGAAGGTGCCAGCGGGTTGATCAGCGGGCCGGTGCGGTGTGCAAGTGTGACGGTTATGCAGACTTTTTCGGCAGGCAATTCGATGGAGAATTCGCGCCGCAGCGCCTTGCCGAGGCGTTCGCGCACCCATGCCAGCAGGTGGTGGCGATTGCCGAACGCCTCAAGGGTCAAAAGGCCGGGTGCAGCGGCCTGTGTGATGGCCCCGGCGAGCTCCTGGATCGTTTGCATGATGTGCGTCAGGCTTTGCGTGGAGCTCTGGCGCAGCCAGGCGGGCAGGTGTTTTTCCAGCAGCAGCGCATAACGGGTGGACAACGCATATTGGCTGCCCATGAGATCGGTCAGTGACTGCTGTTTGGCCAGGGTGCTTTTCAGTGCCGGTAGATTCGGGTTCTGGTCAAGCGCCCAGGCGGCGTGCCAGGCGATGGTGAGCCGTTGATGCTGCGCGTCGATCACGTCAGTGGCCTGTTGCTCGACCAGGTCGCCGGTAAACCACTCGTAGCGCAGCCGGTCGGCACACCGGACCAGTTGCTGGTCCTGCAGGCGAGGTAGCAATTGCAGCATTGGCCGGCTTTGCATGGGGTCGTCCAGGCGCTCGCACAGCTCCCTATGCAGTTCGGCCAGGTTGGCGAAGCCTTCAACGCCATGAGAAACGCTGCACAGCAGTGCCTGGCCTGTGGCTGTTGCAGGCTCGGCAACGGCCCCTTCCGGTGCTTCTGCCAACAGTACCAGCACGCCGGGTAACGGCAACCGGCCATGGGGGCTTAAACGGTTGAATACCGGCCGATAAACCTGGGCCCGGTGGGTGTCTGGCAGGTGGTTGCGCTGCCAGGGTAGCGGCAGCTCCAGGGAGGTGCGCAGCAGGCTGATGTGGCTGTAGTCCAGGGTCTGGTCGGCGAGGCGCAGTTCCAGCTCGGCCAGAAGTTGCTCATGACGCAGTTCGCGCAGTTGTCGGGCGCGGCTGTGGCCTGCTTCGACAGGGTCGTTCCAGAACGCTGCCAGGTCACCGAAAAAACGCTGACGCATGGCGGCCGGCTCCGTTTCGCCCGCCAGTTCGGGTTTGCCTTGCTCAAGGGCGATCAGTTGTTGATCGAGCGCTTCGAGGCGCTGCAAAGGTGTCATGGTAAGGCTCCTTGGAAAATGGCAGCCAACCATGTCGCGGCAAAAGAGGGTGCGGGTATTACCCGGCTACTGCCGTGGACGAGGGTAGAAACCTTGCAGGCCAAGAGCCGCCGACAGCCCCAGGCCGAGCCAGGCCAGGCTGTCCCAGACCCCGTCCCCCAGCAAGGCGGCAAATAGCCCCACGGCAGTGAGCAGGGCCACGACCATCGGCCAGATGAAGATGCGCCAGGTCGGCTGTGACTTGTGGCTCATGCCCGCGCCTCCCGCTTCGTGCGTTGTTTGCCCCACCACAGGTACAAGCCGCTGCCGAGGACGATGATGGTCAGCACATCGAGTAGCGCCCACAGGATTTGCATTGGCCGGCCGCCGTAGTCGCCGAAGTGCAGTGGTTGCGACAGGCCCATGGCATCCATGTACCAGGGGCGTTCGCCGACGGCGGTCACTGCCAGTGTTCGCGCATCGATCAGCACGGGCGTGAGCAGGTGCGAGGTCAGGTGCGTGGCGCCCTTCATGAACACCGCATAGTGGTGCTCACTGGAAAAGCGTGTGCCGGGGAAGGCGATGAAGTCCGGGCGCATGCCGGGGGCGGCCTGTTCGGCGATGGTCAGCAGGTGAGTTGCCGGGGCGCGTTCGGTGAGCGGTGGGGCATCACGGTACGGGGCAACCATGGCGGCCAGGCTGTCGTTGCGCCAGGCGGCGATGACCAGGTCCGACAGCGCGCTGATGACACCGGTCACGCCTACCGTCAGTGCCCATGCCAAGGTGACCACACCGATCAGGTTGTGCAGGTCGAGCCAGCGCAGGCGACGGGATTTGCCGTGGCGCACCGTGCCGAAGTCCAGGCGGCGCATGAACGGTGCATAGAGCACGGTGCCGGAGATGATCGCCACGACGAACAGCACGCCCATGAAGGCCAGCAGCAGCTTGCCGGGCAGGCCGGCGAACATGTCCACGTGCAGGCGCAGCATGGTCATCATGAAGCCGCCGTTGGCGGCCGGCATGGCCACGGCTTCACCGGTGCGGGCGTCGAGCATGAAGGTGTGCGACGAATTGGGTTCGGTGCCGGCGGTGACGGCGGTTATGGCCACTACGCCGTTGGCTTCGTCCTCGTCGTAGCCGAAGTACTGCATGACCTCGCCGGAGCGGTGCTGCTCGGCCTTGATCACCAACTGCTGCAGGTCCAGATGTGGTGTATCGGCTGGCATTTCACGCAGTTCTGGGGCGTCGCCGAGCAGGTGTTCGAGCTCGTGGTGGAAGATCAGCGGCAGGCCGGTGACTGCCAGCAACAGCAGGAACAGGGTGCAGACCAGGCTGCTCCAGGTGTGGATCACCGACCAGCGGCGGATGGTTGGGCTTTTCATCACGGTACCGATTTTTGCCTGTTGGAAGCTGGGGCTGCTGCGCAGCCCTTTCGCGACACAAGGCCGCTCCTACAGGGGAGCACGTTTTCCTGTAGGAGCGGCCTTGTGTCGCGAAAGGGCCGCAAAGCGGCCCCCGTTCACTCAGAACTTGTAATTGACACTGGCTACGACGTTGCGCTCGTCGCCGTAGTAGCAGTAGTACCCGTCACAGGTAGACAAGTAGTCCTTGTTGAACAGGTTCTTCGCATCCACGGCTACGGTCACCCCCTTGAGGGTGCTGTTCAGGCGGCCCAGGTCGTAGTGCACCGAAGCGTCGTACACGGTGTAGGACCCCACATGCCCCCAATCGGTGTTAGTGGTATTACCGTAGGTGTCGCCCACGTAGCGCACGCCAACGCCGACCCCGAACCCATCCAGTGGTCCGCTGTGCCAGGTGTAGTCAGCCCAGGCAGTAGCCTGGTTGCGCGGCACCTGCGCCATGCGCTTGCCTTTCTCGTCACTGGTGCCTTTGATGATTTCGCTGTCGTTGTAGGTGTACGAGCCCACCAGTTTGAGGTTCTCGGTCACATCCGAGGTAGCCTCCAACTCCAGGCCTTTTACGCGCACTTCGCCTACCTGGCGGGTGACACCACCCTCGGTCACCGACATGTTCTCCTGTGTCAGGTCGAACACAGCAGCGGTGAACAGGCTATTGCTGCCTGGAGGCTGGTACTTGATGCCCAGTTCGTATTGCTTGCCTTCGGTCGGTTCGAAGGCATCGGTGCTGTTGACGGTGGAACCGGTGGCAGCCTGGAACGACTCGGCATAGGAGATGTAAGGCGTCAGGCCGTTATCGAATACATAGCTGAGAGCTGCGTTACCACTGAACTTCTTGTCGCGTTGGGTGTTGGTTGCGTCGCCTTGATTGTGGAAGGTGGTGCCGGTGTGCACCCAGTCCTCACGGCCACCAAGGGTCAGGCGCCAGTTGTCCAACGCCATCTGGTCCTGGATATACAGGCCGGTCTGCTGGGTTTTCTGGTCGTAGTCGTACATGTCGAAGTACTGAACGTTCGAGAAATCCTGACCGTAGATGGGGTTGTGGATATTGCTCGGTGGCACACCCGCCGAGCCCCAGCGCCAGCGGGCATTGCTGTCCGAGCGCTGGTGGTCGAGCCCCAGCAGCAGGGTATGGGCAACCTGCCCGGTCTGGAAGTCGGCCTGGAAGTTGTTGTCCAAGGCGAACTGTGAGATGTCCTCCTCGACGATACCGGCGGTGCGTTGCACGGTGCCATCGGCGCTGACAGCTTCGTCCGGGCCGGCTGGCCAGATCGAACCACCGGCGGTAATGCCCTTGAAGTCCAGTTCGTTACGCGCGTAGCGCAGGTTCTGACGGAACTGCCAGGTATCGTTCAGGCGGGTCTCGAACGCATAGCCCAGGTGGTAGTAGGTGCGGTCGTAGGACTCCCAATCCGGGTCGCCCAGGTTCTTGTGGTGCGAAATCTTGCCTGCGGGGCTATCCAGCTTGGTGCCTTGCAGTGGCAGGAACTGGCCGGTGATGCCGGTGTCATCGCGGGTGTATTGGCTGATGAAAGTCAGCTTGGTGTCGTCGTTGATGTTCCAGGTCAGGCTGGGCGCGATGTTGTAGCGTTTGTCCGGGATGTGGTCTACCGGCGAACCGCTGTCACGCACGGTGCCGCTCACTCGGTACAGGAACTGGCCTGCATCGTCGAGCTTGCCAGTGCTGTCGAAGTTGATCTGCTTGTGGTTGTTGCTGCCAACCTGGGCTTCGACTTCGTGGCTGCTTTCCAATTGCGGCCGACGACTGGTCATGTCCAGCAGGCCGCCTGGTGGAGTCTGGCCGTAGACCGAAGAGGCAGGGCCACGCAGCACGGCGATGCGCTCCAGGTTCCAGGGCTCGATCTTGGGGGTGGCGTAGTTGCCCTTGGGCAATGGCAGGCCATCGAGGAACTGGGTAGGCACAAAACCCCGTACCAGCAACCAGTCACTGCGCGAGTCGGATCCATAGCCGCTGCTCTGCACGCCAGCGGTGTAGCGAAGGGCGTCGTTCAGGCTGAGCACCGGCCGGTCTTCCATCTGCTGGCGGGTGATCACGCTTACCGAGCGGGGAAGCTCGGCGATGGCGGTGTCGGTCTTGGTGCCCGCTGCTGTCCGGGTCGCGGTGTAACCGTCTACCGGCCCCCAGGCGCTTTCATAGCTGGAAGTCGCATTGATCGCAGTCTCCGGCAACGCCAGTGTCCCTTCCGGCGTAGCCACCAGGCTGTAGCTGCCCACGCTGCTTTGCTGCAGTTGCAGGCCGGTGCCGCGCAGGGCGGCCTGCAGGGCACCAAGGCCATCGAACTGCCCGCTCACCGGGGCCGAGGTGCGGCCGCTGACCAGTGCCGGGTCGATGGCCAGGGCGATGCCGGCCTGGCTGGCGATCTGGTTGAGAGTGGTGGCCAGCGGGGCGCTGGGCAGGTCGTAGGCGCGCTGAGCGGATTGCTCGGCGGCGAACAGGGCAGGGCTGGCCAATGGTGCGGTCACGGCGATGGCCAGGGCCATCAGGCTGGGGCGCAGGATACGATCAACAGCACGGGACATGCAGAGGCTCCTCGACGGATAAGTGCTTTCTGCTTCCTTGCCGAGCGAGATTTGAAAAGTGACAGGGCGAATATGAAAAAAATTGAGAATTATTTGAAGTTGGTTTTCGCCTGTACCGCCCCTTTCGCGGGCTTGCCCGCTCCCACAGGGATCGCGGGGGCTTTGAGGCTGGTGCAACCCTGTGGGAGCGGGTTTACCCGCGAAGAGGCCGGTGCAGGTTTATTTGGGAACGACGGTCACCCACCACGGCGTATGCCGCTCGACCTTCACTGGCAGTGCCGGCACCAGCGACGACAGTGCCAGGTCGGTATCGGTCAGCGGGAAGCTGCCGGTCACCCGCAGATCGGCGACCTGGTCGTCTACCCCGAGGTAACCGCTGCGGTACTGGCCAAGCGTGGCCAGCAGGTCAGCCAGGCGCACGTTGTCCACCACTAGCATGCCGCGGGTCCAGGCGTCGGCACCGGCTGGCACCGTGCCGATCCGGCCAAGGCCGTTGGCGTTCATCAGCACCTGCTGGCCTTCGCGCAGCACCTGTTCGTCACCGCTGTTCAGCGGCATGGCGGCGACCGAGGCTTGCAGCACTTCCAGGCGCGTGCCGTCGTCCTCGCGGCGTACCAGGAAGCGCGTGCCCAATGGGCGCAGGCGGCCATCGTCGGTGCGCACCAGCAGCGGGCGCGGGTCCTGATGGCCGGTTTCGACCGAAATCTCGCCTTGGTGCAGCACGATCACCCGTTGCTTGCCGGCGTAGTCGATATCCACGGCCGTGTGGCTGTTCAGGCTCAACAAGGTGCCGTCTTCCAGGCGCAGGGTACGCAGTTCGCCGGTGGCGGTGCGCTGGTCGGCCAGCCAGTAGCTCGGTGCCAGCGATGGTGCGCCGACCCAGGCCAGCAGCGAGCCCAGCAGAAACATGCCGGCCAGCCCGCCGCCGACCTTGCCGATACGTCGGCGCAGCCCGGCGCGCGATTGCAGCAGGGCCTGGCGTGCCGGGCCGGCAGCGGCGCTCACGCGCTGGTCCATGGCACCGAGTTGGCGCCAGGCGCGGGCATGCTCCTCGCTGGCGGCATGCCAGCGCATGAATTCGCTGCGCTCGTCAGGTGTGCCGCTGCCGTTGTCGAGGCTGAGCTTCCAGGCAATGGCGGCTTCCAGCACCCGGGACGAAACCGGTGAACTGCTCACGTCGGCTCCCCGTACAGGGCCACGTAGCACTGGCGCATGCCCTGGGCGATGTACTGGCGCACCCGCGAAACCGAAACCCCCATGTGCTCGGCGATTTCGGCATGGCTCATACCGTCCAGGCGATTGTGCAGGAATGCTGCGCGGGCCTTGCTCGAGAGCTTGCCGAGCAGGCGGTCGATGGCCTTGAGGTCCTCAAGGATCAGGTGTTGCACTTCCGGGGAAGGTTGTTCGACTTCCGGCATCAGGGCCAGTTCGGCCAGGTAGGCCTGTTCCAGCGCGGCGCGGCGGAAGTGGTCGAACATCAGGCCCTTGGCCACGGCGGCCAGGAACGCGCGGGGTTCGCGGGGCGTATCCAGTTGCGCACGGCCGAGCAGGCGCACGAAGGTGTCCTGGCTCAGGTCTTCGGCACGTTGGCGGCAGGCCATGCTGCGTTGCAGCCAGGCGAGCAGCCAGCCGCGATGGTCGCGGTACAGCGCACCGACCAGATCGGCGTGTGGGCTCTGTGCAGAAGACAAGCAGCGTCCCCCCGGAACGAATGCATTAACTAACGATAATTATTCGCGATTGTTGCAGAGGGGAGGGGGTGGGTGCAATGGACGCTTATCGGATGGCCATCATCCAAGTCGTGCAGATGTTATGCCTGTGCTGGCCTCTTCGCGGGTAAACCCGCTCCCACAGGATCTCCAGGGCATCAAAGGCAGTACAGTCCCTGTGGGAGCGGGTTTACCCGCGAAGAGGCCAGCAAGGGCGGTGAAAAGCTACAGGCCGTGGTTGTGCACCTTGCGCCTGCGCCACCCGCGCAAGCGCTGCTCCAGCTGCAGCGGGCTGTCCAGCTGCTGGCGCCGGGCCTGGCTGAACAGGATCAGCGCCAGTTCGGCGGTAACCAGGGCATCGGCGCTGGCATGATGGCGCTCCTCGACTTGCAGGCCAAACCGCGCGACCCAGTCATCCAGCCCGGCCTCGCGCAGCACTGTGTCGGGGTTGAGCATCGGTGCCAGTTCGGCAACATCCAGGAAGGGCGAGTGCAAGCGATAGCCCAGGCTTTCCTTCAGCGCACGGGCCAGCATGCGCTGGTCGAACGGCGCGTGGAATGCCAGCACCGGGCTGTTGCCAATGAAGTCGAGCAGGTCGAGCAAGGCCTCGGCCGGGTCGCAACCGGCAGCCAGGGCACTCGGGCCCAGGCCATGGATCAGCACGCTGGCGTTGGTCTTCTGCAAAGGCCGGTGCAAGGTGCGTTCGAACTGCTGGGCAAAGTCGATGGCGCCGTCTTCGATGGCGACGGCACCAACCGATAGCACCTGGTCACGGTTGGTGTTCAGGCCGCTGGTCTCCAGGTCCAGCACCACCCAGCGTTGCTCGCGCAGGGTACACACCCCCAATGGCGCTGGCTTGGGCAGCCGGGCCAGGCGCTGGCGCGTGGCGTGGTCCAGTTCCGGCGCACTGGGGCGCAGCCAGGCGAACAGGCTCATAGCTGGTACCGCAAGGCCAGGCTGCTTTGCAGGCGCTGGGCCTGGCGCAGGGACTCGCGCAGGATGCGCCGGTCCAGGTGGTTGAGGCTGTCCGGGTCCAGGCGGTTGGAATAGGGCAGGTTGTCGCGGGTCTGGCGCTGGTGCTGCTGCATGCGCGTTTGCTGGATGAAGTGGTAGGCCTCTTCATACGCTGCGCCATCCAGTGCCTCGATCACGCCCTTGGCCACGAGCTGGCGCAGGCGCTCCAAGGTATTGCAGGCACCGATGCCGTTGGCCAGGGCCAGCAGCCGCGCACCATCGACGAAGGGTGTCAGGCCCTGGACCTTGAGGTCGAGGGTGGCGGCCTTGTCGTTGCCCTGGCGGGTCAGCACGAACTCGCGCAGGCGGCCCACCGGCGGGCGCTGGCGCAGGGCGTTGTCAGCCATCATGCGCTGGAAGATGCGGTTGTCGGCCACCTGGTCCAGCAGGCCCTGGCGCAGCTGCTCGCAACCTTGCTCGTCGCCCCACACCACGCGCAGGTCGAAATAGATGCTCGAGCCCAGCAGGTTCTCCGGGCTGGCTTCGCGGACAAAACCGGCAAAACGCCGCGCCCATTCACTGCGCGACAGGCACAGCTCGGGGTTGCCGGCCATGACGTTGCCCTTGCACAGGGTGAAGCCGCACTGGGCCAGGCACTGGTTGATGTATTGCGCCAGCGGCAGCAGGCGTGCGCGGATGGCGTCGGCTTCGGTGCTGTCGGCGGCTTCGAAGAGGATGCCGTTGTCCTGGTCGGTGTGCAGGGTTTGTTCTCGTCGCCCCTCGCTGCCAAAGCACAGCCAACTGAACGGCACGCCCGGGTCACCGCGCTCGGCCAGCGCCAGTTCGATCACCCGGCACACGGTGTGGTCGTTGAGCAGGGTGATGATCTGGGTGATCTGCGTGGAGGACGCGCCATGGGCCAGCATGCGCTCGACCAGCTGGCTGATTTCGCCGCGCAGCGAGACCAGGGTATCCAGGCGTGGCGCATGGCGGATGGTGCGTGCCAGGTGCACCAGGTCGACCCGTTGCAGGGAGAACAGGTCGCGCTCCGAAACCACACCGCACAGGCGTCGGTTTTCCACCAGGCATACGTGGGCGATATGCCGCTCGGTCATGGCCATGGCTGCGTCGAAGGCGCTGGCCTGGGGGCTGAGGTAGAACGGCTGGGCGGTCATGTGCCGCGCGATGGGCGCGCCCAGGTCGGCATCGGCCGCCGCCACCACCTGCCGCAGGTCGCGCAGGGTGAAGATACCGGTGGGGTAGCGCTGCGGGTCGACCACCACGATGCTGCCAACCTGCTGCTCGTGCATCAGCCGCACGGCGTCGCGCAGGGGCGTGTCGGGGCTGCACACCACCGGGTGGCGCATGGCCAGTTCACCCAGTGGCGTGTTCAGCGAATACTGGGTGCCGAGGGTTTCCACCGCGCGCTGGCGTACCTGCTGGTTGACCTGGTCGAGCAGGCTGCTGACCCCGCGCAGGGCAAAATCCCGAAACACTTCCGACATCGAGAACACGCGGATGAACGCGGCCTTGTTCAGCTGCAGGCAGAAGGTGTCCTCGCCGGCCAGATGTTCGGTGCGTGTCGCCCGCTCGCCGAGCAGGGCAGCCAGCGGGAAGCATTCGCCACTGGTGATCTCGAAGGTAGTCTCCACACCAGGTTTGACCAGATGCTGGCGTTCGCCGACCACGCGGCCCTGCTTGACGATGTAGAAGTGCTCGACCGGCCCGTCGGCAGGTTTGACGATGCTTTCGCCGCTGGCATAGAAGCGCAGCTGGCACTGTTCGACCAGGTAGGCCAGGTGGCTGTGTTCCATCTGGTTGAACGGCGGAAAACGCTGCAGGAACTGCAAGGTGCCCTGGATGTTCTGCAGCACTGCCGTCCTGCCCGCCTGGCTGTAGGCGTCCTTTTTGCTCATGAAACTGACCGTATCGCTATGCCGAACTATATATCTATATATATAGGTGCCGGCCATGTTGTTCTCTGCCTCCATGGTCGGCTTGCGGCGGGATGGTGCCCATTGGACGTAAGTCTATGAGAGCCCCTGTCAAAGACCCGACGAAAGGCCAGCCGGGTTACGCAAGTTCTGCGGTCCTAATGCTGAAGCGGAAATTTTTTGACGAGATGAGCATGCCTGAGCAACACGACATCCTGAGCGACGCCGAGCGCGAGGCATTGGCCGTCGTAAGTGCGCCCGTGGCTGCCAAGCCGCTGGTGCTGGTGGTGGATGACAATGCGGTGAATCGTGAGGCGCTGATCCTGTACCTGAAAAGCCGGGGGATTGACTGTGTCGGGGCGGATGGGGCCGAGGAGGCCAGGCTGTACCTGCACTACCAGCAACGGATTGGCTTGATGATTACGGATTTGCGCATGCAACCGGAGGATGGCCTGGACCTGATCCGCAAGGTTCGCGAATCAGAGCGGGCGGCGTTGTCGATCATCGTGGTGTCGGGCGATACCGACGTGAAAGAGGCGGTGGACGTGATGCACCTGGGGGTGGTGGATTTTCTGTTGAAGCCGGTGGATCTGGGCAGGCTGTTGGAACTGGTGAAGAAAGAACTGAAGATCGAGTAGTGCAGGAGTGGGGCTGCTTTGCAGCCCTTTCGCGACACAAGGCCGCTCCTACAAGTACCGCGCCAGACCTCAGCCTTGCGCGGTACATGTAGGAGCGGCCTTGTGTCGCGAAAGGGCCGCAAAGCGGCCCCCTGTCGCAGATGTTGCTTACAACCCGTTACGCGCCTTGAACTCGCGGCGACGGCGGTGCAGTACCGGCTCGGTATAGCCGTTCGGCTGCTTGCCACCTTCCACCACCAGTTCTACCGCCGCCTGGAACGCGACGTTGTCGTCGAAGTTCGGTGCCATCGGGCGGTACAGAGGGTCGCTGGCGTTCTGCTGGTCCACCACCACGGCCATGCGTTTGAGGCTTTCCAGCACCTGCTCCTGGCTGACCACGCCATGGCGCAGCCAGTTGGCCAGCAGCTGGGCCGAGATGCGCAGGGTGGCGCGGTCTTCCATCAGGCCGACGTTGTTGATGTCTGGCACCTTCGAGCAACCTACGCCCTGGTCGATCCAGCGCACCACGTAGCCGAGGATGCCCTGAGCGTTGTTGTCCAGTTCGTTGCGGATCTCTTCGGCCGACCAGTTGGTGTCGGCGGCCAGCGGGATGGTGAGGATGTCATCCACCGACGCGGGTGTGCGCGAAGCCAGTTCACGCTGACGCGCCTGTACGTCCACCTTGTGGTAGTGCAGAGCATGCAGGGTGGCTGCAGTCGGCGACGGCACCCAGGCGGTGTTGGCACCGGCCAGGGGGTGGGCGATCTTCTGCTCGAGCATGGCTGCCATCAGGTCGGGCATGGCCCACATGCCTTTGCCGATTTGCGCACGGCCTTGCAGGCCGGTGGCCAGGCCAACGTCGACGTTGTTGTTCTCGTAGGCACCGATCCACTTCTCGTTTTTCATGGCGCCCTTGCGCACCACGGCGCCGGCTTCCATCGAGGTGTGGATTTCATCGCCGGTGCGGTCGAGGAAGCCGGTGTTGATGAACACCACGCGCTCGGCTGCGGCCTTGATGCACGACTTGAGGTTGACCGTGGTACGGCGCTCCTCGTCCATGATGCCGACCTTGACGGTATTGCGCTTCATGCCCAGCAGGTCTTCGACCTGGCTGAAGATTTCGGCGGCGAAGGCTACTTCCTCCGGGCCGTGCATCTTCGGCTTGACGATGTACACGCTGCCGGTGCGGGTGTTCTTGCGGCTGGTGTTGCCATTGAGGTTGTGCAGGGCGATCAGGTTGGTGAACAGGCCGTCCTGAATGCCTTCGGGGATTTCGTTGCCTTGGGCGTCGAGGATCGCCGGGTTGGTCATCAAGTGGCCAACGTTGCGCACGAACAGCAGCGAACGGCCATGCAGGGTCACGCTACCGCCGTTGGGCGCGGCGTACTCGCGGTCCGGGTTCATGGTGCGGGTGAAGGTCTTGCCACCCTTGCTAACGCTTTCTGCCAGGTCGCCTTTCATCAGGCCCAGCCAGTTGCGGTAGACGATTACCTTGTCGTCGGCGTCCACGGCGGCAACCGAGTCTTCGCAGTCCATGATGGTGGTCAGCGCCGATTCCATCAGGATGTCTTTCACGCCGGCGGCGTCGGTGCTGCCGACCGGGGTGCTGGCGTCGACCTGGATTTCGAAGTGCAGGCCGTTGTGCTTGAGCAGCACGGCAGTCGGCGCAGCGGCATCGCCATGGAAGCCGATCAGCTGGGCATCGTCACGCAGGCCGCTGTTGCTGCCGCCTTTCAGGGCAACTACCAGCTTGCCACCTTCGATGCGGTAGCCGGTGGAGTCGACGTGCGAGCCGGCTGCCAGTGGCGCGGCTTCGTCGAGGAAGGCGCGGGCGAAGGCGATGACCTTGTCGCCACGTACTTTGTTGTAGCCCTGGCCTTTCTCGGCACCGCCTTCATCGCTGATGGCATCGGTGCCATACAGCGCGTCGTACAGCGAACCCCAACGGGCGTTTGCGGCGTTCAGGGCGAAGCGGGCGTTCATCACCGGTACGACCAGCTGCGGGCCGGCCATGTGGGCGATTTCTTCGTCCACGTTCTGGGTGGTTGCCTGGAAATCGTCGGCTTGTGGCAGCAGGTAGCCGATTTCCTGAAGGAATGCTTTGTAGGCTACGGCGTCGTGGGCCTGGCCTTTGCGTGCCTGGTGCCAGGCGTCGATCTTGGCTTGCAGCTCGTCGCGCTTGGCGAGCAGGGCTTTGTTCTTTGGAGCGAGGTCATTGATGATCTTCTCTGCACCGGCCCAGAACTGCTCGGCGACGATGCCGGTCCCTGGGATGGCTTCGTTGTTCACGAAGTCGTACAGGACCTTGGCGACCTGAAGGCCACCGACTTGAACGTATCCAGTCATTGCTTGCCTCACTCTGCTCAGCTATTTCGCTCTTCTGTATTAAGCCTGTAGCGCTTCTCTAAACACGGCACCAGTGCATGCCCCCGAGTAAAGCCCCGAGCGCGGCTGGGTGCGGCCTGCCAGACCGGCTGGCAGACAGTGTGCGTATTTTCACAGGCGCCTTGGCAGACATCCAAACGACGTTTTGTAGTCCGCGCCACGGGATACTACATGAAGCAGTAGGCGGGGCAAAATCAGACTAAAAGCGCCGTTATGCGACCCGTTGGTCGCGTATGGTCACGCTGGGAGTGAGTATGTTCGCAAAAAACAGGTGGATTGTTCCAGATAAATCTTGAAACAGTACACGATTCGTTATGCGGATTGCCCTGCGGCAGGTTGCCGCGCCTTGCCTATACTGAGTCGATCCCCCGATTTTCTGCCGCACGGCGCGGTCCGACACGAGGAAGGGCTTGTGGATCATCTTGTACTGACTGTGATTGCCCCTGACAAGGCCGGGCAGGTCGAGCGCATTGCCCAGTGCATCGCCGACCACAGTGGCAACTGGCTGGAAAGCCGCATGTCGCGCATGGCCGGGCAGTTTGCCGGCATCCTGCGGGTGGCGGTGCCGGCGGAAAACTACGACGAGCTGGTGGCTTCGCTGCAGGGGTTGGTCCGATATGACATTCGCGTGCTGATCGCCGAGAGCGGCATCGAGCCGTCGTGCACCTGGAAACCGATTGCCATGGAGCTGGTAGGTAATGACCGGCCAGGGATCGTGCGTGATATCACCCGCTTGCTGGCTGAATTGCAGGTGAACGTCGAGCGGTTTTCAACAGAAGTGCGGCCGGCGCCGATGAGCAGCGAGCCGTTGTTTCATGCAGATGCGTTGTTGGCTTTGCCGTTGACTCTACCGCTCGAAGAACTGCAGCAGCGACTGGAGAGCCTGGCGGATGACTTGATGGTGGAGTTGAAGCTGCGGCCGGAGGATTGATCCGAGATTGCCGGGGCCGCTTCGCGGCCCATCGCGACACAAGGCCGCTCCTACAAGGGTTACGCGTTCCCCTGTAGGAGCGGCCTTGTGTCGCGATGGGCTGCAAAGCAGCCCCCTGCGGTTATCCCGATATCACGGGGAAGGCCCTGTGGATAACCTGGGGGTTCCCCTCTCCAGCCCAGGCCGCTCGCGCCTTGCACGGCCGTGATCAAAAAACACCCAAAAATCAGCAGCTTGTGCACAAAGCACGGGGACGAGGGTGTGGATAACCTTTGGAGATGTCTCTGCAGGCCACGAATCACAAGGCCTGCAGAGTTTTGATCATTTTCTGATCAACTACGCTTGCGCAAACTGACCCACGCATCGACGCTGTAAATCGCCAAACCTGCCCAGATGAACATGAACGCCACCAAGTTGCTCGACGACAAGTGCTCATCAAACAGCAGCACCGCCTGCAGCAGCACCAAGGTCGGCGCCAAGTACTGCAGGAAGCCCAGCGTGGTGTACGGCAAGTGCCGCGCGGCAGCGTTGAAGCACACCAGCGGCACCAGTGTCACCGGCCCCGCAGCCATCAGCCACAACGCTTCGCTGCTGGTGTAGAACGCGCCCTGGGCACTTGTCGCCGCCGGGTGCAGCAACAGCCAACCAAGGGCCAGCGGTACCAGCATCCAGGTTTCCACCACCAGGCCCGGCAGCGCCGCTACCGGTGCCTGTTTGCGAATCAGCCCATAGAAGCCGAAGCTCAGCGCCAGTACCAGCGACACCCACGGCAGGCTGCCCACCTGCCACACCTGCTGAGCCACACCCACGGCGGCCATGGCCACGGCCAGCCATTGCAGCCGACGCAGGCGCTCGCCAAGAATCAGCATGCCCAGCAGCACATTGATCAGCGGGTTGATGTAGTAACCCAGGCTGGCCTCAAGCATGCGCCCGTTGTTCACCGACCATACGTAGGTCAGCCAGTTGCCGGCGATCAGCGCCCCGCTCAGGGCCAGGATGCCCAGCCGGCGCGGGTTGTCACGCAGTTCACGCCACCAGCCTGGGTGTTTCCATACCAGTAGCAGCAACGAGCCGAACAAAGCCGACCAGAGCACCCGGTGGACAATGATCTCCACCGCCGGAACGCTCTGGATTGCCTTGAAGTACAGGGGGAAAAGACCCCAGATGATGTAGGCGCTGAGGCCCAGTAGGTACCCGCGACGCGGGTTTGCGGCGTGCATGCAGAATCCTTGCTTAGGTAGCTAAATAAAGCGACGCCTATTGTAGACAGAGGCGGGCGTGCTTCTAGAACAATTTCAGCGGCGCTTCATCCAGTGCGGCCATTTGCTCGCGCAGGGCGAGAATCTGGTCTCCCCAGTAGCGTGGCTGGCCGAACCAGGGGAAGCTCGGCGGGAACGCCGGGTCGTCCCAGCGCCGCGCCAGCCAGGCGCTGTAGTGCAGCTGGCGCAGGGCGCGCAAGGGTTCGATCAGGGCCAGTTCGCGCGGGTCGAAATCGTGGAACTCGTTGTAGCCGTCGATCAGTTCGGCCAGTTGGCCCAGGCGCTCCTCGCGGCTGCCGGCCAGCATCATCCACAGGTCCTGCACCGCCGGGCCCATGCGGCAGTCGTCGAGGTCGACCACGTGGTACACCTCGTCGCGGTGCATAAGGTTGCCGGGGTGCAGGTCGCCATGCAGGCGGATGAGCTTGTGCGGGGTGCGGGCATAGATGTCCTCCACTCGCTTGAGCAGGTCGCGGGCCACCGATTCGAACGCCGGCAGCAGTTCGCGAGGGACGAAATCGCCTTCCAGCAGGGTATTCAGCGAGGCGTGGCCGAAGTTGTCCACAGCCAGCGCTTCGCGGTGCTCGAACGGTTTGCTGGCGCCCACGGCATGCAGGCGGCCGAGCAACTGGCCAAGACGGTAGAGCTGGTCGAGGTTGCCCGGCTCTGGCGCGTGGCCGCCGCGGCGGGGGAACAGGGTGAAGCGGAAACCCTGGTGTTCGAACAGGGTGCGGCCGTCGTGCTGCAGCGGGGCGACCACCGGCACTTCGCATTCGGCCAGTTCGGCAGTGAAGCTGTGCTCTTCGAGGATGGCCGCGTCGCTCCAGCGGCCTGGGCGGTAGAACTTGGCGATCAGCGGCTGCGCGCCCTCGATGCCCACCTGGTAGACGCGGTTTTCGTAGCTGTTCAGCGCCAGCACCCGGGCATCGCTGAGAAAGCCCAGGCTTTCCACGGCGTCCAGGACCAGGTCGGGGGTGAGGGTATCGAAGGGGTGGGACATGGTGGCTCCGGGGGTAGGCGGCGTGGGGGCCATGGTAGCGCGTTATGCCTGTACTGGCCTCTTCGCGGGTAAACCCGCTCCCACATGGACGGCGCAGCCGCCAGGGAAACGATGCACCTGTGGGAGCGGGTTTACCCGCGAACCACGCAAAGCGCGGCCAGGCTATGCAGGAATCCCAAGCAATACATAAGAGGGATGAAATTGAACCCGCACCGAACTGCCTGCTGCTACCCGCTGCCCAGCCAACCAATCCGTCTCGGCAAACGCACACAACGTCTGCCCATTCCCCAACGCCAACCGGACCTCACCAGGCCCATCAGCCTCCGCCAGCACCTCCTCCACCGTCGCCCGTAGGCAATTGCTATCCGCTTCGGCCTGTTCCTCGTCGGCCAGCAACCTCACCCACCCCGCCTTGAGCAGCGCCACTACCGTCGTCCCCAGCGTCAGTTCCAGCCGTGCGGTGCTGTCGTGGGTGATCAACGCTTCAATCTCCAACCCTCCGCCCAACGCCAGGCTGACGCGATCATGCCGTCCTTCGCGGCGCAGGCCGCTGACCTGGCCCTGCAACTGGTTGCGCGCGCTGGTACGCAGCATCAGCCGGCCGAGCAGGTCGAGGTCGCTGGACTCCTCGGCCGCTTCGAGGATTTGCGCCTGAAGGGCCTGCAGCCTCTGGTACAGGCGCAGCACCCGCTGGCCTTCCGGCGACAGACGGGCACCACCGCCACCACGCCCGCCGGTACTGCGCTCGACGAGGGGCTGGCTGGCCAGGTTGTTGAGTTCGTCGATGGCGTCCCAGGCGGCCTTGTAGCTGATGCCCGCAGCCTTGGCGGCGCGGGTGATCGAACCTTCTTCGGCAATGTGCTGCAGCAGCGCGATGCGCTGGGGGCGGCGGGCGATGTGCTGGGTGAGGTGGGGGGGTAGGGGCATGGGCATTCGGTCATTGTAAGTGGCAGCGAAGTGTAGCTTGTGTGGGAGCGGCCTTGTGTCGCGAAAGGGCTGCGTAGCAGCCCCAGCGATTTTTGCTGTGGCGGAGATCCTGGGGCTGCTGCGCAGCCCTTTCGCGGCACAAGGCCGCTCCCACAAGTCATACATACCCCGGCTTCGGTGTACGCGCCAGGCAATACACATCCACCCGCCGCGCACCGGCCTTGCGCAGCACTTCGGCAACCGCTTGCGCGGTCGCACCGGTGGTCAACACGTCATCGATAATGGCGACATGCTTGCCCGTCAGCTTGCCCGTGACGGTAAACGCCTGGCGCAAGTTGCGGCGCCTGGCCTTGGCGTCCAGTTGTTGCTGCGCAGGTGTCTCCCGTGTGCGCAGCAGCAACCGCTCGTCGCAACGTACCCCCACGTGCGACGACAGCCAGCGCCCGAGCATCCCCGCCTGGTTGAACCCCCGCTCCCGTAGTCGACGTTTGGCCAAGGGTACAGGCAACAACAGGTCGGGGCGCGGCAGCCCTTCGGTAAAGCGGTGCAGCAGCCCATGCGCGAGCAATTCGGCCATCAGGCGGCCCAAGGGCCACTGGCGGTTGTGCTTGAAACGGCTGATCAGCGTGTCCACCGGAAAGCCGAAATGCCACAGTGCAAGCACCTGCTCGAAGGCCGGTGCGCGGCGCTGGCATTGAGCGCAAGTCAGGCCGGCTATCGGCAATGGCAGGGCGCAGCGCAGGCAATGATCGCCCAGCCAGGGCAGTTCCTGCTCGCAGGCGACGCACAGCGGGTAGGCCTGCTCGGCAGGTTCATCGCACAGCAAACACGATTGGTTAATAAGTGAGCACTTGTAAACCAGCATTTTCCAGTATGGTTGACAGTTCATAGGCCTTCCATGACTATGCGAGCTATCCGTGATGCGCTGGCGGGCTTTCCTGTCCCGGCGCCTGCTTCAGCCTAAACAAGGAAACGCCAATGAGCGCCAGCACAACTGCAACAACACGTCACGACTGGTCCCTGGCCGAGGTCAAGGCGCTGTTCCAGCAACCGTTCAATGACCTGCTGTTCCAGGCGCAGACCGTGCACCGCGCGCATTTCGACCCGAATCGCGTGCAGGTTTCGACCCTGTTGTCGATCAAGACCGGCGCCTGCCCGGAAGATTGCAAATATTGTCCACAGTCCGGCCACTACAACACCGGGCTGGAAAAACAGAAGCTGATGGAAGTGCAGAAGGTGCTGGAAGAAGCCGCCCGCGCCAAAGCCATCGGTTCTACACGCTTCTGCATGGGCGCGGCGTGGAAGCACCCGTCGGCCAAAGACATGCCCTACGTGCTGGAGATGGTCAAAGGCGTGAAGGCCATGGGCCTGGAAACCTGCATGACCCTCGGCAAGCTCGACCAGGAGCAGACCAAGGCCCTGGCCCAGGCCGGCCTGGACTATTACAACCACAACCTCGACACCTCGCCTGAGTTCTACGGCAGCATCATCACCACCCGCACCTACAGCGAGCGCCTGCAGACCCTGGCCTACGTGCGCGATGCCGGGATGAAGATCTGCTCCGGCGGCATCCTCGGCATGGGCGAGTCGCTGGACGACCGCGCCGGCCTGCTGATCCAGCTGGCCAACCTGCCCGAACACCCGGAGTCGGTTCCAATCAACATGCTGGTCAAGGTGGCCGGCACGCCGCTGGCCGAGGAAGAGGACGTCGACCCGTTCGACTTCATCCGCATGCTGGCCGTGGCCCGTATCCTCATGCCCAAGTCGCACGTGCGCCTGTCCGCCGGCCGCGAGCAGATGAACGAGCAGATGCAGGCCCTGGCCTTCATGGCTGGCGCCAACTCGATCTTCTACGGCGAAAAACTGCTGACCACCGCCAACCCGCAGGCCGACAAGGACATGCAGCTGTTCGCACGCCTGGGCATCAAGCCCGAAGCGCGTGAAGAGCACGCCGACGAAGTGCACCAGGCGGCCATCGAGCAGGCGCTGGTCGAGCAGCGCAGCAGCGAGATGTTCTACAACGCCGCGACTGCCTGAAATGGCCTTTGACCTGGCGGCGCGCCTGGCCGAACGGCGCGCCGCAGACCTGTATCGGCAGCGGCCACTGCTGGAAAGCCCGCAGGGACCGGAAGTGGTGGTCGATGGCCAGCGTTTGTTGGCCTTCTGCAGCAATGACTACCTGGGCCTGGCCAACCACCCCGAGGTGATTGCCGCCTGGCAGGCCGGCGCCGAGCGCTGGGGTGTCGGTGGCGGTGCCTCGCACCTGGTGATCGGCCACAGTACGCCGCACCATCAGGTGGAAGAGGCCTTGGCCGAACTCACCGGGCGCCCGCGCGCGCTGCTGTTCTCCACCGGCTACATGGCCAACTTGGGCGCCATCACCGCGCTGGTGGGGCAGGGCGACACGGTGCTGCAGGACCGCCTGAACCACGCTTCGCTGCTGGATGGCGGGTTGCTCAGTGGTGCCCGTTTCAACCGCTACCTGCACAACGACCCGGCCAGCCTGGCCAGCCGCCTGGACAAGGCCGTAGGCAATACCCTGGTAGTGACCGATGGCGTGTTCAGCATGGACGGCGACCTGGCCGACCTGCCGGCGCTGGCCGATGTCGCCCGCGCTCGCGGTGCCTGGCTGATGGTTGACGATGCCCATGGCTTGGGCACCCTCGGCACCCAGGGCGGCGGTATCGTCGAGCACTTCGGTCTGGGCGTTGAGGATGTGCCTGTGTTGATCGGTACGCTGGGCAAGGCTTGTGGTACCGCCGGTGCCTTTGTGGCCGGCAGCGAAGAGCTGATCGAGGCGCTGGTGCAGTTCGCCCGCCCGTACATCTATACGACCAGCCAGCCACCGGCGCTGGCCTGCGCCACCCTCAAGAGCCTGGAATTGCTGCGCCGCGAAACCTGGCGCCGCGAGCACCTGGCCGCGCTGATCCGCCAGTTCCGTGAAGGTGCACAGCAGATCGGCCTGGAATTGATGGACAGCCCGACGCCGATCCAGCCCATCGTCATCGGCGACAGCGCAAAGGCCCTGCGCCTGTCACGCATGCTGCGCGAGCGCGGCTTGCTGGTGACGGCCATCCGCCCGCCCACCGTGCCGGCGGGCAGCGCACGCCTGCGGGTGACATTGAGCGCCGCGCACAGCGAGGCGCAGGTGCAGCTATTGTTGAATGCATTGGCCGAGTGTTATCCACAGTTGGAGAGCGCCGATGCGTAATCGACTTGTTCTGTTGCCTGGCTGGGGCTTGGGCACTGCTTCCCTGGAGCCGCTGGCCGCCAGCCTGCGTGGCCAGGACGCCCGCCTGCAGGTAGAGCTGGTGCCCTTGCCGGAACTGGCCCACAGCGATGTGCAGGCCTGGGTCGACCACCTCGACCGCAAGCTGCCGAGTGATGTCTGGCTGGGTGGCTGGTCGTTAGGCGGCATGCTGGCCAGCGCGCTGGCGCACAAGCGCGGTGACCATTGCTGCGGCCTGCTGACCCTGGCCAGCAACCCCAGTTTCGTGGCTCGCCCCGACTGGCCCCACGGCATGGCCGAAGACACTTTTGGCACGTTCCTCGACGGCTGCCGCAGCCATACCCAGGTCACCCTGAAGCGCTTCCGTACCTTGTGCAGTGACGGTGCCCTGCAACCGCGCACCCTGCTGCGCCAACTGGGTGTCGGCGTACCGGACACCGACCCGCTGTACCTGGCCACCGGCCTTGAAGTGCTGGCCAAGCTGGATACCCGCGAAGCACTGCAGGCCTACGGTGGCCCGCAACTGCACCTGTTCGCCGGCAGCGATGCGCTGGTGCCGGCAGAGGCGGCAAAAGCGCTGAGCGAGCTGCTGCCCGATGTGGAAGTGGGCCTGGTCGAAGACAGTTCCCACGCGTTCCTGCTGGAATACCCGCAGGAACTGGCGGCGGGCATCAAGAGTTTCCTGCATGAGAGTGGCGATGACTGACCTTTCCCGTCCGACCCTACCCGGCGCGCTGCCCGACAAGCGCCAGGTAGCGGCCTCGTTCTCCCGCGCCGCAGCTAGCTACGACAGCGTGGCAGCCTTGCAGCGTGCGGTGGGTTCGAGCTTGCTGGAGCAGTTGCCGGAAGGCCTGCAGCCGTCACGCTGGCTGGACCTGGGCAGCGGCACCGGTCATTTCAGCAGGGCGTTGGCCGAGCGGTTCACCCAGGCCAGCGGCGTTGCGGTGGATATCGCCGAGGGCATGTTGTGCCATGCCCGCAACGAACAGGGCGGGGCGCTCTATCACGTGGCCGGTGACGCCGAGCGTTTGCCGCTGCGTGATGCCAGTGTCGACCTGGTGTTCACCAGCCTGGCCGTGCAGTGGTGCGGCCAGTTCGCCAGCGTGCTGGCAGAAGCGCTGCGAGTGCTGCGCCCAGGCGGCGTGCTGGCCTTCAGCAGTTTGTGTGTGGGTACCCTCGATGAACTGCGCGCCAGTTGGCAGGTGGTGGATGGCCTGGTGCATGTGAACCGCTTCCGCCGTTTCGAGGACTATCAGCGCCTGTGCGCAGCCAGCGGCTTCGAGCAGCTTGGGCTGCAGCGCTGCCCGCACGTGTTGCACTACCCGGATGTACGCAGCCTGACCCATGAGCTCAAGGCACTCGGCGCCCACAACCTGAACCCTGGCCGGCCTTCCGGGCTTACCGGCCGGGCCCGCATGCAGGGCCTGCTGCAGGCTTACGAGGCGTTTCGCCAGCCCGAGGGGCTGCCAGCCACCTACCAGGTGGTCTATGGTGTGTTGCGCAAGCCACAGGCTTAAGGGGAGCGAGATGAGCCAGGCCTATTTTATTGCCGGTACCGATACCGATGTTGGCAAGACCACCATCGCTGCCGGGCTGTTGCATGCGGCACGGTCGCAAGGCTTGAGCACGCTGGGGGCCAAGCCGGTGGCCTCCGGTTGCACGATGACGCCCAAAGGCTTGCGCAACAGCGACGCTCAGGCGCTGATTGATGAAAGCACGATCAAGCTGCCCTACGAACAGGTCAACCCGTTTGCCTTCGAGCCTGCGATTGCGCCGCATGTGGCAGCACGTGAGGCAGGGGTGACGCTGGCCGTGTCGGACCTGCTGGCAGCGATGCGGAATGTGCTGCAACAAAATGCCGATTTCACCCTGATCGAGGGAGCCGGAGGCTGGCGCGTGCCGTTGTCGGGGCTGGAAAACCTGTCCGACCTTGCGGTGGCCCTGCGGCTGCCGGTGATTCTGGTGGTCGGGGTGCGGCTGGGCTGTATCAGCCATGCCTTGTTAAGCGCTGAGGCGATCGAGCGTGACGGGCTGCAATTGGCTGGATGGGTGGCGAACATCATCGAGCCGCGTACTTCGCGCCTGGAAGAGAACCTGGCCAGCCTGGCCGAGCGTTTGCCGGCGCCATGCCTGGGGCGGGTGCCCAAGTTGAAGCAGGCCAGTGCCGACATGGTTGCTGAACACCTTCAGCTGGATCTTCTGGATTAGCCGTTTCCAGGCCCGGCTCTTTCGCGGGTAAACCCGCTCCCACAGGTATTGCACAAGTCTCGAAAACTGTGGAGACCCTGTGGGAGCGGGTTTACCCGCGAAGAGGCCCGTGCAGGAATACCCAGGGCCTATCAAATGGCACCAGGCCATTAGGGATTTAAACGGGCCTTTTCACCCCTGGCCTGCTTTAATTGGGCCTGTTCGTCATCCAGCGTCAATGGAGTCCTGACATGGACATCACCGGTAGCTCCGCCTATTACGCGGGCCTGAGCGCAGTCCAGACCGGCCAGAACCGCGTCGATCAGGCTGCCAGCCAGATCGCCAGCACCACCGCCGAACGTAGCGCCACCAGCCAGTCCAGCGATTTTCAGGCCGAACGCCTGCGCGCGGTCGACCGCAGCCAGCAGATGGACCTGGCCACCAGCACCGTGCAGCTGACTCTGGGCAAACTCGAAGTAGAGCTTGGCGCAAAGGTCGCCAAGGCATCCGACGAAATGCTCGGCCGGATCATCGACACCTACGCCTGACCCGGCGGCCCTTCCCGAACATAACGCTATCCCTGTGGGAGCGGGTTTACCCGCGAATGCGTCCGCCCGGAAACCTCTGTTTTCCGGGCTGGCCCATTCGCGGATAAACCCGCTCCCACAGGGGGACTTATCATTGATTGACGCTTTTGCCATTTTTCGTGGCGCAAATGGCACCATAGTCCATCCTTGACATAAGGCGGAGCTAAACGTAAGTTTCAAACAACTGTTTGATCGACGGCCGCCAAGTGCTGGTCACCCCACAGAACTCACCTAGAGGTTCATCGCAATGCCTGATTACAAAGCCCCCTTGCGTGATATCCGCTTCGTTCGCGACGAGCTGCTCGGCTATGAGGCGCACTATCAGAGCCTGCCGGGTTGCCAGGACGCCACGCCCGACATGGTCGACGCGATCCTCGAAGAAGGCGCGAAGTTCTGTGAGCAGGTGCTGTCGCCGCTGAACCGCGTGGGTGACCAGGAAGGCTGCACCTGGAGCGAGGCGGGCGTTAAAACCCCGACCGGCTTCAAAGCGGCCTACGAACAGTTCGTAGAAGGCGGCTGGCCGAGCCTGGCGCATGACGTCGAGCACGGCGGCCAGGGCCTGCCGGAGTCGCTGGGCCTGGCGCTGAGCGAAATGGTCGGCGGTGCGAACTGGTCGTGGGGCATGTACCCGGGCCTGTCCCATGGCGCGATGAACACCATCTCTGCGCACGGCACCCCCGAGCAGCAGCACACCTACCTGACCAAGCTGGTATCCGGCGAGTGGACCGGCACCATGTGCCTGACCGAGCCGCACTGCGGTACCGACCTGGGCATGCTGCGCACCAAGGCCGAGCCACAGGCCGACGGTAGCTACAAGGTGTCGGGTACCAAGATCTTCATTTCGGCCGGTGAGCACGACATGGCCGACAACATCGTCCATATCGTCCTGGCCCGCCTGCCGGACGCACCGGCTGGCACCAAGGGCATCTCGCTGTTCATCGTGCCGAAGTTCCTGCCCAACGCCGAAGGCGGTGTGGGCGAGCGCAACGGCGTGAGCTGCGGCTCGATCGAACACAAGATGGGTATCCACGGCAACGCCACCTGCGTGATGAACTTCGACGGCGCTACCGGCTACCTGATCGGCCCGGCCAACAAAGGCCTGAACTGCATGTTCACCTTCATGAACACCGCTCGCCTGGGTACCGCGCTGCAAGGCCTGGCCCACGCCGAAGTCGCGTTCCAGGGTGGCCTGAAGTACGCCCGTGAGCGCCTGCAGATGCGCTCCCTGACTGGCCCGAAAGCACCGGACAAGGCTGCTGACCCGATCATCGTCCACCCGGACGTGCGTCGCATGCTGCTGACCATGAAGGCCTTCGCCGAAGGTAACCGCGCGATGGTGTATTTCACTGCCAAGCAGGTGGACATCGTCAAGTACAGCCAGGATGAAGAAGAGCGCAAGAAGGCCGATGCCCTGCTGGCGTTCCTGACCCCGATCGCCAAGGCGTTCATGACCGAGGTCGGCTTCGAAGCAGCCAACCATGGCGTGCAGATCTACGGTGGCCACGGCTTCATCGCCGAATGGGGCATGGAGCAGAACGTACGGGACAGCCGCATTTCCATGCTGTACGAAGGCACCACCGGCATCCAGGCCCTGGACCTGCTCGGCCGCAAGGTGCTGATGACTCAGGGCGAAGCGCTGAAGGGCTTCACCAAGATCGTGCACAAGTTCTGCCAGGCGCAGGAGGGCAACGAAGCGGTCAAGGAGTTCGTCGAACCGCTGGCGGCGCTGAACAAGGAATGGGGCGAGCTGACCATGAAAGTGGGTATGGCCGCCATGAAGGACCGCGAAGAAGTGGGTGCGGCCTCGGTCGATTACCTGATGTATTCCGGCTACGCCTGCCTGGCCTACTTCTGGGCCGACATCGCCCGCCTGGCGGCCGAGAAACTGGCTGCCGGCACCAGCGAAGAAGCGTTCTACACCGCCAAGTTGCAGACCGCGCGCTTCTACTTCCAGCGCATCCTGCCGCGTACCCGTACCCATGTGGCGACCATGCTGTCGGGTGCCAACAACCTGATGGCGATGGACGAAGAGCACTTCGGTCTGTCGTACTGATCCTGCCGCTGTAAAGCAAACCCGCCTGCCTTCACCGGCAGGCGGGTTTTTACATTCTGGAAAGCTGAACGCTATCCCCTGTGGGAGCGGCCTTGCGTCGCGAAAGGGTTGCGTAGCAACCCCGGCAATTTCGGCTGTGATACAAAAAGCTGGGGCCGCTTCGCGCCCCTTTCGCGACGCAAGGCCGCTCCCACAATGATCGCGTGCACGCCGGAATTTCCTGTTCATTCAATCCGCATACTCAACTGTTCATGTGCACTGCCGATGAAGTAAGGGCACAATGCCATCATTGATCTGCCGGGTTGGAGATTACCCTTGTTTCGTTTTAACGCTGTTCGCGCGAGCCACTTCCTGCCTTCGCTGATTCTTTTGCTGGCAGGACTCGCCGCGGCCTATGTGAGAGACCTCAGTGTCTTTTTCACATCGCTGTTCAACGTCCTGCCCACCTTGGTCCTGCTGCTGGGTGGCGCCTACTGTGCGGTGTACCGTCGCCAGCGCGAACTGTTCCTGATGCTTACGGTGTACATCGCCTACTACCTGCTCGACACCCAGACCGACTTCTACCGTGACCATGGCCGCGTTCGCGAGGACGCGGCGGTGATCTTCCATCTCGTGTGCCTGCTGCTACCCGCCCTGTTCGGGCTGTATGGTGCCTGGCAGGAGCGCACCCACCTGCTGCAGGACCTGGTCGCCCGTGGCGCCGTGCTGTTCGCCGTCGGTAGCGTGGCGGTGGCCCTGGAGCAAAGCTACCCCCAAGCACTACTGACCTGGTTGGCGGAAATCCGCTGGCCAACCTTGCATGGCCAATGGATGAGTCTGATCCAGATGGTCTATCCGCTGTTCCTCGGCGTGTTCATCCTGCTGGTGGTGCAATACCTGCGTGCGCCACGGCCGCTCCACGCTGCGCAGGTGATGGGCCTGCTGGGTATCTTCTGGATGTTGCCGCAAACCTTCATCCTGCCGTTTACCCTGAACATCATGTGCAGCCAGGTCATGCTGATGATCGCCGCAGCGGTGGCGCACGAGGCCTACCAGATGGCTTTCCGCGACGAACTGACCGGCCTGCCGGGGCGCCGTGCGCTGAACGAGCGCATGCACCGCCTGGGACGCAACTATGTGATCGCCATGACCGATGTCGACCACTTCAAGAAATTCAACGACACCCACGGCCACGACGTCGGCGACCAGGTGCTGCGCCTGGTTGCCAGCCGTCTGTCCAAGGTAACCGGGGGTGGCCGTGCCTACCGCTATGGCGGCGAGGAGTTCGCTCTGGTGTTTGCCGGCAAGACCGCCGAGGAATGCGTGCCCCATGTGGAAGCCGTGCGCGAAATGATCGCCAACTATGTGATGCACCTGCGCGACCAGCACAACCGTCCGCAGGATGATACCGCCGGGCGCCAGCGGCGGGCGGGCAGCAGTGGGGGTACGGTGTCGGTCACCATCAGCATCGGTGTGGCGGAGCGCCATGCCGATCATCGTAACCCCGAAGCGGTGCTGAAATCCGCCGACCAGGCGCTGTACAGCGCCAAGGGCGCAGGGCGTAATTGTGTCATGGTTCATGGGCAACAAGCGCAGCGAGGGGCGGTGCGCACGGCGTGACCGAGCCAGACTATACGGTCTATTGATGACCCTATGTCTCGTAAAAGTTGTTCGGTTACACTGCCTGCAACCCAGTGTCGCGGTTCCCCGAGACCGCCCCGACCCGACTAGCGAGAGGTTGTCATGGCTGAATATAAAGCGCCCCTGCGCGACATGCGCTTCGTACTGAATGAAGTCTTCAACGTGGCCGAGCAGTGGGCGCAGTTGCCCGGGTTGGCCGAGGTTGTCGATGCCGACACAGCCATGGCCGTGCTGGAAGAAGCCGGCAAGGTTACCGCCAAGTCCATCGCACCGCTCAGCCGTGCCGCCGACGAAGAGGGCTGTCACTGGGAAAACGGCGCGGTAAGTACCCCAGCCGGTTTCATCGAGGCGTACAAAACCTACGCCGAAGGCGGTTGGGTGGGTGTGGGTGGCGACCCGCTGTTCGGCGGCATGGGCATGCCCAAGGTCATCTCGGCCCAGGTCGAGGAAATGGTCAACGCCTCCAGCCTGTCCTTCGGCCTGTACCCGATGCTGACTGCTGGCGCCTGTCTGTCGATCAATGCCCACGCCAGTGAAGCGCTGAAGGAAAAGTACCTGCCAAACATGTACGCCGGCGTGTGGGCCGGTTCCATGTGCCTGACCGAGCCGCACGCCGGTACCGACCTGGGCATCATCCGCACCAAGGCCGAGCCCCAGGCCGACGGCAGCTACAAGGTCAGCGGCACCAAGATCTTCATCACCGGCGGCGAGCACGACCTGACCGAGAACATCATCCACCTGGTGCTGGCCAAGCTGCCGGACGCACCGGCGGGGCCGAAAGGCATTTCGCTGTTCCTGGTGCCGAAGTTCCTGGTCAATGAAGATGGCAGCCTGGGGGCGCGCAATCCCGCCACCTGCGGCTCGATCGAGCACAAGATGGGTATCCAGGCCTCGGCCACCTGCGTGATGAACTTCGATGAAGCGGTCGGCTATATCGTCGGTGAGCCGAACAAGGGCCTGGCGGCCATGTTCACCATGATGAACTACGAGCGCCTTGGCGTTGGTATCCAGGGCCTGGCGTCGGCCGAGCGCTCCTACCAGAATGCCGTGGAGTACGCCCGCGACCGCCTGCAGAGCCGCGCCCCGACCGGGCCACAAGCCAAGGACAAGGCCGCTGACCCGATCATCGTCCACCCGGACGTGCGCCGCATGCTGTTGACCATGAAGGCGCTGATCGAGGGTGGCCGTGCCTTCTCCAGCTATGTGGCCATGCAGCTGGACAGTGCCAAGTTCAGCGAAGACACCGCCGTGCGCAAGCGCAGCGAAGAACTGGTGGCACTACTGACGCCGGTTGCCAAGGCCTTCCTCACCGACCTGGGCCTGGAGTGCGCGGTGCACGGCCAGCAGGTGTTCGGCGGGCATGGCTACATTCGCGAATGGGGGCAGGAGCAACTGGTGCGCGATGTGCGCATTACGCAGATCTACGAAGGCACCAACGGCATCCAGGCCCTCGACCTGATGGGGCGCAAGGTGGTGGCCAGTGGTGGGGCATACTACCGGCTGTTCTCCGACGAGATTCGCCAGTTCATTGCCAGCGCAGGTAGCGAGCTGGATGAATTTGCCAAGCCGTTGGGTGCCTGTCTCGATCAGCTCGACGGGCTGACCGAGTGGGTGCTGGAACAGGCCAAGGGCAACCCGAACGAAATCGGGGCGGCTTCGGTCGAGTACCTGCAGGCCTTTGGTTATGTCGCCTACGCCTACATGTGGGCACTGATGGCGCGGGCGGCGAAGGCGGGTGAGGGGGATGAAGCGTTCTATACGGGCAAGCTGGGTACGGCGCGGTTCTACTTTGCGCGGTTGCTGCCGCGGGTGAATTCGCTGGTGGCTTCGGTGAAGGCGGGGAGTGAGTCGTTGTACCTGCTGGATGCCGAACAGTTCTGACAGATATGGGGACTGCGTAGCAGTCCCTGCCGTGTAAGCTTTTTCCTACACAACGTGGTGACTTTTCACCACTGTTCTCAGATTGGATCCACGGTTATTCTTTACCACATGGACGTTGCGCAGGAAGCGCAAAGGACAGATCAAGGACGACGACGAAGGACCACCTGCCAGGATGGCGGGGCGATACGGATGTCACAGGGAAACAGTCTGGAAAACCCCGCTTCGGCGGGGTTTTCTTTGTGCGCGTGTTTTTCAGCCCAGCACATCCAACGGTGATGCACCCAACAGGCGGGCGTCCGTCTCTTCCTCCAGCAACGTGCGCAGCAGCTCCACAGAGGCCTGCTGGCGCTGGGCATCGCGGAACACCAAGCCAACCTTCAGCGGTACCCGTGGCTCGCTCAACGGCTTCCACAGCAGCCCCTGGTCATCCTCGGCGGCCTCCTTGGCCCGCCCCGGCAAGATGGTGGCCAGCGCGGTATGGGCCAGGCTGTCGAGAATCCCCGCCATGTTGTTCATCTCTGCCTGCACCTGCGGCCGACGCCCCTGGCTGGCCAGCTGCGCCTGCCAGATCTGGCGGATCTGGAATTCCTCGCCCAGCATCAGCATGGGCAGCTCGGCGGCCTGGCGAATGGACACCTTCTTGAAGTCCTTCAGCGGGTGGGTGGCGGGGATGACCAGTTGCAGTTCATCTTCATAGAGCAGCAGACCATGCAGCCCCGGCTGGCGTGGCGGCAGGTAACTGATACCGATGTCCAGGCTGCCATTGAGCAAGCGCCGTTCGATCTCCAGCCCTGACAATTCGTAGATCTGCACCACCAGGTGCGGCTGTGCCCTGCGCAGGCGTTCGAGCAGCTGCGGCACCAGGCTCGGCCGCACGGTCTGCAGCACGCCGATGGCCAAGGTACGCAGCGACTGGCCCTTGAAGTTGCGCATGGCCTCGTGGGCGCGCTGCAGGCCATCGAGCAACGGCAGGGCGTGGTTGTACAGAGTGTGGGCGGCCAGAGTCGGCAGCAGGCGCTTGTTGCTGCGTTCGAACAGGCTCAGGTCGAGGCTGTGCTCCAGCTGGCGGATCTGCTGGGAAAGCGCTGGCTGGGACAGCGACAGGCGCTCGGCGGCGCGGCCCACGTGGCCTTCTTCATATACCGCGACGAAATAACGCAGTTGGCGAAAATCCATAAGTGATACTTATCGAAAATGCTGGAAAAACGAAATGGTCGAAACCCCTCGCGAGGCCTAGTCTATCGCCGTATTCCAACGGGTTACAGCGATGAATCGATCGATTGTTACTCCGGATGAAAAACACTTTTGATAGGCAAGGCAAAATATCGAGTGCCGCACCAAGACCGCACCGTGACCGCCCCTGTCGTGATTGGTTGGAGCCCTGATGAACCTGTTCAACCTGCGCCGCCCGGCCCCTGCCGCAGTCGCCGAGCCCAAGCGTGCGCCGGTGATCGTGCCGGAAGCGCCACAGCTGTCGCGTGAGTGCCTCATGCCCAGCACCGAACGCGCAGCGCAGGTATTCGTGCGTGGCCAGGGCTCCTGGTTGTGGGACAACGAAGGGCATGCCTACCTGGATTTCACCCAGGGTGGTGCGGTCAACAGCCTGGGCCACAGCCCCAGTGTGCTGGTGAAGGCGCTGGGCAGCCAGGCCCAGGCGTTGATCAACCCGGGCTCGGGCTTCCACAGCCGTGGCCTGCTGGGGCTGGTCAACCGCTTGTGCCAGAGCACCGGCAGCGACCAGGCCTACCTGCTCAACAGCGGCGCCGAAGCCTGCGAAGGTGCGATCAAGCTGGCGCGCAAGTGGGGCCAGCTGCACCGTAACGGCGCCTATCACATCATCACCGCCACCCAGGCCTGCCATGGCCGCAGCCTGGGCGCGTTGTCGGCGTCCGACCCGCTGCCGTGCAACCGCTGCGAGCCGGGCCTGCCGGGCTTCAGCAAGGTGCCGTTCAACGACTTGGCGGCGCTGCACGCCGAGGTGGACTCGCGCACCGTGGCGATCATGCTCGAGCCGATCCAGGGCGAGGCGGGTGTCATCCCGGCCACGCAGGAATACCTCAAGGGTGTGGAAACGCTGTGCCGCGAACTCGGCATCCTGCTGATCCTCGACGAGGTGCAGACCGGCATCGGCCGCTGTGGCGCGCTGCTGGCTGAGGAAACCTACGGCGTGCGCGCCGACATCATCACCCTGGGCAAGGGCCTGGGCGGTGGCGTGCCGCTGGCGGCCTTGCTGGCCCGGGGTACGGCGTGCTGCGTCGAGCCTGGCGAACTGGAAGGCAGCCACCATGGCAACGCGCTGATGTGCGCCGCCGGCCTGGCCGTGCTGGATACCGTGCTGGAGCCTGGCTTCTTCACCCAGGTGCAGGACAACGGCCGCCACCTGCGTGAAGGCCTGAGCCGGCTGGCCGGGCGCTATGGCCAGGGCGAAGTGCGCGGGCAAGGCCTGCTGTGGGCCCTGCAGATGAAAGAAAACCTGGCCCGCGAGCTGGTGGCGGCTGCCTTGCATGAAGGCCTGTTGCTCAACGCACCGCGGGCGGATGTGGTGCGTTTTTCGCCAGCGTTGACCGTGAGCAAGGGCAACATCGACGAAATGCTGCTGCGCCTGGCCCGTGCCTTTGCCCGTCTGCATGCCCAGCAGCAGGCCCGCCGTGAAATGCCAGCCTAGCGGCCTGGTGACATCGAGAATTCTACGAACCGTCTGGCGTTCCTGCGCATCGCCCTTGGCCTGTTTCATTCGGCCCGGGGCGTTTTTTTTTGCCTGTTGAACCTCTGTGGTGGGCGGCTAGTCTCTGATGTAACCCCTTCAGGAGAGACTCGCATGGACTTTATACGCATCATCATCGCCATCATCCTGCCACCGCTGGGCGTGTTTCTGCAGGTGGGGTTTGGCGGGGCGTTCTGGCTGAATATCTTGCTGACCTTGCTGGGGTACATTCCGGGGATCGTGCATGCGGTGTATATCATCGCCAAGCGCTGAAATTGCTGGGGCTGCTCTGCAGCCCTTTCGCGACACAAGGCCGCTCCCACAGGTAAAGTGCAACATTCGGGTTTGCGCGATCGCTTGTGGGAGCGGCCTTGTGTCGCGATGGGCCGCAAAGCGGCCCCAGAGGCTCAGCCCCTCAACACCCGGCAATAGAACTTCCACTCTTCTTCCAAGGCATGCGCCAGGTTCTCCGCCTTGCGGAACCCGTGCCGCTCCCCCGCATAGAAGTGCCCTTCAGCCTCGATCCCGTTAGCCTGCAGTGCCGCCAGCATCGACCGCGTCTGCTCCGGCACCACCACCGCATCCAGTTCGCCCTGGAAGAAAATCACCGGTACCTTGATCTGCCCCGCATGCAGCAGCGGCGTACGCTGGCGATAGCGCTCGGCATCCTGCAGCGGGTCGCCGATCAGCCAGTCCAGGTAGTCCCCTTCGAACTTGTGGGTGGCCCGGCCCAGGGCAACCGGGTCGCTGACCCCGTACAGGCTGGCACCGGCGCGGAACACATCATGGAACGCCAGGGCACATAGGGTGGTGTAGCCGCCCGCACTACCGCCGCGGATGAACGCCTTGCGGCTGTCGATCAGCCCACGTCCGGCCAGGTATTCCACAGCCGCGCAAGCATCGGCCACATCGCTTTCGCCCCAGCGCAGGTGCAAGGCCTGGCGGTATTCACGGCCATAGCCGGTGCTGCCCCGGTAGTTCAGGTCGGCGACGGCGAAGCCGCGTTGGGTCCAGTACTGGATGCGCGGGTCGAGCACGGGATAACAGGCCGAAGTCGGCCCGCCATGGATGAACACCACCAACGGCGCGGCACCTTGCGAGCGGGCTGCCGGGTAGAAGAAGCCATGGGCGCGCTGGCCGTCACTGCCGTAGTGGATCGACTGCGGCAGGCTGATATGCCTTGCCGGCAGCACTTCGGCGCCACCAGCCAATACGCTGACCTCGTGGTTGCTGCGGGCGATGGCGATGACCGCCGGCGGGCTGATCGGCGAGGCGGCAATGGCAAACAGGTGTTCGGCATCCATGGCCAGGCTGCGAAAACGCGTGTAGGCACTGGCGAAACGCTCCAGGCTACCATCGGCAGTACGCAGCCCCAGTTGCCCGAAGCCGTCTTCGAACCAGCTGGCCAGATAGCTTTGCTGTCCCAGTGCCAACCAGGTGCTGGCGCCGAGTTGCCAGGGTGCCGCAGCGTGGTCCGCGGGCTCGGCAGGCAGGGCCTGCCAGCAGCCATCGACCTCGCCCCAAGGTTGCCAGAAGCCATTGCGGTCAGACAGGCAGTAGAGTCGGCCTTCGCTATCGAAGCGCGGCTGCTGCAGCGATTCGTCAGCGCCGGCCACACATTGCGGGGGCCCCCAGTGGCCACTTGCATCACGTGTGCGGCACATCAGCCTGGTGACGGTCCAGGGTTGTGCCGGGCGGTCCCATTCGACCCAAGCCAGGCGCTGGCCGTCGATACTCGCCGTAGGTGAGGCATAGAAGTCGGCCCCCTCAGCGAGCACTTCGCGAGCTTGTTCCCAAAGGGCGACCAAGCGATGCTCGACCCGTTCGCCATGCTGCTCCTCGACCGCCAGCACCAGGCCGTCGTGCCACTGCACATCGCCGTAGCGGCAGCTGGCATCATCAGTCAGGGCGCGCGGTACCGCGCCTTCCAGGGCCTGGGTATAGACCTGCTGGTCCTTTTCATTGACGAACAGCAGCCCATCACCACCCAGGCAAAAACTGCCACCGCCGTATTCGTACACCCGGCTACGTACGCTGAAGCCATCAGGTGTCAGGCAGCGGGCCTGCTGGTGCTGCCAGTGCCAGATGCGACAGGCACCATCGGCCGGGCGAAACTCGTTCCAGAACAGCCCCGCGGCGCTGACCTTGAGTTCGGCGAAGTCGGTGCCGGCGGCAACTGCCTGGGCCGCGCTGAACTCAGCCGCGGACGATGACACGGGAGTTTCGTTCATTGCGGAAGGTCATCTCTTCAATGGTGAGCTGGGCGGTTTCCGCCTCCTCGCGGGCCTTGAGTATGATGCCGTGGTCGGCCGACTTGGCGCACACCGGGTCGGCGTTGCTGGCATCGCCGGTGAGCATGAAGGCCTGGCAGCGGCAGCCGCCGAAGTCCTTTTCCTTCTCGTCGCAGGAACGGCAGGGTTCGGGCATCCACTCATAGCCACGGAAGCGGTTGAAGCCGAACGAGTCGTACCAGATGTGATGCAGGTCGTGGTCGCGCACGTTGGGGAACTGCACCGGCAGCTGGCGCGCGCCGTGGCAGGGCAGGGCGGTGCCGTCCGGGGTGATGGTGAGGAACAGGCTGCCCCAGCCATTCATGCAGGCCTTGGGGCGCTCCTCGTAGTAGTCCGGGGTGACGAAGATCAGCTTGCACGGGTTGCCCTCGGCCTTGAGCTTGTCCCGGTACTCGTTGGTGATGCGTTCGGCCCGTTCCAGCTGCGCGCGGGTTGGCAGCAGGCCCAGCCGGTTGAGGTGGGCCCAGCCGTAGAACTGGCAGGTGGCAAGCTCGACGAAGTCGGCCTCCAGGGCGATGCACAGCTCGATGATGCGGTCGATCTTGTCGATGTTGTGCCGGTGGGTGACGAAGTTGAGCACCATCGGGTAGCCATGGGCCTTCACCGCACGGGCCATTTCCAGCTTTTGCGCAAAGGCCTTCTTCGAGCCGGCCAGCAGGTTGTTGACCTGCTCGTCGCTGGCCTGGAAGCTGATCTGGATATGGTCCAGGCCGGCCTTCTTGAAGTCGGCGATGCGCGCCTCGGTCAGGCCGATGCCCGAGGTGATCAGGTTGGTGTAGTAGCCCAGCCGGCGGGCCTCGCCGATCAGTTCGGCGAGGTCCTGACGTACCAGCGGTTCTCCGCCGGAGAAACCGATTTGCGCGGCACCCATTTCCCGGGCTTCGGCCATCACCTTGAACCACTGCTCGGTGCTCAGCTCCTGGCCCTGGGCTGCGAAGTCCAGTGGGTTTGAGCAGTACGGGCACTGCAGCGGGCAGCGGTAGGTCAGCTCGGCCAGCAGCCACAGCGGCAGGCCGACTGCGGGCGTGGGCGGTAACTCAGGCGAGGACGATCCAGTGTTCGGCACGGGCCACCTCCATGAACTGCTCGATGTCATCGGCCACTTCCGGGACACCGGGGAACTGTTGTTCGAGTTCGCTGATGATCGCGGCAACGTCGCGTTGGCCGTCGATCAGGCCACCAATCAGGGCTGCGCTGTCGTTGAGCTTGATCATGCCCTCTGGGTACAGCAGCACATGGCCCTTTTGCGCCGGCTCGTACTGGAAGCGGTAGCCGGGGCGCCAGGCTGGCACTTGATTACGGTCGAAACTCATAGGGGGATCCCTTTGTGCCACACCCGTTCCTGGGTGACGGAGTGATAGGGCGGGCGGTTCAGCTCGTAAGCCATGCTCATGGCGTCGAGCATGCTCCAGAGAATATCCAGCTTGAACTGCAGTATCTCCAGCATACGCTCCTGGCCCGCGCGGGTGGTGTAGTGCTGCAAGGTAATCGCCAGGCCGTGCTCCACGTCACGCCGGGCCTGGCCCAGGCGGGTGCGGAAGTATTCATAGCCGGCCGGGTCGATCCACGGGTAGTGCTGCGGCCAGCTGTCCAGGCGCGACTGGTGGATCTGCGGGGCGAACAGCTCGGTCAGCGAGCTGCTGGCCGCTTCCTGCCAACTGGCCCGGCGGGCGAAGTTGACGTAGGCGTCCACGGCAAAGCGCACACCGGGCAGTACCAGTTCCTGGGAGCGCAGCTGGTCAGGGTCCAGGCCCACGGCCTGGCCCAGGCGCAACCAGGCTTCGATGCCACCGTCCTCGCCGGGCGCGCCATCGTGGTCGAGCAGGCGCTGGATCCACTCGCGGCGTACTTCGCGGTCCGGGCAGTTGGCCAGAATCGCGGCATCCTTCATCGGGATGTTGACTTGGTAGTAGAAGCGGTTGGCTACCCAGCCCTGGATCTGTTCGCGGGTGGCGCGACCCTGGTACATCGCCACGTGGTACGGGTGATGGATGTGGTAGTAGGCGCCCTTGGCGCGCAGGGCCTGCTCGAATTCGGCAGGGGACATTGGCAGTGCGTCGCTCATTCGGCTGGCTCCTGTATAGCTGAGTCTCGGCGCGATCCCTGTGGGAGCGGGTTTACCCGCGAACACCGGCGAAGCCGGTGCCATACACTGTGTGGGATTCTTCGCGGGTGAACCCGCTCCCACAGGGCCTGTGTTGCTTGTGCGATCTGGCTGTTACAACTCGATACTCATGCCATCGAAGGCCACTTCCACACCCCGGCGCAGCACTTCAGCACGCTCGGGCGAGTCTTCGTCGAGAATCGGGTTGGTGTTGTTGATGTGGATAAGTACCTTGCGCTGGCGCGGGAAGCCATCCAGCACCTCCAGCATGCCGCCTGGGCCGTTCTGCGCCAGGTGGCCCATCTCGCGGCCGGTGCGGGTGCCCACGCCACGGCGCTGCATTTCATCATCTTCCCACAGGGTGCCGTCGACCAGCAGGCAGTCGGCGCCGTGCATCATCGTCAGCAGCTTGTCGTCCACCTGGCCCAGGCCCGGGGCGTAGAACAGCTTGCCGCCGGTGCGGGTGTCCTCGACCAGCAGGCCAAGGTTGTCGCCCGGGTGCGGGTCGAAGCGGTGCGGCGAGTAGGGCGGCGCGGCGCTGCGCAGGGGGAACGGGGTGAAGCGCAGGTTGGGGCAGGCGTCGATGACGAAGCTGCCTTCCAGCTCTATACGGTTCCACTGCAGGCCGCCGTTCCAGTGGCTGAGCATGTTGAACAGCGGAAAGCCCGTGGTCAGGTCCTGGTGGACCATGTCGGTGCACCACACCTGGTGCGGGCAGCCTTCGCGCAGGCTGAGCAGGCCGGTGGTGTGGTCGATCTGGCTGTCCAGCAGGATGATGGCGTTGATGCCGGTGTCGCGCAGGGCGCGGGCCGGCTGCATCGGCGCAAAGGCCTGGAGCTGGGCACGAATATCGGGCGAGGCATTGCACAGCACCCAGTGCACGCCGTCGTCGGACAGGGCGATGGACGACTGGGTGCGTGGCGTGGCTCGCAGGGTGCCGTCACGCAAGCCCTTGCAGTTGACGCAGTTGCAGTTCCACTGTGGGAACCCGCCGCCGGCGGCGGAACCGAGAACCTGGATGTACATGGCCACTCTCTCTGCAGAAACCGTAGCGAAAAAACGAAAACGCCCCGGCAGGCCGAGGCGTTGAACCGTAAGCCGGGCTTAGCGGTTGGCGAAGTACATGGTGACTTCGAAGCCGATGCGCAGATCAGTGTATGCAGGTTTGGTCCACATGGAATTACTCCTTCCGGATGAGGGGGTGGGTTTGTCAGCTACTACTTGGGTACCGCCATTGGCTGGAGGTTCCCAAGGTTGGGATTGCGCTATCTTACAAGAAAAATTTGTACCGAAAGGTTAATTATTCGAAAACTCCGTTGCGGTTTTCGTAACAATCATGGGTTTGTACCCAGCCAGGAAGTATCTGGTGCGACTGCGTTGGCAAGGCATAGCCAAGTGGAATCTTTATCGAGCAAGTGGTTCAGCAACTGGTCCAGATCCGTCTGCCGCGTTTTCAGGATAGACCTGCACAGCGCATCCAGCCTGCCGGGTTGTGTGGCCAGGAATGTCTGCCACGCCCATTCGGCGACTTCGGCGTTGCCCATCGCCGGTTCATCGAATTGCCCGGCCAGGGCCTGACGAGCGGCAGGGGCCAGGGTAACGCCCTGGCGCAGCAAGGTGAGCAGGTGGTCGAGGATCTGTACCTGGCTGGCATGAGGCGACTGGACCCCGAACAGCAGGCCGCCGACACCCTCTACCTGACGAAAGGTACTGAATACCGCATAGCCGAGTTGCAGTTCTACCCGTAGCCGTTGGTAAACCGGCCCTTGCAGCAACTGCGCGAGCAGGCGGCCAGCGGCTTCCATGGCCGCTGGCAGTGGGCAGAACAGCAGCAGGGCATGCTCACTGCCGGGTACTTCGGCATGTTGCCAACGGTGGTTGGCTAAGGCGGGCAGAGGGCCAGGCGCTGAGCCTTGCCCAGGGCAGTGCTGCAGCACGGTGCCCAATGCGTTCAGGGCGCCATCGTCGAAGCCGGCAGCCAGGCCGTGCCAGCGTGCTTGCTGCCACAGTTTGTCGAGATGCGTCTGTGCCAGGGTGCAGGCCGCAGCAGGTTCAGGCGTGGCGCCCAGCACGGCGTCGGGCAGCTGCTTGAGCAGGGCCCGGATGGGAATCAGTGCCGGAGGCTGCGTCGAACTGGGCAGCCAGCTGCCTGCCGGGGGCTTGCGCATCAGCGCCAAGGCTTGGTCTACAGTGCGCAGTACCGCTGCCGGCAGCCCGGCGCAGCGAAGTTGCCAGTATTCGCCAGCGGCACTGAACTGCAACTGCGCCGATACGCGCTCGCAGCGCTCCTGCAGGGGGTGCAAGGCGCGTTCGAGCAGCGCATGCAGGCGCTGGCGCAACGGCGAAGGGACATGCCAGCGCAGGTACAGCGCCGCGTACTGACGAGCACCAGGCAGCTGGTCGCTGACTTTCAGTGCCGCTGGCAGCGGGTGCGGCCTGGCATCAGGCAAGTCGGCCAGGAGCAAGGGGTCGACTGCGGGCAGTTGCCAATGCCCATGTGCGCGGCCCGGCAGGCCTTCCAGCAGGGCACGGAGCGCCTGCAAGCCTTGTGTGTCCAAACCGCTGAACGGCTGGCCGGCGCTGTCCCGGCGGGCCAGCTCAAGCGCGCTAGCGCTGCGTTCGCGGCTTTGCTGCAGCAGCTCGAATTCGGCACTCAATTGCTCAGGGGCGGCCTGGCGGATGAAGCCGAACCAGCCCTGCAACAGGGCATCGGCTTCCTCTGGGCAGGCGTCCTCGCTCAGCTTCAGGTCAATGTGCCACAGCAACTGCCCGGCGAAGGCATACAGCGCCTCGGCCTTGAAGCTTTGCAGCCAGCCACGCTGGCGAAGTGCATGCAGCCAGGTGCCTGGGCGGCTATCGCCGAGGCAGGCGATGAGCAACTCAAGGGCCTGCTCGGCACCTGCCGGCAGGTTTTCGTGGCTGAACAGCAGGTGCGTATCGGACGTCGATAAAGGCGGTGGCAGAGCTTGTGGCACCCGTTCACCTGTTGCGAACAGCTTGGCATGCTGCCGGCCCAGCAATTCCAGTTCATCCAGCGATTGCGGGCCGCACAGGCTCAGGGTGACCTGGCCGCCTTGGTAGAAGCGCTGGTGAAAGCCACCGAGCGCTTGCTGGAAGGCAGGATCCTGCAAGGCCAGGGTATGCCGGTTACCGGCATGAAAAGCGCTCAATGGATGGCCGGGCGCTGCCGATTGCAGCAAGGCGAACTGCTGCTGGGCCTGAGGGTTGCGCGACCAGGCAATGAACTCGGCGTGGATTACTTCGCGTTCGCGGCGTTGGCGCTCGATGCCCAGGTCTGGTTCGGCCAACATCTGGCACAGGCGCTCCAGCCCCCCGGCCAGGGCGCTGGGCGGGACCTCGAAGAAGAAGTCGGTGGTGCGTTCGCGGGTGCTGGCATTGACCTGGCCGCCGAGGGCCTGCACATAGCGCATCAGGCCGTCGTCGAGAGGGAAGCGCGAGGTGCCGAGGAAGAACAGGTGCTCCAGGAAGTGGGCCAGGCCGGGCCATTTGGTCGGCGTGTCGTGGCTACCCGCGTGCACCCGCAGGGCCGCGGCCGAGCGCTTCAGGCGCGGGGCGTGGCGCAGGGTCAGCTGCAGGCCGTTGGCGAGGGTGAGGTGGCGGGTGGCGTCAGGCATGGAAACTCCGGGGCAGGTGTTCATGCTAACCCATTTGTTTGCAGGGCCGGCCTCTTCGCGGGTAAACCCGCTCCCACAGGCACGGCATAGCTTTCAGGCCTGTGATTTACCCTGTGGGAGCGGGTTTACCCGCGAATGGGCCGCCCAGCGGCCCCTGTCAGCCTTTACGCAGGTGCAGCTCCTGGCGCAGATCGCTCAGGTAAGGAAACGCCGCCCGCCCCTGCACCACCCGCTCATGCTCCAGCTCCGCCAGCAACTGGCACTCGTCCCGCCCGGCCATGGCCAACAGGCTGCCATCCGGGCCGACGATGCTGCTCTGCCCGCAATACTGGATCTCGCCTTCCGAGCCGCAATAGTTGGCATACACCAGATGGCACTGGTTCTCCTGCGCCCGCGCCCTCACGGTCACCTGGCAGATGAAGTCGTACGGCGACATGTTCGCCGTCGGCACCAGGATCAGCTCGGCACCGTCCAGCGCCAGGCGCCGGGCATTCTCCGGGAACTCGATGTCGTAGCAGATCAGCAGGCCGACCTTCCAGCCATCCAGCTCCACCACCGGGAAGTGATCGGCACCTGCGCTGAACATCGAGCGGTCCAGCTCGCCGAACAGGTGGGTCTTGCGATAGTTGCTCAGGCTGCGGCCGTGACCATCGATCAACTGCACGCTGTTGTAGATCGCGCCATCATCGCCACGCTCCGGATACCCGTAGACGATGGCGATGCGGTGCGCCTGGGCGATTTCCACCACCTCCATGGCCGTCGGGCCATCGGCGGCCTCGGCCAGGCGCTCGACCTGGGCCAGGCCGATGTTGTAGCCGGTCAGGAACATCTCCGGGCACACCAGCAAACTGGCGCCGCGTTCGGCCGCCAGTTGCGCCTGGTGGCGCAACCGTTGCAGGTTGCCGGGCACGTCCAGTGGCTTGGGTGCGCCCTGGAACAGAGCGATGCGCATGCTGCCTCCTTGTCTCAGTCCGGCAGGGCGATCGGGCCGATTTCGTCGAACACGTCGCCTGGGCCGGGGTTGTCCGGGTGGGTGCGGCCACCGAAGTGATTCATGATACCCCACACCGCATTCAGCGATGTCTGTACCGCGCCTTCCACCCAGGCCGGCGTCCACGACACGTCGTCACCGGCGATGAACATGCCGCGCTGTTCGGCAGGCATGTCCTGCTGCATGAAGTGCGCGTACATGCGCTGGTTGTAGCGGTAGTGCCCAGGCAGCGCGCCCTTGAAGGCGCCGAGGAAGTGCGGGTCGGCCTCCCAGGAAACGGTAATCGGGTCGCCGATGATGTGCCCGGCGATGTCGGTCTTCGGGTAGATCTTCTTCAGTGCGTCCAGGGCCAGTTGCACGCGTTTTTCCACCGGGTGCGGCAGCATCTTCAGCGCGTCGCTCATCCACGAGTACGACAGGCAGATCACCCCCGGCTTGTCGTCACCGTTGTCGAACAGGTAAGTGCCGCGGGTGAGGCGATCGGTGAGGGTCATGCTCATCAGGTCGCGGCCGGTTTCCGGGTCTTTGTCTTTCCAGAACGGCCGGTCGACCATGACGAAGGTCTTCGACGACTGCATGTAGCGGGTGCGGTCCAGGGCCATCCACATCTTTTGCGAGAACAGCGATTCCTCGCAGTCGATCTGGGTGGTCAGCAGCCAGGTCTGGCAGGTGGCGAGCACGGCACTGTAGTGACGGGTGTCGCCCCAGTTATCGGTGACCGCCAGGCGGCCATCGGCGGCGCGGGCGATGCGCTTGACTCCGGTACGCGGTGCGCCGCCATGCAGCCCGCTCAGGCTGGTGCCTTCCGGCCAATGCACGCAGCGCTCCGGTACATGGCGCCAGATGCCTTGCGGTACCTGCTCTACACCGCCCACTACCAGGTGCTGGTGGTCGTCGCAGTTGGTCATCACCACGCGGAAGATTTCCAGCATCGAGTTGGGGAAGTCCGAGTCCCAGCCGCCGGTGCCGAAGCCGACCTGGCCGAACACTTCGCGGTGCTGGAAGCTCAGCTGGGCGAACGAACGCGAGGTGGCGACGAAGTCGTAGAAGGTGCGGTCATCCCACAGCGGTACCAGCTTGTTCCACAGCTCTTTCAGGCGCGGTACGTCCCGGTCGCGGATGGCCTGCTGGATGTCGGCGAACCGGGCACCGCTTTCCAGCGCGTCGGCCCAGGCATCGGCCACTTCGTGGAACAGCTTGGGCAGGTCGGTGGGTTTTTCGGCGTAGTAGGTCTGGCCTTCCAGGTCGATCACCGTGCTGCCCGAGGCCGGGGTCAGCGGGTTGGGGAACGGTTTGGTCTCCAGACCCAGCTTGTCCACGTAGTGGTAGAAGGCAGTGGACGACACCGGGAAGCGCATGCCGCCCAGTTCGGCGATGATCCCGTCGGTGCCGTTGAAGGTTTGCGAGCGCAGCCGGCCACCCAGCTTGGATGCTTCGTACACCACCGGCTTGAGGCCCAGCTTCATCAGCTCGTAGGCCGCCACCAGGCCGGCAATACCGGCGCCCACGATTGCCACTTCCTCACCATGGCGCTCGGCCGGGATGCTGCCCAGGCCTGCGGGGTGTTCCAGCCAGTCGTCGAAGGCGAAGGGGAAATCCGGGCCGAAGATGGTGACGGGTTTTTTACCATCGGCGGGGTGGCGGTTTTTCTTGTTCATGAAGTGACCTTGCCAGAGAGGCTGCGCAGCGGGCGGAGCCTGAGTATAGGAGATGCCTGGAGGCCATTTTAGGGAGTGGGGTGTTCGTTATTAAGGTGCAGATTGTTGTCTGAATGTAGCTTGTGTCGTCGAAATGAAGGTATTCATAGGTATTATGACGAAAAGCGCGATTGAGTAATCGAGAGTTGAACCGGTCTATGTAGGAGCGGGTTTACCCGCGAATGCTGCAGTCAATCTACCGACGCATTCGCGGGTAAACCCGCTCCCACAGGGGGGCTGTGTTGCCCTTGCCATGCGGTCGATCAGACAGTGCCTACACCCATGCCGGGAAATAACGAATTACCCTACGCCCCCTATCGCCTTGGTCTGGCATCGCGGGAATCGCTTCATCGTTAACTTCACTGGGTCGCCGGAAATTCGGCGATCGGGCGTGAGAACCCGCGGACCGTTCTGGAGGCGCACTGCTATGGCAGCTGTGCGCGGGCAGGCTTTGCCTGGCCGGGACGCGCCTCCAAGTTCGCCGGTTCTCACCTCGTGCATGGCTGCCACCCAATTCCCGTGAGAAGGATGCGATTGGCCGCCGATCACCCTTGTGATTTGGAGGCTATACCATGACCAACCGCTTACCCGACCAACCCGAAAAACTGAAACCCACCGCAGAAAAAACCTTCTGCAACTGCGAATCCAGCCATCCGCCATTATTCGCCATACGCCCCGGCATCGACGCTGCAGACGCCTTGGTCCACGCCTGCCTGCTGGCCCGTGGCCTCAATCAGATCGCCACCGACTACGCCCAGCATCACGCCCCCGAGCGCAGCCGTGACATCGTCTGGTCGATGCAGCATTCCGCCGAAAGCCTTTCGGCGGTTCTGGAAGGCCTGCTCGACGGCCAGGAGGCCTGACCGCCAGCCAGGTTCAGAAAGGCTGCCCGCGGTCCACCTTGCTGCTAAGAATGATCGACGTGGTGGTCTTCTCCACCCCGTCGACGCTGCCGATCTGGTCGAGCAACTGGTCCAGTTGCTCGGGCGAATCCGTACGCAGCCAGGCCACATAGTCGAACTCGCCGCTCACTGCGCACAGTTGCTGTACCTGGCCCATGGCACTCAGGCGCCGCACCACCTCCTTGCCCGAGCGCGGCTGCACCTTGATCCCCACATATGCCTGCAGCCCACCACCCATAACCCGCTGGCCCAGGCGCACGCCATAGCCGGAGATGACCTTGTTCTTCTCCAGCCGCTCCAGACGCGAGTTGACGGTAGTACGAGCGATGCCCAGCTGGCGGGCGAGGGTGGCGACGCTTTCGCGGGCGTTTATCTGCAACAGGGCGATCAGCTGGCGATCGATTTCATCCAGCGTGATGGAGCGGGAATCCGACATGGCGAGTCTCTACGGTTGACCCGCTAGCCTAGCTAGCCTGCGGTAAGCAGGGCAAGGGTAGACAGTTGTCCATGCTTTGCATCAGTGCTGCAATCCCGGGGCCGCTTCGCGACACAAGGCCGCTCCTACAGCTGCTGCGCCGGCATGTAAGCATCGGGCGCAATGACAGAACTGCTCGATTGGTCCGGCAGGTCGAGGTGCGGTCTAGGGTGGAATAGGAGCTCACAAAATCTAACGATTTATAGCTGTTTAGATAGCCATGCCTGAGCAGAGAATGGCCCTCTCACGAACGTTGTGTTTCGGAGGACGAGGATGCCAGCCTACCACCTTGCATCAGCTCCCTCATTGCGCAATACTGCCGACAACAACTAACCCTCACGACCGGCGTGGCATGACCATCTGGTTGGAGGGGGAAAAAGCCGGCTTAAGCCGGTTTTTTCGTTTCTGGAGTGCAAAAAATGCAGAGAAAGCTTGATTCTGAGCCTCTGCGCACTCGTATCTATATCGACGGCTACAACTTCTACTACGGCTGCTTGCGCGGCACACCGTACAAGTGGCTCGACCTGTTGCCTCTCTTTGAAAAGCACATCTTGCCTTCCATACTGGTCACGGACAACCATGGCCAGATCAGGGCATGGCGGCTCCTGGAATCCCCCTCGATCAAATATTTCACGGCAAAGATCATCGAGTCGGTCGCCCGTGCTGGCGATTCGGTGTCGTCACAAGCTCGCTACCACACCGCTTTGCGCAAGCTGCATGATGGTCGAATAGAGCTCATCGAAGGTTATTACGCCGTCAATAAAATGAAGGTGAAGATCGTCGACCCTGAAAATCCGGACAAGGCTCCGCGTGAGTGCCGGGAAATCCAGGCCTGGAAGGTGGAGGAGAAACAGAGCGACGTGAATCTGGCCCTCCAGGCTTACCATGATTCGATCACGGGGCAGGTTGACCATGCCGTCATCGTTACCAACGATACTGACATCGCTCCTGCACTTCAGATGATTCGTGCTCACACAGATGTGCGGATTGGCGTGGTTGTGCCGACGTCGGGGCAAAACCGCTCGGCGAATACCGACCTGATCAAGTTTGCGCACTGGAAGCGAGAGCACATCAATTCAGGCGAGCTTGCGGCCTGTCAGCTACCGAGAGTGATTCCAGGGAGGAAACCAACCATCAAGCCGGAGTCCTGGTATGGGCAACCTGAACTGCTGCAGGAAATTCTGGATTTGGCCATTCCTGTACGCGGAAGCAGGGCGGCAGCGTTCAAGTGGATGGAGCAGCCCAATCAGTTCCTCAGTGGTGAGCGGCCGATAGAGCTGGTGGAAACTGCCGAAGGTGCGACACGGGTTCTTCAGTACATACACAGCTGGATAGCCCAGCAAGAGGAGTTGCCCTAGTCAGGAGAACATGACTGCAGTCCCCGAAAAGACAAAGGCCTACGTTTTGCAACGTAGGCCTTTGAGTTATCTGGTGGGCCCACACGGACTCGAACCGTGGACCAAAGGAGTAGGATGGCTGACCAGCTCCACGAGGGATACCAACCAGCTTCCTCCGAACCCAGCGTGCAGGTTTCCAAGCACTGGGCTCTCCAGACGCATCATGCTGCTGCCGTGTGAGGCAGGGCGAAGTCCTTCAAGGAGATTCCGTCATATTTGCCTTGGTGAATCTTCAGGTGGCATTCATGACAGACAGGGATTTGTTTCCTGTTTAGGGAGACTAGTACCCGCTTGAATCCTTTGATTTCTTGCCCCATCTTCCTGATGTGCCTCACATGGTGCATGGCTACTCTATCGCCACTCTCACATATCACGCATGGTGAGTAGAGTTTCGACCTGGTTCGCAGTCTAAGACTTCTCTCCAGGAAGTTAGTGTCCACTGTGCCGATCTTAAATCGTTTCGGGGACGTTTTCCAGCTTTTTATCAGCGGGAACTCTACTTGCCTAATTACATTTCCAGCCTTGTCTCTTATCCTAACACGAAGGTTGGCTCCGTGTTTAGAGAAAATTTTGCTACGCGACGATCTATGTTTCGTAGCTAGAGTCTTGGCGGCTGCGTGTTGCAAGATGAATTGGATTCGGCTGAGCATAGAGAACTGATCTATAAAAGAATAGTAGTTCATGATGCCTCGCCATACCGATCCTATCTGCTCAACGATTTGGTTATCGTCTAGGAAGATCCACTTATTAACTGTCGTGGGATTACCCTTAGGGTCGCAGAACCCTCGGGAGTGGAGCTTGGCGATCAGTTCGTTCATTGGAGCGTACATGACCGGAGTCCATCCAGCGACTCGTTTAGGAAACTTTTTGCCGTTCCGAAGAACCTTCATTATCTTAGAGTTTTCGCTTCCTATTCGAAGGTTAGTACCCAGGAATTTCGCCGTTTCGCTCTTGGCGTGTCGAATGTGCGTCTTTTCAATGCTAAGTTCGAGACCCGCATTTTCTAGAAACTCACCCACTACGCTTCTGAGTTCTTCGGCCAGGAGCTTAGGCCCGTTGACGCCGATGATCCAGTCGTCAGCATACCTGACGTATTTCACCCTGATGAAGCCATTGTTGCGGGTCAGGTAGGGGGACATGGATAGGAGTTTGCTATTCGCTTCCCTAGCCAGGGAGAGAGTAGCGTCCCTTTCCGCGCCTTCCTGTTTTTCCGCTTTCTTCCGAAGGGAGGTCTTTTGCCTTTGCAGCTTACGGTAAGCTGGGTCGGTAATTTTATCCCCTTCCTCACCTTGGTGATGATCCTTGATGAGCTGCTCGACCTTTCGGTCCAGCTGATCTAGGAATACATTCGCCAGAATCGGTGAGATGATGCTTCCTTGGGGAGTTCCCAGGGTTGCAGAGAAGAAGGCTCCGTTTTCGAAATACCCTGCATTTAGGGCTTTCCGAATCAGGTTGATAAATCGTTCGTCCTTGATACGCAGGCGGAGTTGGTCGATGAGCTTAGAGTGCGAGATGTTGTCGAAGCAGCCTTTAATGTCTCCTTCGATAACCCAAGTAACTCCAGACCATGACTCTCTTACCTGCTTGAGAGCAGTGTGACAACTTTTCCCCGCCCTGAAACCGTGGCTATTCTTGCTGAACGTGGGTTCGTAAATAGCTTCCAAGATAGATCTGATGACCTCCTGGACAACTTTGTCTGTAGGTGGGGCGACGGACAACGGACGTGTCTTCCCATTAGCCTTGGGGATTAGTACCCTTCTGGCTCCTCTGAAGGTAAAGCTTTCGTCCTTCATTTTGTTGATGATGTTCCTGATCGTTCTGATCGAGAACTCATCCAAAGTTGTGCCATCTTGACCCGGCGTCATGTTGCCCGGCTTGCTCTTGATCTTTTCATAGGCTGCGATGTACAGATCTTCCTTGTACATCAGTCTATAGATTCGATCATTTACATAGGATGGGTCTGAGTTAGCCTTTCTGATAGCCTCAATTCGAGTGAAGCTTTGTTCTGCATCGCGCATACCTACACTCTCCTTAAGACAGTTGCGTCCTAGTTCCCTTCCCTTTCTCCGGGGATTAGCCGGACGTATAGGATTGGGCAGTGTGGTAGCTGAGGACGGTGAATGGCGCCACCGTCTGGAAGATGGTGGGCCGGGCGGGATTTGAACCCGCACTCAACGGCTTATGAGGCCGCTGCATTAACCGTTATGCTACCGGCCCAATACAAACAGGTACTACGAAACTTCCGTCACCGTAGGAATTGCTCCCCTTAGGTGATCCCGCAGTTAACACAACAACGCGTATAGGTTTTAGGTCGCACTTTCGGTTGTCTTTCGCGCTACCTGCGCTAGTGCCGCTGGAGTGGCTTGGGGAAAGCTCATAATCGTCTTTCTCCATCCAGCGGGAATGGCGTCAGTCTCATGCCACCCCGGTGCCCGAACGTCCCACACTTCACCTATGCTTCAAGCAATACAGCCTTGACCATGACCTACCTACCTGACCTCCTCTCTTGGGTGTGAAACTCACCCGCAGGAGGCCTTTTCACGGCATGCTCTGTTCCCTTACCCGGTTTCCCGGTCCGGTAAGCCGCTGGTTTAACCCCAAATGCCACAGGGGTATGGCTTTCACCACAACGTTGTTGCGCCATCTTACGGCGCACTTATGAGTCCTCTGCTCTAACCGACTGAGCTATAGGCCCTCAGTAAGTGGCCGGATTATAACGAGGGTTTCGCACCTGTGCCATCTGAAAGATCCGATAGTGCTATGCGAAGAAACGTCGCCGCGAACTCGTCCGGGGGTAGGGGCAGGCTGACGATGTAGCCCTGGATCTGCTCACAGCCTTCTGCCGCCAGGAACCGTTGCTGGGCCTGGTTTTCCACGCCCTCGGCAATGATGGTCAGCTGCATGCTGCGGCCCAAGGCGATGATGGCGCGGGCGATGGCGGCGTCATGAGGATCGTCGGGCAGCCCGCGGATGAACGACTTGTCGATCTTGAGAATGTCCAGCGGCAGGCGCTTGAGGTAGCTCAGCGATGAATAACCGGTGCCGAAATCGTCGATGGCCAGTTGCACGCCCAGTTTCTTCAGCTGGTACAGCACGGCCAAGGCTTCCTCTGCCTGGCTCATGATGAAGTTTTCGGTGATTTCCAGCTGCAGGTCACCGGCTGTGAGCTGGTAGTGCTTCAGCAACTGTTCGATGCGCCTGGCAAGATGGGGATGGCGCAGCTGGGCGCCGGCGAGGTTTATCGACAACGGGCCGAAGGGTTCGTAGTGCATCTTCCACGCCTGCATCTGCCGGCAGGCCTGCTCCAGTACCCAGTCACCGATCTGGAGGATGGTGCCGTTCTCTTCCGCCAGGTGAATGAAGTGCTCTGGCGGCACTTCACCAAAGGTCGGGTGGCTCCAGCGTATCAGCGCTTCGGCACCGACCAGGCTCTGTGTCTTGAGGCTGAGCTTGGGCTGGAAGCACAGGCTCAGTTCGTTGCGTTCGATGGCGCGGCGCAGTTCGTGCTCCAGGGCGATGCGTTCGCTGGCCTGGGCGGTGAGGTCGAGGGTGTAGGCTTCGACGCGGTTACGGCCCTTGGCCTTGGAGCGGTACATGGCGGCGTCGGCGTTGCGAATCAGTGTGGCAACGTCGGTGCCGTCCTGTGGATAAAGGCTGATGCCGATGCTGGCGCTTGTGAAGAACTCATGCTCGCCAGCCTGGAACGGCGCGTTGAAGCAGGTCAGCAGCTTGTTGGCGATGGCGCTGGCGTCACTGGGTTTGTGCAGGCCGGGCAGCAGGATGATGAACTCATCGCCACCCAGGCGGGCCACGGTGTCGACATCACGCACCTGCTCCTTCAAGCGTTGGGCGATGCCCTTGAGCAGCAGATCGCCGACTGGGTGGCCGAGGCTGTCGTTGATGTGCTTGAAACGGTCGAGGTCAAGGAACAGCACCGCGCCCTTGCGGTTGGAGACCTGCGCGCAGGTGAGCGCGGCCTGCAGGCGGTTCTCGAACAGGGCACGGTTGGGCAGGCCGGTCAGTGGATCGTGGTGGGCCTGGTAGTCAAGCTTGGCCTGGGCGTGCTTGAGGCTGGAGATGTCGGCGAACACAGCGACGAAGTGGGTAATCTCGCGCTCGCTGTTGCGCACGGCGCTGATGGTCAGCCAGCCGGGGTACAGTTCGCCGTTCTTGCGCTTGTTGTAGATCTCGCCTTGCCAATGGCCTTCATCGGTCAGCTGGTGCCACATGGCGGCATAGAACGCACTGTCGTGCTGGCCGGAGGCGAGCAGGCGTGGGGTCTGGCCGAGGGCTTCGATCTCACTGTAACCGGTGATTTCGCTGAAGGCGCGGTTTACGGCACTAATGTGCTGGTCGATGTCGGTGATCAGCACGCCTTCGGCGGTGTTCTCGAACACGGTGGCGGCCAGCTGCAGCTTTTCCTGCATCAGATGGCGCTCGGTGATGTCGCGGGCGATGGTCAGTATGCAGTCGTCGCCAGCAATCGGCAGCGGCCGTGCAGAGAGTTCGCAGAGGCGAATCTGCCCGTCGCTGCGGCGCAGGTGGCACGTGAAGTCGCGTACGAAGCCGTCGCGGTTTAGCTGTTGGACCAGACGCTTGCGCTCGTTGAGGTCGACCCAGATGCCCAGGTCCAGCGAGGTCTGGTCGATGGTCGGGCTGAGGTCATAGCCGGTCAGGCGGCAGAAGCCTTCGTTCACTTCGAGCAGCAAACCGTCGCTCTGGCGTGACAGCAGCAGGCCATCGGGCGAGGCATGGAAGGCCTTGGCGAATTTCTCTTCCGAGGTTTGTAGCTGCTCCTGGGTTTCCTTGAGCTGGCTGATATCGCGTACCGCCACCACGAACGCGAGGTTGCCGTCGAGTTCAAAGGTTTCGGCCGAGGTCAGGCCGGTGAAGAGTTGGCCGTTGCTGCGGCGGAAGCTCATTTCCAGGTTGCGGATACCGCCTTGGTGCAGGCGTTCGAGCAGCCGCGGGCCGTCGCCTTCGACGCCCCACAGGTTGAGTTCGGTGGCGGTGCGGCCAATTACCTGGTTCGGGGTGAGGCCGATCTGCTCTTCGAAGGCCTCGTTCACCTCCAGCAGGCAGCCGTCGCTGTGGCGGGCGATCAGCAGGATGTCGGGGCACTGCTGGAACACCGAGGCGAACTTCTGTTCGGACAGGCGCAGGGCGTCCTCGGTGCGCTTGGTCTCGCTAATGTCGATCATCAGGCCACGCATCACCGGCTGGTGGCCATGCTCGATCATGCTGACGATGTTGCGTACCCACAGTGGCTGGCCATCGGCTCTGATCACCCGGTAGTCGAGGCTGTGGTCGCGGCCGGCGGCAGTCTCGCTGTCGCAGTAGGCCTGGGCCCAGAGGGCATCCTCCGGGTGCAGGATGCTGCGCCAGAAGCCAGGTTTGAGCCAGTCGGCCAATGGGTAGCCGAGCAAGCCTTCTGCGTGGGGCGAGACGTAGCTGTAGGTGAAGTCGTTGGCGTCGGCCTCCCAGGCTATGGCGGACAGGCTCTCGACCAGGCTGCGATAGTGGTACTCGCTGCTGCGCAGTTCCTGCTCCAGGGCGATGCGCCGTGAAATTTCCGAACTGAGCCGGCGGTTGATGCGGATGACCGCTGCCAGCACGGCCATCAATACCAGCACCGTGGGCAGGCCATACACCAGCAGGTCCGACCAGAACATCCGTTGGTCGACCACATTGCCCACCCAGCGTTGCTGGATCTGGCTGACTTCGCTGCTGCTCATGTCGGCTATCACTTTGTCGAGTATGCCGACCAGTACTTTCTTGTCGCGCGGGGCGGCCATGGCCAGTTGGTAGCGGTAGGGCGTTTCGCCGCTGACGTAGAGGCCGTCGAGCTTGAGCTGGCGCAGGCTCCAGATGCTTGAAGCGAGGTCACCGACCACGGCGTCCACTTCGTCGGTGGCCAGGGCCTGCAGGGTGGAGCTGACGTTAGGTAGAGCCACCAGGTTGAGGTCTGGGTGGTGGGTGCGCAGCAGTTCGTGCGGGGCGTAGTTTTCGACCACGGCGATCTTCAGGCCGTAAAGGTCGTCCAGGTTGCGCGGCTGTGCACCGCCTTTATGGGCGAGGATTACGATGGGGAAGTCGAGGTACGGCCGGGTGAAGGCCAGGTAGCCTTGGCGTTCGGGGGTGGACATGATGCCGGGCAGCAGGTCGATGCGGCTTTCGCGTGCTTGCGCCAGTACCTCGGTCCAGCTGCTGGGTTCGACCGGTTTGAGCGTCACGCCCAGGCGTTGCTGGATCGTGGCGATGTAATCGGCGGCCAATCCCTGGTACCGGCCCTCCTGGTCGCGAAACTCGAACGGTGGCCAAGAGGCGTCTACACCCAGGCTTAGCTGCGGGTGGGCAGCCAACCAGGCTTTCTCCTCGTCTGTCAGGGTCAGGGCGCCGGCCGCTGTGTTCCACAAAATCAGGAGCAGCAACAGGATGGCCGGCATCAGCGGCATAGCGGCCTCACATTCAAGTGGTATGAAGTCGAGTGTAGACGGGCATTGCTGTAGGTGTGCGGTGGAAGGACGGGCTTTGTGTTCTGGCTGTCGGAAGGGGGAGGTAATGAGGAAATGGGGCTGCTGCGCAGCCCATCGTCGGCAAGCCGGCTCCCACAGGGATCGCGCAGGGCCGGAAAAGAAAAACCCCGGCCTAGGCCGGGGTTTTGTCATCACTCGTCGAGGAAGGAGCGCAGATGCTCGCTGCGAGTCGGGTGGCGCAGTTTGCGCAACGCCTTCGCTTCGATCTGACGGATCCGCTCGCGGGTCACGTCGAACTGCTTGCCCACCTCTTCGAGGGTGTGGTCGGTGTTCATGTCGATACCGAAGCGCATACGCAGCACCTTGGCTTCGCGTGCGGTCAGGCCCGAGAGCACGTCACGAGTGGCTTCCTTGAGGCTTTCGACCGTGGCCACGTCAATCGGGGACTGCATGGTCGAGTCCTCGATGAAGTCGCCCAGGTGCGAATCTTCGTCGTCACCGATCGGGGTTTCCATGGAGATCGGCTCTTTGGCGATCTTCAGTACCTTACGGATCTTGTCCTCAGGCATTTCCATGCGCTCGCCCAGCTCTTCCGGGGTCGGTTCGCGACCCATTTCCTGCAGCATCTGGCGGGAAATACGGTTGAGCTTGTTGATCGTCTCGATCATGTGCACCGGAATACGGATGGTGCGCGCCTGGTCGGCGATCGAACGGGTGATCGCCTGGCGGATCCACCAGGTGGCATAGGTCGAGAACTTGTAGCCGCGACGGTATTCGAACTTGTCCACCGCTTTCATCAAGCCGATGTTGCCTTCCTGGATCAGGTCGAGGAATTGCAAGCCACGGTTGGTGTACTTCTTGGCGATGGAGATCACCAGACGCAGGTTCGCCTCGACCATTTCTTTCTTGGCGCGGCGGGCCTTGGCTTCACCGATCGACATGCGACGGTTGATTTCCTTGATCTCGGCAACGGTCAGGCCGGTTTCGGTCTCAAGGTCGATCAGCTTCTGCTGGCAAGCGACGATGGCAGCGTCCTTTTCACCCAGGGCGGCAGCCCATTTGGTGTTGCGCTTGGCCAGGTCACCGCTCCAGGTCTGGTCGGTTTCGTTGCTCGGGAACATGCGCAGGAAGTCGGCACGCGGCATGCGGGCATCACGCACGCACAGCTGCATGATGGCGCGTTCCTGCTGGCGCAGGCGGTTCAGGGCGTCACGAACACGCTCTACCAGTACCTCGAACTGCTTCGGTACCAGCTTGATCGGCATGAACAAATCGGCCAGGGCCTGCAGGGCGTCGATGCTTTCCTGGTGGGTGCGACCATTCTTCTTCAGAACCTTGTTGGTGGCCTGAAGCTGGTCGTTGACCGCGCCGAAACGCTGACGGGCGACTTCCGGGTCCGGGCCGCTCTCGGCCTCTTCCTCGTCGTCACCGCTTTCGGATTCGTCCTCGTCGTCGTCGGACTCTTCCTTCGCAGCGGCGGCCTTGGTGCCCGGGATCGGCACTTCTTCGGTCGGCGCGGCGATATTGTCGTCAGGATCGATGTAACCGCTGAGAACGTCCGACAGACGGCCGCCTTCGCTGGTGACACGGTCATATTCGCTGAGAATGTAGTCGACAGTGCCCGGGAAGTGAGCGATGGCGCCCATGACTTCACGGATGCCTTCCTCGATACGCTTGGCGATTTCGATCTCGCCTTCGCGGGTCAGCAGCTCGACGGTGCCCATTTCGCGCATGTACATGCGCACCGGGTCGGTCGTGCGGCCGATATCGGTTTCAACTGCCGCCAACGCAGCAGCGGCTTCTTCGGCCGCGGCTTCGTCGGTGTCGGCTTCCGCCAACAGAAGGGCATCCGCATCCGGAGCACTCTCGAATACGTTGATCCCCATGTCGTTGATCATGCGGATGATGTCTTCCACCTGTTCCGGATCTGAAATATCCTCAGGCAGGTGGTCGTTGACCTCCGCGTAAGTCAGGTAGCCCTGCTCACGACCGCGGGTGATCAACTCTTTGATACGAGACTGCTGTTGCGCTTTTCCGGACATAACACCCTATCCACTGAAGGTCTTGGCGGGCAAAAAACAAGCCGAGGATTATACCCGAGCATGGGCCTCACGCGCCAGATGAGGTCGGCGTTTGTGCGGGAACATTCCGGCTCAGCAGGGCGAGGAGCTGGGTTTTTTCCTCGCTGGTCAATTCGCTTTGACGTGATTTCCTGAGCAGTTGTTCCAGGCTGCGCTCGCGTTGGCGGGCGGACAAGCTAGTTATAGTGTCGAAAAACTGTTGTTCAAGGTTGTCGGCCACGATCAGCCATTCCTTTTCCGCCAAGGCCCGCAGCAGGCGCCCCTGTTCGGTGCCGTGCCAGCGTGCGATCAACTGCATAGAGCTTAGCCCAGGATTTTTCTGCGCGGCTTCGATCAGTGCCACCAGCAGCTGGCTGTACAAGTGTTCTTCATCGGCGAAGTGGCTGGCATCTTCCACCTTGCCGGCCAGCAGAGGGTGGTGCAGCAAGGTGCGCAGGGCGGCCAGGGTGGGCGGCTCGACCGGGGCCGGTACGCGTGGTGGTGCTTCGTCACGCTGCTGCCATGGCTTGCCACCCTTGCGGTTCTTGTCCCAGGGTTTGTCGCCCCACTGCTTCTTGCCAGCGCCCTTGTTCGGCTTCCACTCCTGTTCCTGATGAACGGGGGCGAAGTCGTGCTGCGGCATGTCGCCGTAATCGGGGGTATAGCTGGCCATGGCGTCATAGTCGTAGCCAGGGTCGTAGTCCGGCACGCTGCTGGTGGCCGGGGCGTGTTGCGCCAGTTGCTCGACCTGCTGCGGGTCGAGGCCGGTGATTTCCTTAAGGCGGTTGCGCATCAGCTGGCGCAGGTTGGCGCCGGGGATCTTTTCGATCAGCGGTGCGGCAAGGGTCGCCATGTGCGCCTTGCCTTCCAGCGAGCGCGGGTCGGCTTCGACGCTTAGCTGCTCGAAGAAGTAATCGGCCAGCGGCTGGGCGTGCTGGTTGATGCGGGCCATGAAGGCGTCGGTGCCTTCGGCGCGCACCAGGCTGTCCGGGTCTTCGCCTTCGGGCAGGAACAGGAAGCGCGCGCGGCGGCCGTCCTGCAGGTTCGACAGGGTCGACTCCAGGGCGCGCCAGGCGGCCTTGCGCCCGGCCTGGTCACCGTCGAAGCAGAACAGCACGCTGGGTACCACGCGGAACAGGCGCTTGAGGTGCTCTTCGCTGGTGGCGGTGCCGAGGGTGGCCACGGCGTTGCGCAGGCCCTGCTGGGCCAGGGCAATGACGTCCATGTAGCCCTCGACGACGATGATTTCGTCGAGGTTGCGGTTGTGCTTGCGTGCCTCGTACAGGCCGTAGAGTTCCTGGCCCTTGTGGAACACCGGGGTTTCCGGGGAGTTCAGATACTTGGGCTTGTCGTCGCCGAGCACTCGGCCACCAAAGGCGATGATGCGTCCGCGGCTGTCGCGGATCGGGAACATCACCCGGTCGCGGAAACGGTCGTAGCGCTTGCCGCTTTCGGCGTTTTCGATCAACAGGCCGGCATCGATCATCACCTTCTGCTGCAGGGTGTCGGCACCCAGGTGCTTGAGCAGGTTATCCCAGCCTGGCGGGGCGAAGCCCAGGCCGAAGTCACGGGCGATTTCCCCGGACAGGCCGCGGCCCTTGAGGTAATCCACCGCTGCCTTGCGGGTCGGGTGGCTGCGCAGGGCCTGGCGGTAGAACTCCGAGGCGGCGTCCAGCAGCGGGTACAGCGGCGAATCGGTTGGCTGGCGCGGCTTGTGGTCGCGGCGACCTTGCTCGCGGGGTACTTCCATGCCGGCGGCGCGGGCCAGCTCCTCGACCGCCTGGGGGAAGTCCAGGTTGTCGTGGTCCATTACGAAGCCCAGGGCGTTGCCGCCGGCGCCGCAGCCGAAGCAGTAGTAGAACTGCTTGTCGGGGCTGACCGTGAAGGAAGGGGTTTTTTCCTTGTGGAACGGGCAGCAGGCGGAATAGTTCTTGCCGGTTTTTTTCAGCTGGACGCGCGAACTCACCACGTCGACGATGTCGAGGCGGTTGATAAGGTCGTCAATGAAACTCTGGGGAATCAGCCCGGCCATGGCAGTCTCGTCATCTGGCAGCTGGCAAGTCTAATCGCTCACGCGCCGAATGGGGCGAGTGCCGCTTGGGAAAGTGCGAGGGAATGTGTGCTCGTCGCCAGCCCCTGAGGGCTCGTCAGTCGGACGTGCACGTCTGGTCATACAACAAGGAGGACCAGCTCTGACGTTTCAGGCAGGTTGCCCATGTGCAGTTCGCATGAAGCTTGTGCAGGGCCTTGAGCTAGCTGCTCAAGTTTGAAGCGACCACTGCAATCGCCCGGCGGTTAGCCGGGCAGGGCAGAAGCTTTGCGTAGAACGTCTGTATTAGTACAGACGAACGGCGCGGCGCTGTTCGCGCTGAACTTTCTTGGCGTGACGCTTAACAGCAGCAGCTGCTTTGCGCTTACGCTCGGCGGTCGGCTTCTCGTAAAACTCGCGGCTACGAACTTCAGCCAGTACACCGGCTTTTTCGCAGGAGCGCTTGAAACGACGCAGAGCTACGTCGAAGGGTTCGTTCTCTTTAACTTTGACGGCTGGCATCCAGGGCTACCTTAATTCATTACCGGGGTAGACGTGCTCCTGGCAAAACAAAGGTGTGCTGGAGAACGTCGGTTTTCAAGGGTTGCGGATGTTAACCCTTAGCAAGCCGGAATGCAAAGCCTCTGATCGAAAACCGCTGGTCGGCATCCGACACGGGGACTATCATGCGCGGCTTCGAATTCAGCCCCCACAAGGGACGAACCCATGCTAGTACTGGGATTGGAAACATCCTGCGACGAAACTGGCGTCGCATTATACGACAGCGAACGCGGTTTGTTGGCCGACGCGCTGTTCAGCCAGATCGACCTGCACCGCGTGTTCGGCGGTGTGGTGCCTGAGCTTGCCTCGCGCGACCACGTCAAGCGCATGCTGCCACTCATCCGCCAGGTGCTGGATGAGGCTGGCTGCGTCGCCACCGAGATCGACGCCATCGCCTACACCGCGGGCCCTGGCCTGGTCGGTGCTCTGCTGGTGGGGGCCTCCTGTGCCCAGGCGCTGGCCTTTGCCTGGGACATCCCGGCGATTGGCGTACACCACATGGAAGGCCACCTGCTGGCACCCATGCTGGAGGAAAACCCACCGGAGTTTCCGTTCGTCGCTTTGTTGGTTTCCGGTGGTCACACCCAGCTGGTGCGGGTCGATGGCATCGGCCAGTACGAGCTGCTAGGCGAGAGCCTGGACGACGCCGCCGGCGAAGCGTTCGACAAGACCGCCAAGCTGATCGGCCTGAACTACCCCGGTGGCCCGGAAATCGCCCGCCTGGCCGAGCGCGGCGTGCCTGGCCGCTTCGTGTTCCCGCGGCCGATGACCGACCGCCCGGGCCTGGAGTTCAGCTTCAGCGGCCTGAAAACCTTTGCCCTGAACACCTGGCAGCAGTGCCGCGATGCCGGCGACGACAGTGAGCAAACCCGTTGCGACCTGTCCCTGGCATTCCAGCAGGCGGTGGTGGAGACTTTGACCATCAAGTGCAAGCGGGCGTTGAAACAGACTGGCCTCAAGCGCTTGGTCATTGCCGGTGGCGTCAGCGCCAACAAGGCACTGCGTGCGTCCCTCGAGGACATGCTCGGCAGCATCAAGGGCAACGTGTACTACGCGCGCCCGCAGTTCTGTACCGACAACGGTGCGATGATCGCCTATGCCGGCTGCCAGCGGTTGTTGGCCGGGCAACAGCAAGACCTGGCAATCAGCGTGCAGGCACGCTGGCCGATGGAGCAGTTGCCGCCGGTTTAAGCGTTAGAAGTGCCGTTCGCGGCCTGCGAACAGGTCGCGAAGGTTGCTGCGGTGGCGCCATACGATCATCGCCGTCAGCACAGTGATCGGTAGCAGGGCCTCTGGCTCGCGCCAGGCCAGCAACGGCAAGGTCAGCGGTGTGGCGATCAGCGCCGCCAGCGAGCTGGTGCGGGTGAGGTAGAAAGTCAGCAGCCAGGCGCCAATGGCCAGCAGCGCGGCCGGGAAGTACAGGGCCATGAGCATGCCGGCGGCGGTTGCCACGCCCTTGCCGCCCTGGAAGCGGAAGTACAGCGGGAACAGGTGGCCCAGCACTGCGCACACGCCAACCCAGGCCTGCGCGTGCAGGTCCAGCCCGGCACCGCGGGCGAGCAATACCGGCAACAGGCCCTTGCACAGGTCGCCAAGCAGGGTCAGGATCGCCAGTTTGCGGCCTGCCAAGCGTAGCATGTTGGTGGCGCCGGCATTGCCTGAACCGCTGGAACGCGGGTCCGGGCTGCCCGTAAGGCGGCTGAGGACGATGGCGAAGGACAGCGAGCCGAGCAGGTAGGCGAGCAACGCCAGTAACCAAAACATGCTAACTATTCCGGGCGAGGACGCCCTGATTCTAACGGCGCCAGTCGCCCTTGTCGTGCTGTGGAGAGAAGTGCTTGGACAGAGTGTTCATCGAAGGCCTGGAAGTCGATACCGTCATCGGTGCCTATGACTGGGAGCGGGATATTCGCCAGTGCTTGCGCCTGGACCTGAGCTTTGCCTGGGATAACCGCCCGGCTGCGGCGGGTGACGACCTGAACCTGGCGCTGGATTATGCCAGTGTGTCGGCCCGTATCCAGGCGTTTGCCGAACAGGCGCGTTTCGAGTTGGTTGAAACTTTCGCCGAGCGCCTGGTGGCGACGCTGATGGAAGAATTCCACATCCCGTGGGTGCGGTTGAAGCTGACCAAGCCGGGTGCGGTACCGGCGGCCCGTGGCGGTGTTGGCGTGGAGATCGAGCGCGGATGTCTCTGAGCACGGTTTACCTAGGCCTTGGCAGCAACATTGATCGCGAGGTGCATTTGTGCGCCGGGCTCGATGCATTGGCAGGCATCCTGACCGACATGCGCTGCTCGCCGGCGTTCGAAAGCCAGGCGGTGGGGATCAAGAGCGGTCCGTTCATCAACTTCGTGGTGACTGGGCAGACTGCGTTGCCGTTGATCGAACTGGACCGCCGGTTGAAGTTCATCGAGGCCGACAATGGCCGCTATGCCCCGGACCGCAAGGGGCTGCCGCTGGATATCGACGTGCTGATGTATGACGACTTGCACGGCACGTTCGATGGGCTGGTGTTGCCTCGGGCCGAGATCCTGAAGAACGCCTTTGTGCTGTGGCCACTGTCGCTGCTGGCGCCGGAGCTTGTGCATCCGGGGGTAGGCAAGACAATGGCGCAGTTGTGGCAGGAGGCGCGGATTGATCAGGTGCTGGCGCCGGTTGCCTTTGAGTGGCGTGGGTTGCAGCTGACTCCCGCGTAAGCCTGTACCGGCCCTTTCGCGGCTAAAGCCGCTCCCACAGGTTTGGTGCGAGGCTCAGAAAATGCGCGGTTCCTGTGGGAGCGGGCGAGCCCGCGAACACCGGCGTAGCCGGTGCCATCCACTGAGTTGAGTTCTTCGCGGCCATGCTCGCTCAGGCTCACGCAGTCCCTGTGGGAGCGGCTTTAGCCGCGAAGGGGCCGGTATGTTCAACCGAGCTTGTAAGCTTCGAGGGCTTTCAGCCGCTCACTTTTGAGCGCTTCACCCAAGGCCTGGCCAGTCAGCCCTGCCTGCACCAACGGCTTGACATCCACTGCCCGCGCCGCCGCCGCTGCCTCTCGCAGGTAGTCGGCCTGTGGATGACCCGCTTTGCCCTCGCCCAGCGCTGTCATCTCGCAAGCGATCAGGAAGTCTTCGAACCGCTGTGGCCGCCGGTACACATCGAACTTCTGCAACAGCTCCAGCAGTGTCGTGGCAGGCAGCTCCTGCGCCTGGTTGCCCAGCTTCAGGCACTCACCCGTCAGCAGCGCCAGCTCCTGGCACTCCCGCGGCGCCTTCAGGCGCTGGTTGATGGCTTTGATCGCGGCCGGTGTCAGCGACTGCAGCAGGCAGGCCCAGCGTACATGCAGGGGCTTTTCATGCATTGCCGCCTGTTCCAGCGCCGCCAGGGCCTGGGGGGCGTCACCAAGCTCTGGCAGCAGCTCCTGCAGGGCCCCACAAGCATGCAGCACCTGGAAGAACACCTGCGGCTGCGCCTCCATCAGCGCCCGCTCGATTTCCTTCCAGCTGCGCTCGGCGGTCAGCGCCTGCAATTCGCCAGAGGCACTGATCTGACGCATCAGCTCAAGCGTCTCATCGGCAACCCGGAAACCCAGCGGCGCATAACGGGCAGCAAAGCGCGCAACACGCAGCACGCGCAAAGGATCTTCGGCGAATGCCGGGGAAACATGCCGTAAAAGGCGCTGATCGAGATCGCTCTGGCCGTGATAGGGGTCGTACACCGTACCCGTCTCGTCCTCGGCCATTGCATTGATGGTCAGGTCACGACGGATCAGGTCTTCTTCCAGGGTCACATCGGGGCTGGCGTGGAAAGTGAAGCCGCCGTAGCCACGCCCGCTCTTGCGCTCGGTGCGCGCCAGGGCGTATTCCTCGCCGGTTTTCGGGTGCAGGAACACCGGGAAATCAGCGCCAACCGGTCGAAAGCCCTTGGCGTGCATTTCCTCGACCGTGGCGCCGACCACCAGCCAGTCGATATCGCTGACAGGGCGGCCGAGCAGGCGGTCGCGCACGGCGCCGCCGACTTTGTAGATGTGCATGTGCAGCTCTCCATAACTGCCGACAGGATAACCCGTCGGCAGCCTTGAAGTTGCACTAGAGGTGGTGAATGACAGCCAGATCCATGCGGCCATAGTCGGCGCTTTCGCCGTGCTCGCCGCGTGGTGGCATGTGGTGGGTTTTCATCACCTGCTCGCCCTGGACGGTCTCCAGGTGGATGTCGAAGCCCCACAGGCGGTGCAGGTGCTTGAGCACTTCATCGGTAGAATCGCCCAGCGGTTTGCGGTTGTGTTGCTGGTGACGCAAGGTCAGCGAGCGGTCGCCGCGGCGGTCAACGCTCCAGATCTGCACGTTCGGTTCGCGGTTGCCCAGGTTGTACTGCGCCGCCAATAGTTCGCGAATGGTCCGGTAGCCGGCCTCGTCGTGGATGGCAGGTACATACAGGTCGTCGCGCTGGTCGTCATCGAGGATGCTGAACAGCTTCAGATCGCGAATGACCTTCGGCGACAGGTACTGCAGGATGAAGCTCTCGTCCTTGAAGCTGCTCATGGCGAACTTGATTGTAGAAAGCCAGTCGCTGCCGGCAATGTCGGGGAACCAGCGCCGATCTTCTTCGGTCGGGTTTTCGCACATGCGGCGGATGTCGGTATACATCGCAAAGCCCAGTGCGTAGGGGTTGATGCCGTTGTAGTAGGGGCTGTCGAAGCCGGGCTGGAATACCACGCTGGTGTGCGACTGCAGGAACTCCATCATGAAGCCTTCGGTGATCAGCCCCTCGTCGTACAGGTCGTTCATCAGCGTGTAGTGCCAGAATGTCGCCCAGCCTTCGTTCATCACCTGGGTCTGGCGCTGCGGGTAGAAATACTGGGCGATCTTGCGCACGATGCGCACCACTTCACGTTGCCAGGGCTCCAGCAGCGGGGCGTTCTTCTCGATGAAATACAGGATGTTTTCCTGCGGTTCGGCGGGGAAGCGCGCATCATCGCGCTCGTTACCCTTGTCGGCGCTCTTCGGAATGGTCCGCCAAAGGTCATTGATCTGCCGCTGCAGATGCTCCTCGCGTTCCTTCTGCCGCCGCCGCTCCTCTTCGGCGGAAATCGGATAAGGCCGCTTGTAGCGGTCGACGCCGTAGTTCATCAGGGCGTGGCAAGAGTCGATCAGGTCTTCCACGGCATCGATGCCATGGCGCTCTTCACACTGGGCGATGTACTGCTTGGCGAACACCAGGTAGTCGATGATCGAGCTGGCGTCGGTCCAGGTGCGGAACAGGTAGTTGCCCTTGAAGAAACTGTTATGGCCGTAGCAGGCATGGGCAATCACCAGTGCCTGCATACACATGGTGTTTTCTTCCATCAGGTAGGCGATGCACGGGTCGGAGTTGATCACGATCTCGTAGGCCAGGCCCATCTGGCCACGGCTGTAGGACTTCTCCGTGCTGAGGAACTGCTTGCCGTAGGACCAGTGGTGATAACCCAGCGGCATGCCGACCGAGGCGTAGGCGTCCATCATCTGTTCGGCGGTAATGACCTCGATCTGGTTGGGGTAGGTGTCCAGGGCGTAACGCTCGGCCAGGCGGCTGATTTCCCGGTCGTAGGTCTGGATCAGTTCGAACGTCCACTCGGACCCGGTGGAAATAGGTTGGCGTCTCTGTGCTCTGGCGGTCATGTGGCTAACCTGCGCTGGAAGAGTTCACGGAAGACCGGGTAGATATCGCCGGCCGATACCAACTGCTGCTGGGCGAACGTGTCGGGGAAGGCTTCGCCGATGCGCTCGTATTCGTACCACAGCGCCTGGTGTTCACGCGGGGTGATTTCAACGTAAGTGTAGTACTGCACATGCGGCATGATCTGCTTGGCCAGGATGTCACGGCAGATCGGCGAGTCGTCGTTCCAGTTGTCGCCGTCGGAGGCCTGGGCGGCGTAGATGTTCCAGTCGCTGGCCGGGTAGCGTTCGGCCATGACCTCCTGCATCAGCTTCAGCGCGCTGGAAACGATGGTGCCGCCAGTTTCCCGCGAATAGAAGAATTCTTCCTCGTCGACTTCACGTGCGCTGGTGTGGTGGCGGATGAACACCACTTCGATGCGGTCGTAGTTACGCTTGAGGAACAGGTACAGCAGGATGAAGAAACGCTTGGCGATGTCTTTGGTGGCCTGGGTCATCGAGCCGGACACGTCCATCAGGCAGAACATCACAGCCTTGGAGCTGGGGTTGGGCTGCTTGACCAGCAGGTTGTACTTGAGGTCGAAGGTGTCGAGGAAGGGCAGGCGGTTGATGCGTGCCTTCAGGCGTTCGATCTCGTGCTCGACTTCCTGGATATCGGTGAAGTTGTCCGGTTCCTCGACCTTCAGGCGGGCGAGTTCCTTTTGCGCTTCGCGCAGTAATGCGCGGCTGCTGCCGGTCAGGGCGATACGCCGGGCATGGGCCGAACGCAGGGTGCGCACGATGTTGATGCGTGACGGGTTGCCTTCGTTGGCGATACCGGCGCGCACGGTCTTGAAAGTGTCGGCCCCGGTCAGGTGACGTTTGACCAGGTTGGGTAGCTCGAGGTCCTCGAACATGAACTCGAGGAATTCTTCCTGGGTGATCTGGAAGACGAAGTCGTCCATGCCCTCGCCGGAGTTGCCGGCCTTGCCGCGGCCGCTGCCACCGCCGCCGCCTTGTGGCCTTGGGATGTGTTCACCGGCAGTGAATTCCTTGTTGCCTGGATGCACGATGGTCTGCTTGCCCCCGCGACCATGGTGCAGCACCGGTTCGTCGATGTCGCGCCCCGGAATGCTGATCTGCTCGCCATGTTCCATGTCCATGATGGAACGGCGGCTCACCGCCTCTTCGACGGCTTTCTTGATGTGTTCGCGGTACCGCCGCAGGAAGCGCTGGCGGTTCACCGTGCTCTTGTTCTTGCCGTTCAGGCGTCGATCTATAACGTAGCTCATGGTCCCTCCGGTAGCTGGGAACAGCTGCACGCTTCAAGCTACGAGCTGCTGCACATAAAGGCAGCAAAGCAGCTGCCGCCGCCCAGGGCTGGCATGGCAGCCCTGGCGCGCGGTGGGTAGCTTGTCGCTTTATTGCGATTTCCTGACCCGCAGGTACCATTCCGACAGCAGACGAACCTGTTTGTCGGTGTAGCCACGCTCCACCATACGCGTGACGAAGTCGTTGTGTTTCTGTTGGTCCTCCTTGCTTGCCTTGGCGTTGAAGCTGATGACCGGCAGCAGGTCTTCGGTGTTGGAGAACATTTTCTTCTCGATCACCACCCTCAGCTTTTCGTAGCTCAGCCAGCTCGGATTCTTGCCGTTGTTGTTGGCGCGGGCGCGCAGCACGAAGTTGACGATTTCGTTGCGGAAATCTTTCGGGTTGCTGATGCCGGCCGGCTTCTCGATCTTCTCCAGTTCTTCGTTGAGGGCGATACGGTTGAGGATTTCGCCGGTTTCCGGGTCGCGGTATTCCTGGTCCTGGATCCAGAAGTCTGCGTACAGAACGTAGCGGTCGAAGATGTTCTGGCCGTATTCGCTGTAGGACTCCAGGTAGGCGGTCTGGATCTCCTTGCCGATGAACTCGATGTAGCGCGGGGCCAGGTATTCCTTCAGGTAGCGCAGGTAGCGTTCGCGCACTTCGGCCGGGAATTGTTCCTGCTCGATCTGCTGCTCCAGCACATAAAGCAGGTGCACCGGGTTGGCGGCCACTTCATGCGGATCGAAGTTGAACACCTTGGACAGGATCTTGAATGCGAAGCGGGTCGATAGGCCGTTCATGCCTTCGTCGACGCCTGCCGCATCGCGGTACTCCTGGATCGACTTGGCCTTCGGATCGGTGTCCTTGAGGTTCTCCCCGTCGTACACCCGCATCTTCGAGTAGATGTTGGAGTTTTCCGGCTCTTTCAGGCGCGACAGCACGGTGAACTGGGCGAGCATTTTCAGCGTGTCTGGCGCGCAGTGCGCCTTGGCCAGCGAGCTGTTGATCAGCAGCTTGTCGTAGATCTTGATTTCGTCGCTGACGCGCAGGCAGTACGGCACTTTGACGATGTAGATCCGGTCGATGAACGCCTCGTTGTTCTTGTTGTTACGGAAGGTGTGCCACTCCGATTCGTTGGAGTGAGCCAGCAGAATCCCGGAGTAGGGGATGGCGCCGAGGCCTTCGGTACTGTTGTAGTTGCCTTCCTGGGTGGCGGTAAGCAACGGGTGCAGGACCTTGATCGGGGCCTTGAACATCTCGACGAATTCCATCAGGCCCTGGTTGGCCCGGCAGAGCGCGCCCGAATAGGCATATGCGTCGGCGTCGTTCTGCGGGAATTCCTCGAGCTTGCGGATATCGACCTTGCCGACCAGGGCCGAGATGTCCTGGTTGTTCTCGTCGCCAGGTTCGGTCTTGGCGATGGCGATCTGGTTGAGGATCGACGGGTACAGCTTCACCACCTTGAACTTGCTGATGTCGCCGCCGAACTCCTGCAGGCGTTTGGTGGCCCAAGGCGACATGATGGTGTTCAGGTAGCGCCGCGAGATGCCGTACTCTTCCTCGAGAATGGCCCCGTCTTCGGTAGCATTGAACAGGCCCAATGGCGACTCGAATACCGGCGAGCCCTTGATGGCGTAGAACGGTACCTTTTCCATCAGCTGCTTGAGTTTTTCGGCCAGCGACGACTTACCGCCGCCCACCGGGCCCAGCAGATAGAGGATCTGTTTCTTTTCCTCCAGGCCTTGGGCGGCGTGGCGGAAGTAGGACACGATCTGGTCGATGCACTCTTCCATGCCATGGAAGTCGGCAAAGGCCGGATAGCGGCGGATAACCTTGTTGGAGAAGATTCGCGACAGTCTGGAGTTGGTTGAGGTGTCGATCAGCTCCGGCTCACCGATGGCCAGCAACAGCCGTTCGGCCGCCGATGCGTAGGCACTGCGATCCTCTTTGCACAGCTCGAGGTACTCCTGCAGCGAGAGTTCTTCCTGGCGCGTAGACTCGAAACGTTGTTGGAAGTGGCTAAAAATACTCATGACGTCACCTCGCTCGATACGTGGAGACGACGCCGGATCAGTCAGCTGATGCTGGCATGCAACCGGGGCTGCCGATTGCTGTATACCCCCCAGAACACCCTGTAACGCTACCGATGACCCGCACGCCGGTGTACCGGCTCTCCCCTTTTTCTGGATGGCCTGCGCTTAAGAATAGTTGGTTATCCGCAAGGTCAAGGGCGAGGGGCGGAGAAGTTGCGAACGACCGTTCGTCAGATAAGCCGCAAGCCCGCATGGGGCGCGGGCTGCAGTAAAAATGAAAAAATTATTCGGCAGCGCCCTGGGCGGTTTCGGCCGGGTAGGTGGCGCGCCACAGCTCAAAGCCGCCGTCGACGCTGTATACGTCCGAGAAACCCTGGTTCACCAGATAGGCCGCAGCACTCTGGCTGGAATTGCCGTGGTAGCACACCACCAGGGTTGGGGCGTCGAGGTCGGCATTGCGGATGAACTCGGCGACAGAATGGTTATCCAGATGCTTGGCGCCAGTGATGTGGCCGGCGGCATAGGCCTGCGGGTCGCGAATGTCGACGACTACCGCACCTTGCGCGCGAAGGGCCAGGGCCTGTTCGGGAGGGATGCGCTTGAATTCGCTCATGGGTACGGCTTCCTTCAGGATTGATCGTTCAGTGTAGGCGTTTGGGCGGGGAGGCGTAAGTTGCCGTCGTCGCTGCAGTCACAGCGGTGATATTCGCCGCTGTCGACGTTGTACAGGGTCATGGCGCCGCCCCACACGCAACCGGTGTCCAGGGCGATGATGCCGGGCTCGTTGACCTGCCCCTGAAGGGCGGCCCAGTGGCCGAAAATAATCTTCACGTGGCGCGAGCGGCGGCCTTTGTGTGCGTACCAGGGCTTGTAGCCTTTGGGGGCGGTATCCAGGCCTTCCTTGCTCTTGAGGTCGAGCTTGCCCTCGGCGGTGCAGAAGCGCATGCGCGTGAGGCAGTTGGTGATGACCCGCAGGCGTTCGATGCCGGTGAGGCTTTTGCTCCACTTGTTCGGCTCGTTGCCGTACATGCCGTCAAGGTACAGTTTCAGGCGCTCGTCGTCGCGCAGCACTTCCTCGACCTCGGCAGCCAACTCCAGGGCTTTGCCCAAGGTCCATTGCGGTGGAATGCCGGCGTGAACCAGGGCAATGCCGCGGGGTTCGTCGTAATGCAGCAGCTTTTGCTGGCGCAGCCAGTCGAACAGCTGGTCGGCGTCAGGCGCTTCGATGATCTCGCGCAGGGTGTCGCTTTTTTTCAGGCGTTCGACGTTATGCCAGGCGGCCAGCAGGTGCAGGTCATGGTTGCCCAGCACGCACACCAGCGACTGGCGGATCGAATAAAGGAAGCGCAGGGTTTCCAGTGACTCGGGGCCGCGGTTGACCAGGTCGCCGACCAGCCACAGGTGGTCGACGGCGGGGTTGAAGTTGACCCGTCCGAGCAGGCATTTGAGTGGCTGCAGGCAGCCCTGCAGGTCACCGACGGCGTAGGTAGCCATCAGTGCAGTGCCCCGGGCACCGCCAGGCGGAAGGGGGCGATCTCGGCATCGAAGCGTTTGCCGTCTTCGGCGAACATCTGATAGCTGCCCTGCATGGTGCCCACGCGGGTGCTGATGACCGCGCCGCTGCTGTAGGTGTGGCTCTGGCCCGGGTCGATGTTGGGCTGCTGGCCGACCACGCCGGCGCCACGCACTTCCTCGACCTCGCCGTCACCGTTGGTGATCAGCCAGTGGCGCGACAGCAGCTTGGCCTTCAGCGAGCCATTGTTCTGCACGGTGATGGTGTAGGCGAAAGCGAAACGACTGTTTTCGGGGTCGGATTGTTCTTTGAGGTAGCGGGTCACGACGCTGACGTCGATTTTATAGCGAGGGTCGGACATGCAAGGGCCTTGGGCAAACTGACGCAATAATGCAGTCTAGGCCATTGAGAGGGGGAAGGGCCAGCGGTGAGGGGCTTGGGGATTTGTGTGGTCTGTCCCGGCCCTTTCGCGGGTAAACCCGCTCCTACAAGGTGCTACGCAGATTTTGAGGGCTGCAGTACCTGTGGGAGCGGGTTTACCCGCGAAGAGGACGGTACACGCGATATCAGGCTTGCTGATCGGCCAACTGGTCAGCCAGGCGCACGAAGGCGGCCAGATCCAGCTGTTCAGGGCGCAGGCTGCCATCCACGCCGGCAGCTTCGATGGCCGCGCTATCGAGCAGGCCTTTCATGGTGTTGCGCAGGGTCTTGCGACGCTGGTTGAAGGCTTCGCGTACCACTTGCTCCAGCAGCTTTGCATCCTTGGCCGGGTACGGCAGCACTTCGTGCGGCACCAGGCGGACGATGGCCGAGTCCACTTTCGGCGGCGGGTTGAATGCGCCAGGGCCAACGTTGAACAGGTGCTCGACCCGGCAGTGGTACTGCACCATGATCGACAGACGCCCCCAGTCACCACCGCCAGGGCCGGCGGCCATGCGCTCGACCACTTCCTTCTGCAGCATGAAGTGCATGTCGCGGATCAACCCGGCATGGCTGAGCAGGTGGAAGATCAGTGGGGTGGAAATGTTGTAGGGCAGGTTGCCCACTACCTTGAGGCTGCGCGGTGGCACGCCTAGCTGGTTGAAGTCGAACTTCAAGGCGTCGCCCTGGTGCAGGCGGAAATTGCTGCGGTCGGCGAACTTGTGCTGCAGGATCGGCACCAGGTCCTTGTCCAGTTCCACCACGTCCAGTTGCGCCCCGCTGCCCAGCAGGCCTTCGGTCAAGGCGCCCTGGCCTGGGCCGATTTCCAGCAGATGTTCGCCGGCCTTGGCGTTGATGGCACGCAGGATGCGGTCGATGATGCCGGCGTCGTGCAGGAAGTTCTGGCCGAAGCGCTTGCGCGCCCGGTGTTGGTATTGCTCGTTCATGGTCGGTTCTCGGCCATCTGGTAGGCGGTTTCCAGCGCGACGCGCAGGCTGCCGGTGTCGACCTTGCCGGTGCCGGCCAGGTCGAGGGCCGTGCCGTGGTCGACCGACGTGCGGATTATCGGCAGGCCCAGGGTCACGTTGACCGCAGCGCCGAAGCCTTTGTACTTGAGTACGGGCAGGCCCTGGTCGTGGTACATCGCCAGCACCGCATCGCAGTGCTCCAGATATTTGGGGGTAAACAGGGTATCGGCCGGCAGCGGCCCGTGCAGGTCCATGCCTTCGGTGCGCAGGCGGGCCAGGGTCGGCTCGATGATGTCGATTTCTTCGCGGCCTAGATGGCCACCCTCGCCCGCGTGCGGGTTGAGGCCGCACACCAGGATACGCGGGTTGGCAATGCCGAACTTGTCGCGCATGTCGGCATGCAGGATACGGGTTACACGCTCGACGCGCTCGGCAGTTATGGCGTCGGCAATGTCGCGCAGTGGAAGGTGCGTGGTAACCAGGGCCACGCGCAGGCCACGGGTAGCCAGCATCATCACCACTTGCGCGGTGTGGGTCAGCTCGGCAAGGAATTCGGTATGCCCGGAGAAGGCGATACCGCTTTCGTTGATTACGCCCTTGTGTACAGGGGCGGTGATCATCCCGGCGAAATGCCCGTCCAGGCAGCCTTGCCCGGCACGGGTCAGGGTTTCCAGCACAAACGCGGCATTGGCCTTGTCGAGCTGGCCCGGCACTACCGGGGCCGCCAGGGGGGTATCCCAGACGTACAGGCTACCCGCTGGCGCCGGCTGCTCGGGCCATAGGCCCGGCGCTACCGGCAGCAGGTTGACGGCCAGCCCCAGCTGCGTGGCCCGCTCGGCGAGCAGGTCACGGCTGGTGATGGCGATCAGGGGGTGGGGCTGGGCGTCTGCGGCGAGCAGCAGGCACAGGTCAGGGCCTATGCCGGCCGGCTCGCCGGGGGTGACGGCGAAGCGCAGGGGCTTCACTGGGCGGCCTGGTCAGCGCCAGGCAGCTTGATTTCAACGTAGGCCTCGTCGCGGATCTGGCGCAGCCAGGTCTGCAGTTCTTCGTCGTACTTGCGGTTGCGCAGTACGTTCATGGCCTGTTGCTCACGAGCCTGCTCGGTGCTGTCGGTGGCGCGACGGCCCAGCACTTCCAGGACATGCCAGCCGTACTGGGTCTTGAACGGTTTGGTCACGACGCCTTGCTGGGCGTTGGCCATCTGTTCACGGAATTCCGGTACCAGGCTGTTCGGGTCAACCCAGTTGAGGTCGCCGCCGTTGAGCGCCGAACCCGGGTCTTCCGAGAAGCTCTTCGCCAGCTCGCCGAAGTCTTCGCCGCTCTTGATGCGATCGTACAGGCGCTCGGCCAGTTGCTCGGTGGCCGCCTCGCTGCGGATCTCGCTCGGCTTGATCAGGATGTGGCGAACGTGCACTTCGTCACGTAGCACGTTCTCGCTGCCACCGCGCTTCTCCTCGAGCTTGAGGATGATGAAGCCGCTGGGGATGCGGATAGGCTGGGTAATTTCGCCAACCGGCATGCTGCTGAGCATCTTGGCGAAGTCTGGTGGCAGCTGGCCGGCTTTACGCCAGCCCATCTCGCCGCCTTCCAGGGCGTTTTCGCTGGCGGAGCGGGCAATGGCCATCTGGCCGAAGTCCGCGCCCTGCTTGAGTTGCTGGTACACATCGCCAACCTGGCGTGCGGCGGCCTGGATGGCTTCCGAGTTGGCCGCTTCCGGGGTCGGGATCAGGATGTTGGCCAGGCGGTACTCTTCCGACATCTGCATCTTGCCAAGGTCGGAGTTGAGGAAGTTCTTCACTTCCTGCTCGGAGACCTGGATACGCTCGGCCACGCGGCGCTGGCGCACGCGGCTGATGATCATCTCGCGCTTGACCTGCTCACGGGCGTCGTCGAACGACATGCCGTCACGAGCCAGGGCGGCGCGGAACTGGTCCAGCGACATGCCATTGCGCTGGGCAATGGTGCCCATGGCCTGGTTCAGCTCTTCGTCGGTGATGCGGATGCCGGAGCGCTCGCCGATCTGCAACTGCAGGTTCTCGACGATCAGGCGTTCCAGCACCTGCTGATCCAGCGCACCGGCAGGCGGCATGCCGCCGCCGCGCTTGGCAATGGTTTGCTGGACCTCGCGGACACGCTGGTCCAGCTGGCTTTGCATGACCACGTCGTTGTCGACGATGGCCACCACGCGATCAAGAGGTTGCACCGCGGCATGCACCGCGCCACTCAGCAATGCAACGCCCAGCAACGCCGGGCGCAGTCGATCAATAAGCTTGGTCTTCACGTTCACGATAACCTTGAATGCCTTGGTCGAGGAAAGATTCGACCTTGTTGCCGACTACACCACCGAGGCCTTTCAGCACGATCTGAAGGAAGATGCCGTGGTCGCCCTTTTCGTTTGTCGGAAGGGCTTGGCTGAAGTCGTCGTAATCGATCCAGTAACGGTTGATCAAACGCAGCTTCCAGCAGCAGTTGTCGTACTCGAAACCGCCCATGGCTTCCAGGGTGCGGTTGCGGTTGTAGTCATGCTGCCAGCGAGCGATGACGCTCCACTGCGGAACGATCGGCCAGATGACCGAGAAGTCATGCTGCTGGATCTTGTAGTAGTCCTTGATGTAGTTCGGGTCGCCCGGGTTGCCATAGCTACCGCCTTCTGTCCATTTGCCCGTTGTCGAGTCGTAGGCGATTGTGTCATTGCGATAGCGATAACCGAGGTTGACGACCTTGTTCGGGTTTTCTTCAGGCTGGTAGTGGAACATTGCGCTGCCCGAGCGGGTGCTGCGGCTGTCCGGGTCCCAGTTGAAGTCCGAATTGAAACGCCAGTCACGGTTGAAGTAGTAGTTGTACAGCAGGGCATACGGCGACACATCGGAGTTCGACGATTCGCGGGTACGATAGTTGATGCCCGGAAGCTGGACCTTGCGATCTTTGAAGTAAAGCGCTTGGCCGATGCTGAAGTTCTGGCGTTCGAAGCCGTTTTCCTCGATCCAGCGAGTAGTCACGCCCAGTGACAGTTTGTTCTCGTCACCGATGCGATCAGTGCCGCTGAAGCGGTTATCGCGGAACAGCGAGTCGTAGCTGAACAGGGTTTCACCCGAGTCGAACAGCGGAATGTCCCTCTGGTCCTTGTACGGGACGTAGAGATAGAACATGCGCGGTTCGAGGGTCTGCTTATAGTTGGTACCGAACAATGACGTATTGCGGTCGAAGTACAGTCCGCTGTCTACGCTCAAAATTGGTACATCACGGTTCACCGTACCGCTGTAAGTACCGTATGCCACCGGGTCCTGATTTTTAAGGGTGATCGCGCCGGCTTTGCCTTCGCTGTCCAGATCAAGATCGTAGTGTGTATAGGCGTATTTCAGTTTTGGTGTCAGGTAGCCATAACTGGCTTCCATTGGCAGGCTGATCGATGGGGCGAAATTCAGGCGTGTGCCGTTAGCGCGGGCGATGCCTGCGATATTTTCATCAAGGCGCTGGCCGTCGGGGCCAGCTGTAGTGTCCAATATTCCATCTTCGTTATAGACCGGACCTGTCTTCAAGTCGCGATCGAACCGAACTGCCTCAGTCTCATACGCAAGGTTCAGCCCGGCCGGCTCAAACGGCAGCTTGCCATTGAATGTAATCTGCGGTAGGCGATCGTACGGCGTGATCTGCGAGATAGTCGCCATTTCGTAGGCGTGCACGTTCAGTCGCGCGGTGTAGCTGTCGCCGCGCCAGGTCAGTGCACCCTGTTGATCCAGGATGTCCTTGCTTTCAACACCGATCTGATCAGACTCCAGGTCCTGGAAATAGAACGGGTCGCTGATGTCGGTGTAGTCCACCTCGGTCATCAGGCGCTCGTCCAGCCCGCCCTTGTGCTGCCAGTTGACCATCCAGCGCTGCTCTTTGTAGTCAGTCTGGTCTTTGCGGTCGTCGTTCTTGTCGTTGAGGTACGCGCCACCGAACTGGCCTTCGCTGGAAGGCGTCAGGTAGCGGAACTCGCCTTCCATCAGCAGGCCGCGCTTGGTCATGTAGCGCGGGTACAACGTGGCATCGTAGTTCGGCGCCAGGTTGAAGTAGTACGGCGTGACCAGCATGAAACCGGTATCGCTGGTGCTGCTGAACGATGGCGGCAGGAAGCCGGACTGGCGACGGTCGTCGATCGGGAAGTAGATGTACGGTGTGTAGAACACCGGGAAATCCTTGACCCGCAGCGTAACGTTGGTCGCGGTACCGAAACCGGTGGCCGGGTTCAGGGTGATGTTGTTGCCCTTCAACTGCCAGGCGTTGCTGCCCGGTTCGCAGGTGGTGTACGTACCGTCCTTGAGACGAATGATGGCGTTCTCGCCACGCTTGGCGTACAGGGCACTGCCGCGGATGTGCGACTTGTGCATCACGTATTCGGCGTTGTCGACCTGGGCTTCGCCCGTGTCGAGCTGGATCTGTGCCTCGTCACCGACCACCAGCGAACCGTTGTCACGGATCTTGACGTTGCCCTTGAGCTCGCCACGGTTTTCGGTCTGGTAGAGGTTGGCCTCGTCGGCCTCGGCCTGCATGCTGCCCTGGCGCATCACCACGTCACCGGCGAGGGTAGCGATCTGCTGCTCTTGCTGGTACTTGGATACCTTGGCGTTGATGTAGGTCGGCGACTCGTCCTTCGGCGTGGTGTCGGCCATGCCAGGGCGGGTTGGCTCGATGTAGGCGCCACCGCAGTACGGGCCGGTTTCGGCCAGCTGTGCGGCAGTGAGCTTTTCACGCGGAACCCAGTCCAGGTGGCTGTAGTCTTCGCTACGCGACTTCAGGCCACGGCCCTTGGCCTCGGTGACCAGCATCGGCCGATCCGCGGTTTCGCCTTCGCTCGCGGCTTCGGTGCCGGTGCTGACGGCAGCACCCTCGTGCACCGGGCGCGGCGGCAGGTTGTTGGCTGGGGTCTTGGGCTTGCAGTCCCAACCACCGGAGGCGGACACTTGGCAGTCGAACTGTTCGGCTGCCACCACGTAAGACGTGGCCAGAGGTTGCAGGGCCAGCAGACCGCCGGTTACCAGCAACGGAAACTTTCTACGAAACGCGGGGGATTTCAATGCCATCTTATTAGTCCGGGCTTCCTGCGTGCCATCTGCCCGCGTGTGGGGCCGCACGCCTCTCGATGGTCTGAAAAAGATGCTGGATAATAAAGCATGACCCGCTTGACGGCTAGGGCCGTCGGAGACCCTTGTAATGCCTGAACACGATGTACGCCTGCAACAACTGACGGTCTGGCTCGATGAGCAGCTCAATGATCTTTTCCGGAAAAATGCCTGGGGCGACGTGCCTGCAGGCAGCTTGACCGCGGCCAGCAGCGACGCCAGCTTCCGCCGTTATTTCCGCTGGCAGGGTGCCGGCCACAGCTTCGTGATCATGGATGCACCACCTCCGCAGGAAAACTGCCGACCGTTCGTCGCCATCGATCACCTGCTGGCCAGCGCCGACGTGCACGTGCCGCTGATCCATGCCCAGGACCTGGAACGTGGCTTCCTGCTGCTGGGTGACCTGGGCCACCAGACATACCTTGATATCATTGATGCGGACAACGCCGACGGCCTGTTCGCCGATGCCATCGACGCGCTGCTGGCGTTCCAGCGCCTGCCGATGGACGCGCCGTTGCCCAGCTACGACGATGCGCTGTTGCGCCGTGAAGTCGAGTTGTTCCCGGAGTGGTACGTGGGTCGTGAGCTTGGGCTGGCCTTCAGCGATGCCCAGAAAGCCACTTGGCAACGAATCAGCCAGCTGCTGATCGACAGCGCATTGGCCCAGCCCAAGGTGCTGGTGCACCGCGACTACATGCCGCGCAACCTCATGCAGAGCACGCCCAACCCCGGCGTGCTGGACTTCCAGGATGCCGTGTATGGCCCGGTCACCTACGACATCACCTGCCTGTTCAAGGACGCGTTCCTCAGCTGGCCGCAGGCACGGGTCGAAGGCTGGCTGCGCGACTACTGGCAGAAGGCGCAGGCTGCCGGCATCCCGGTGCAGGCCGATTTCGAGGCGTTCCAGCGTGCCAGCGACCTGATGGGTGTACAGCGCCACCTGAAGGTGATCGGTATTTTCGCCCGTATCTGCCACCGTGACGGCAAACCCCGTTACCTGGGCGACGTACCGCGCTTCTTCGCCTATATAGAAGAAGTGATCAGCCGCCGGCCCGAATTGGCGGAGCTGAGTGAGCTGATTGCCGAGTTGCGGGCCGGAGCGCGTGCATGAAGGCAATGATCCTGGCAGCGGGCAAGGGCGAGCGCATGCGCCCGCTTACCCTGCACACCCCCAAACCGCTGGTCCCGGTCGCCGGTCAGCCATTGATCGAGTACCACCTGCGGGCCCTGGCTGCGGCGGGCGTCACCGAGGTGGTGATCAACCATGCCTGGCTCGGCCAGCAGATCGAGGACCATCTGGGTGACGGCAGCCGTTTCGGCCTGAGCATCCACTATTCGCCCGAAGGAGAGCCGCTGGAAACCGGCGGTGGCATCTTCAAGGCCCTGCCATTGCTGGGTGACGCGCCGTTCCTGTTGGTGAACGGCGATGTCTGGACCGACTACGACTTCGCGCGCCTGCAGGCTCCCCTGCAAGGCCTGGCTCACCTGGTGCTGGTCGACAACCCAGGCCATCACGGCCGCGGCGACTTCCGCCTGGTGGGCGAGCGGGTGGTCGATGGTGACGATGCGCCCGGCACGCTGACCTTCAGTGGCCTGTCGGTGCTGCACCCGGCGCTGTTCGAAGGCTGCCAGCCTGGCGCCTTCAAGCTGGCGCCGTTGCTGCGTCAGGCCATGGCTGCGGGCCAGGTCAGTGGCGAGCACTACCATGGGCACTGGGTTGATGTCGGTACGCTCGAACGCTTGGCCGAGGCCGAGCGCCTGATCGGCGAGCGTGCCTGACATGTGGTGGCCAAGCACGGTGATTGGTGTCGGTGCCGGCTTTGCCGTTGCCAGCATCCCCGGGGCCTTGCTCGGGGCGTTGCTCGGACAGGCCATGGACCGTCGCCTGCGTTTGCAAGGCTGGGAGGACATGCGCGAGCGCCTGGGCGGGCGCCCGGCGTTGCAGGACGACGAATTGCTGTTCGTGATGCTCGGGCGCCTGGCCAAGTGCGATGGCCGGGTGGGCGAGCAGCATATTCAGCAGGCACGCCAGGAGATGGTGCGCCTGGACCTGGCCGAAGCGGCTCGGCTGCGTGCGATTGCTGCGTTCAACCGCGGCAAGGCGGGCAAGGACCGGCTGGGTGGGCACCTGCGGCGCATTCGCCAGCAGCCGCATGCGGCCGAAGGTACCCTGCGTGCCTGTTGGCGCATGGTCTGGGCCGACGGCAAGATGGGCAACAAGGAGCGTGAACTGCTGCTGGACTGGGGGCAGAAACTGGGCCTGAGCCGGCGGCAGGTGCAGGCCATGTCGCTGGAGTACGAGCCACGCAAGGCGGCGGGGCCGGAAGGGGTCGCCATGACCTATGCGGCGGCGTTGCGCTTGCTGGCGGTCGAGGCGGATACCGATGGCGACAAGGTCAAGCAGGCGTATCGTCGACTGGTCAGTCGGCATCACCCGGACAAGCTGGCGGGTACTGGTGCCAGTGAGTCGCAGGTGCGTGAAGCGACTGAACGGACCCGGGAGTTGCATCAGGCTTATGCCATGATCCGCAAGCGGCGGGGCCTTTAAAAAGCGGGGGCGCTTCGCACCCCTTTCGCGACACAAGGCCGCTCCCACAAGTACTGCGCAGCCCTCGGGTTTTGCGCGGCACCTGTGGGAGCGGCCTTGTGTCGCGAAAGGGCCGCAAAGCGGCCCCAGCATTCCTGGATCAATCCTGTGGGCTCATCCACCCCCGCACCCGGCGGAACAGTTGCTCCTGCTCGGCCGCCTTGTTCCCTGGCATCGCAATTAGCGACAACTGTCGGTACTGGCTGTCCTTCTGCCGCTTGCTGGCCTGCAGGCGCTGTGCGGCTGCATTGCGGTCACTGCTGCGGGTGGCGTAGTAGATGTCGGCAGTCGGCACTTTCAAGGTTGGCGCCAGGCTTTCCAGGTCATGCTCCACCCGCGCCGGTGTCTGCGCGGCAACCATCACCAGTTTCTGCACCTGCGGTGGCTGTTTCTCGCTCAGGTAGCGGGCCGCCCAATATGCGCCGCTGCCATGGCCGATCAGCACGATGCTGCGGGCGTTGTGCTGCTGGGCAAAGGCCACCGCAGCATCCAGGCGGGCGAAAATGCGCTCGGCATCGGCTGGGTCGGTTTGTTCGCTGGCCTGTTTGGCGTCAGTGCTCTCTGCGGTGTCGGCATCGGCTGCGGTAGCCTGGGCGACGTTGGCATTGGCATCGGCTGGTACGTCCTTGGCCGGGGCGCTTTCGCCCTTGTCTGGCTGCGGCTCGGCAGCCGGCTTGGCCTCGACCCGCGCCTGCGGGCTGTCGGCGAGCAGGTCGGGCAGGCTGATGCTCAGGCTGTGCCAGCCGATATCGGGGAACTTCTGCCGCAGCGGGCCGACCGCATTCGGCCAGTCAGCCGTTTCGCCAGCCCCCGGGACGATGATGACCGCGCCTTGTGGATCGCTGTCGTTGGCCGGTTTCCACAAGGCCAGGAAGCTGTCGGCACCGGCCTGAAGGGTCTGCTGTTCGGCCTTGGGCACCAGCCGTTCAAGTGCCTGGGCATCCTCCTGGCTGCGTTCCAGCAGCGGTGGGCGAGGAGCTTGGGCAACGGGTGCCTCGGTGGTGGTGGATGGTTTTTCGGCATCGGCGGCCAGGGCGCCGAGTGGAAGGATCGAGGCCAGGCAGCACATTGCCAGCGTCGTGCGATAAAGTGTGGACATGAGTCAACCCGGGGCCAGAATGATACCGGCAGCCTAATGGTATTTGCCCGTGACGGCCATGCTGCATGGCCGCTTTGCCAAGACGAGCGTGTAGATGAAGCGAGTGCGTCGCCTGTTGGTTATCGGCTGCTTGTGGCTGCCCTTGATTGCATTGGCCAGACCGGAGGCGGTGCCCACGGTTGCCCTGGAACCTGCCCAGCAGCAATGGCTGGATACACATCGGAGCCTGCGTGTCGGCCTGGTGTTGCAGGCGCCCTACGCTCAGTTCGACCGGCGCTTGCAGCAACTGTACGGTGCCAACGTGGAACTGGTGAGCAGCCTGGCGCAGGCGCTGCGGCTGGACCTTACCTGGCGCAACTTCGCCGACCAGGCCAGCCTCGAGCATGCCCTGCAGGCCGGCGAAATCGACTTTGCCCCGGGGCTTACCCAGACCCCTGCCAGCTTGCGTTTGTGGCTGTTCAGCGACCCTTACATGCGCGTGCCGCAACTGGTGGTGGGGCCGCGCACCGGGACGATGGCCGTGGAGCTGGAAACGCTCGGAGCCGAGCAGCGGGTGGCGGTGCGCATGCCCAGCCAACTGGCGGACTACCTGCGCGGTAACTACAGCAACCTCAACCTGCAAGGGGTGCCCAACGAGCGCGAGGCCCTGCAATTGGTGGTGGGCGGCCAGGCCAGTTTCGCCGTGCTGGATGAAGCTCAGCTCAGCCGCCTGTCGCGCGAAAGCGAGTTCGGCGAGCTGGCTGTGGTCGGCGATATCGGCCTGCCGCAACTGTTGCGCATCGGTTCGCGGCGCGACTGGCCGCTGCTGGCTGATGTGCTGGAGCGTGGCCTGCAGGCGCTGCCGGCCAAGGAACTGGAGCAACTGCACCAGCGTTGGCTGCAGCCAAAGTACCCACGCTTGAGCGAGTCGACAGGATTCTGGAAGAACCTGGCACTGCTGTTCGGCTTGCTGCTGTTGTGCGCGCTGGCCACCCTGGTGTGGCAGCGTCGGCAACAGCGCCAGCTGGAGCGCAGCCTGTTGGCCACGCGCGAAAGTCTTGTGGAGCGGCAACTGCGCGAAGAAGCGTTGCGCCTGAGTCAGTTTGCCATCGACCAGAGCACGGTGGGCATCCTCTGGGTCAACTGGGACAGCCACGTACGCTACGCCAACCATGCCGCCGAGCGCATGCTGGGCTACGGCGAAGGCGCGCTGCTGGAGCGGCCGCTGAGCGACTTTGAACCCAGCCTGACCATGGACCGCTGGCTGGAGCTGTGGAAGGGCGCACGCACCGGGGCGGGCGGTGTCGGCCAGTTCGAGACGCAGTGTCGCCGGGCTGACCACAGCCTGCTGCCGGTCGAGCTGTCGCTGAGTTTTCTGCGCTTTCGTGACTCCGAGTACCTTGTGGTTTACCTCGCCGATGCTACCGAGCGCCACCGCGCCCTTGCGGCCCTGCGCGAAAGCGAGGCGCGGCTCAAGGGCATTGCCGGCAACGTGCCGGGGTTGGTGTTCCGCCTGGAGCGCGACCCGGCCGAGGGCGACCTGGAATTCCCCTACATCAGCGAGGGCAGCGAGGCCTTGGTGGGCTATTCGCCTAGCGAGATCCAGCACCCGCAGATGGGCCTGCGCAACCTGGTACATCCCGAGGACCGCGCCGATTACCACCGAGTGCAGGACCTGGCCCTGGCCAGCGACCAGGACTGGTCCTGGCAGGGGCGCATCCTCACCCGCCAGGGTGAACAGCGCTGGGCCGACATCAAGGCCAGCACCCGGCGCCTGGGCAACGGCCAGGTGGTGTGGGATGGTGTGGTGTGGGACATCACCCAGGGCAAGCGGGCCGAGTTGGCGCTGGCGAAATCCCAGGAGCAGCTGCGTGAACTGTCGGCCCACCTGGAGAGCGTGCGTGAGGAAGAAAAGGCCCGCATCGCCCGGGAAGTGCACGATGAGCTGGGGCAGATGCTGACCGTGCTCAAGCTCGAGGTGTCGATGTGCGAGCTGGCCTTCGCCGAGCTGGACCCGGGCCTGAACGAGCGCCTGACCAGCATGAAACGCCTGATCGCCCAACTGTTCCAGCTGGTGCGCGATGTGGCCACCGCCTTGCGCCCGCCGATTCTCGATGCCGGCATCGCCTCGGCCATCGAATGGCAGGCGCGGCGTTTTGAAGCACGCACGCAGATCCCCTGCCTGGTGCAAGTACCGGATAATCTGCCAGCATTGAGCGATGCCAAGGCCATCGGGCTGTTCCGTATCCTCCAGGAGGCGCTGACCAACGTGATGCGCCATGCCCAGGCGCATAGCGTGGAGATCGAACTGGTGCGTGAGCACGGGCAATTGCGCATGACCGTCAGCGATGACGGCCAGGGCTTTTGCCGCGACCAGCCTCGGCCCACATCGTTCGGCCTGGTAGGGGTGCGTGAGCGGGTGCTGATGCTGGGCGGCAGCATGGCGCTGGACAGTGAACCGGGCGAAGGCACCAGCCTGAGCGTGGCCATACCGTTGGAGTAGGAGAGCGATCGTGATTCGAGTGCTGGTGGCCGAAGACCACACCATTGTCCGTGAGGGCATCAAGCAGTTGATTGGCCTGGCCAAGGACATGCAGGTGGCGGGGGAGGCCGGTAACGGCGAGCAGTTGCTGGAAACCTTGCGCCATACCCCGTGCGAGGTGGTACTGCTGGATATCTCGATGCCGGGCGTGAATGGCCTGGAGGCGATTCCGCGAATCCGCGCGTTGCAGGACGCCCCGGCGATCCTGATGCTGTCGATGCACGATGAAGCGCAGATGGCGGCGCGGGCGCTGAAGGCCGGAGCGGCGGGCTATGCCACCAAGGACAGCGACCCAGCGTTGTTGCTGACCGCGATTCGCCGGGTTGCCGCTGGCGGGCGCTATATCGACCCTGCGCTGGCCGACCGTATGGTCTTCGAGGTGGGCCTGACCGAGTCGCGGCCGTTGCACACCCTGCTGTCGGAGCGAGAGTTTTCGGTGTTCGAACGCCTGGCCCAGGGCGCCAACGTCAACGACATCGCCCAGCAACTGGCGCTGTCGAGCAAGACCATCAGCACCCACAAGGCGCGCCTGATGCAGAAGCTGAAAGTGAATTCGCTGGCTGAGCTGGTGAAGTACGCCATGGAGCACAAGCTGGTCTGATTGCGACATGCGCTTCCTGCGTCCTGTAGCGAATCCCTGTGGGAGCGGGTTTACCCGCGAAAGGGCCTGACCTGCCATCTGCGGTGCCTGGGCTGGCCTCTTCGCGGGTGAACCCGCTCCCACAGGGGCGTGCCGGAGGGCTGAGAGAAATATTCCAAACCCGCCATCTTTGTAGGGGAATCCCTACAACAAATCTTCCATCCGGATGATGGCATTCTCTCAGCACCCCCGATTTTCCGGCGCTTGCCGCTTGTCTAGTCTATGCCTACGCAGTCATCCAACAAGAAGGTGCAGGCATGAGCGAGGCGAAGTCGAACGCTGCAACCAGCGAAACGCTGGTCAGCTTCCGTGGTGTGCAGAAGAGCTACGACGGCGAGTCGCTGATCGTCAAAGACCTCAATCTGGATATTCGCAAGGGCGAGTTCCTCACCCTGCTTGGCCCGTCCGGCTCGGGCAAGACCACCAGCCTGATGATGCTGGCCGGCTTCGAAACCCCCACCGCCGGTGAAATCCAGCTGGCCGGGCGTTCGATCAACAACGTGCCGCCGCACAAGCGCGACATCGGCATGGTGTTCCAGAACTACGCGCTGTTCCCGCACATGACCGTAGCCGAGAACCTGGCGTTCCCGCTGACCGTGCGCAACCTGAGCAAGACCGACATCAGCGAGCGGGTCAAGCGGGTGCTGAACATGGTCCAGCTCGATGCCTTCGCCAAGCGTTACCCCGGCCAGCTGTCCGGCGGCCAGCAGCAGCGTGTGGCCCTGGCCCGCGCACTGGTGTTCGAGCCGCAGCTGGTGCTGATGGACGAACCGCTGGGCGCGCTGGACAAGCAGCTGCGCGAGCACATGCAGATGGAGATCAAGCATATCCACCAGCGCCTGGGCGTGACCGTGGTGTATGTGACCCACGACCAGGGCGAAGCGCTGACCATGTCCGACCGGGTGGCCGTGTTCCATCAGGGCGAAATCCAGCAGATCGCCGACCCGCGCACGCTGTACGAAGAACCCTGCAACACCTTCGTCGCCAACTTCATCGGCGAGAACAACCGCATCAACGGCACCTTGCTGGCCAGTGATGGCAAGCGCTGCCAGGTGCAGTTGCCGCGTGGCGAGCGGGTCGAGGCGCTGGCGGTGAATGTCGGCCAGGCCGGCGAGCCGGTGACCCTGTCGATCCGCCCGGAGCGCGTGCGCCTGAATGGCCACAGCGAAAGCTGTGTTAACCGTTTCTCGGGCCGGGTGGCGGAATTCATTTACCTGGGCGACCACGTGCGGGTGCGCCTGGAAGTTTGCGGCAAGGGCGATTTCTTCGTGAAACAGCCGATTGCCGAGCTCGACCCGGCCCTGGCCGTGGGCGATGTGGTACCGCTGGGCTGGGAGGTGGAGCACGCCCGCGCGCTCGATCCGATTGCCGAAGCCCATTGATGGATTGCTTCACCAACCCTGTACTGTGGAGAGAATAATAATGCGCAAGCAGTTGAAACTGACCGCCCTGGCCCTGGGGCTGTTCGCCGCTGGCCAGGCCATGGCAGCAGACCTGACTGTTGTCTCGTTTGGTGGTGCCAACAAGGCGGCCCAGGTGAAGGCGTTCTACGAACCGTGGGAGAAGGCCGGCAAGGGCAAGATCGTCGCAGGCGAGTACAACGGCGAGATGGCCAAGGTCAAAGCCATGGTCGACACCAAGAGCGTGTCCTGGAACCTGGTGGAAGTTGAGTCGCCAGAACTGGCCCGCGGCTGTGACGAGGGCATGTTCGAAGAACTCGACCCGGCCCTGTTCGGTAATGAGGCCGACTACGTGCCGGGTGCCATCCAGCCATGCGGCGTGGGCTTCTTCGTATGGTCCACGGTGCTGGCCTACAACGCCGACAAGCTGAAGACCGCACCGACCAGCTGGGCCGATTTCTGGGATACCAAGAAATTCCCGGGCAAGCGCGGCCTGCGCAAGGGTGCCAAGTACACCCTGGAATTCGCCCTGATGGCCGACGGTGTGGCGCCGAAGGACGTGTACCAGGTGCTGGGCACCAAAGAGGGTGTGGACCGCGCCTTCAAGAAACTTGACGAACTCAAGCCAAGCATCCAGTGGTGGGAAGCCGGCGCCCAGCCGCCGCAGTACCTGGCCTCGGGTGACGTGGTCATGAGCTCTGCCTACAACGGCCGCATCGCTGCGGTGCAGAAAGAGAGCAACCTGAAGGTGGTGTGGAACGGCGGCATCTACGACTTCGATGCCTGGGCCATCCCGAAAGGTGCCAAGGATGTTGAGGAAGCGAAGAAATTCATCGCCTTCAGCGTGCAGCCCGAGCAGCAGAAGACCTACTCCGAGAACATCGCCTATGGCCCGGCCAATTCCAAGGCCGTGAGCCTGTTGTCGGACGATGTGAAGAAGGACATGCCGACCACGCCTGAAAACATCGCCAACCAGGTGCAGATCGATGTGGCCTTCTGGGCCGACAACAGCGAGCAGCTGGAGCAGCGCTTCAACGCCTGGGCGGCGAAGAAGTAAACGACCAGTGTAGGGGGCCGCTTTGCGGCCCATCGCCGGCAAGCCAGCTCCCACAGGGGGCCGCTGCCCTGGAGCCAGCGCAGTATCTGTAGGAGCTGGCTTGCCTGCGATGGGCTGCGCAGCAGCCCCATTTTCAGTTCGTATCGCGGAGTTCGCCATGGCCATTGCAGTGCCCCTCAAAGAAGGCGCAGGTCCAAGTCTCAAGCAGCGCCTCAAGCATGCCGAGCGGGTCAACCGCTGGAAGGCGCAGGCGTTGATCGCGCCGCTGGCGCTGTTTCTCCTGCTGGTGTTCCTGGTGCCTATTGCGGCGCTGCTGTACAAGAGCGTCGGCAACCCGGAAGTGGTTGGCGGCTTGCCGCGCACCGTTGGCGTCATCACCCAGTGGGATGGCAAGAGCCTGCCAGGCGAGGACGTTTACAAGGCGTTGAGCCAGGATTTGGCCGAATCGCGCAAGAACCAGACCTTGGGCGACCTTTCCAAGCGCCTGAACATGGAGCTTGCCGGTTACCGCAGCCTGTTGGCAAAGACCGCGCGGGCCCTGCCGTTCAAGAGCGAACCCGCATCGTATAAAGATGCCTTGCAGGCTCTCGACGAGCGTTGGGGCGACCCGGCCTACTGGCAGGCAATCCGCCGCAACACCAGTACGGTCACCTCTTTCTACCTGCTGGCTTCGCTCGACCACCGTATCGATGACCTTGGCGAACTGGCCAAGGCCACCCCGGACCAGGCCATTTACCTGGACATCTTCGCCCGCACCCTGTGGATGGGTGTGGTGATTACCGCAATCTGCCTGGTGCTGGCCTACCCGCTGGCGTACCTGCTGGCTAACCTGCCGACCCGGCAGAGCAACCTGCTGATGATTCTGGTGCTGCTGCCGTTCTGGACCTCGATCCTGGTGCGGGTGGCGGCGTGGATCGTGCTGCTGCAGTCGGGCGGCCTGATCAACAGCGCGCTGATGGCCATGGGCATCATCGACCAGCCGCTGGAACTGGTGTTCAACCGCACCGGCGTGTACATCTCGATGGTGCACATCCTGTTGCCGTTCATGATCCTGCCGCTGTACAGCGTGATGAAGGGCATTTCGCCGAGCTACATGCGTGCGGCGATCTCGCTGGGCTGCCACCCGTTCGCCAGTTTCTGGCGGGTCTACTTCCCGCAGACCTACGCCGGGGTTGGCGCTGGTTGCCTGCTGGTGTTCATTCTGGCCATCGGCTACTACATCACCCCGGCACTGCTGGGCAGCCCGAATGACCAGATGGTCAGCTACTTCGTGGCCTTCTACACCAACACCAGCATCAACTGGGGCATGGCCACCGCACTTGGCGGGCTGTTGCTGCTGGCGACCGTGCTGTTGTACCTGATCTATAGCTGGCTGGTCGGCGCCAGCCGCCTGCGCCTGAGCTGAGGAGCCTTGTCATGCTGAGCCCTTACATGTCGCCCGTGGAGCGGGTGTGGTTCTACAGCCTGCGCATTCTTTGCGGCTTGATCCTGCTGTTCCTCATTCTGCCGGTCTTGGTGATAGTGCCGCTGTCGTTCAACAGTGGTAGTTTCCTGGTGTACCCGCTGCAGGGCTTCTCGCTGCAGTGGTACCAGGACTTCTTCGGCTCGGCCGAGTGGATGCGGGCCTTGAAGAACAGCATCATCGTCGCCCCGGCAGCCACAGTGCTGGCCATGGTGTTCGGCACCCTGGCGGCCATCGGCCTGACCCGTGGCGACTTCCCGGGCAAGTCGCTGGTGATGGCGCTGGTGATTTCGCCGATGGTGGTGCCGGTGGTGATCATCGGTGTGGCCAGCTACCTGTTCTTTGCCCCGTTGGGCATGGGCAACAGTTTCACCTCGCTGATTCTGGTGCATGCGGTACTCGGCGTGCCGTTCGTGATCATTACCGTGTCGGCGACCTTGCAGGGCTTCAACTACAACCTGGTGCGCGCGGCAGCCAGCCTGGGCGCCTCGCCGCTGCTGACTTTCCGCCGGGTGACCCTGCCGCTGATCGCGCCCGGGGTGATTTCGGGGGCATTGTTCGCCTTTGCCACGTCGTTTGACGAAGTAGTGGTGACCCTGTTCCTGGCCGGGCCGGAGCAGGCGACCCTGCCGCGGCAGATGTTCAGTGGTATTCGCGAGAACCTGAGCCCGACCATTGCCGCGGCGGCGACCTTGCTGATTGCCTTCTCGGTAGTGTTGCTGCTGACCCTGGAGTGGTTGCGTGGGCGTAGCGAGAAGCTGAGGACCCAGCAGCCTGGTTGAAGGTATGTTGCCTGTGCTGGCCTCTTCGCGGCTAAAGCCGGTCCCACAGGATTTGTGCAGCTTTCGATGCCTGCGCGGTCCCTGTGGGAGCGGCTTTAGCCGCGAAGAGGTCGGTACAGGTTGATGCTAATCAGCCTTCATCCGCTTCCCTGGGTTACAATGCGCGCCACCGTGATTCTGCCAACAGGTGCGCCATGCAGCCCTACGCTATTGCCCCCTCCATTCTCTCCGCCGATTTCGCCCGTCTGGGCGAGGACGTCGACAAGGTATTGGCCGCGGGTGCCGACATCGTCCACTTCGATGTGATGGACAACCACTACGTCCCCAACCTGACCATCGGTCCGATGGTCTGCACCGCTCTACGCAATTACGGCGTCACCGCCCCGATCGACGTGCACCTTATGGTCAGCCCGGTCGACCGCATCATCGGCGACTTCATCGAAGCTGGCGCCACCTACATCACCTTCCACCCGGAGGCCTCGCAGCACATCGACCGTTCGCTGCAGCTGATCAAGGACGGTGGTTGCAAGGCCGGTCTGGTGTTCAACCCGGCCAGCAGCCTGGATGCCTTGAAGTATGTGATGGACAAGATCGACATGGTGCTGCTGATGAGCGTCAATCCTGGCTTTGGCGGGCAGAAGTTCATCCCTGGCACCCTCGACAAGCTGCGCGAGGCGCGTGCGCTGATCGACGCCAGCGGCCGTGATATCCGCCTGGAAATCGACGGTGGCGTCAACGTCAACAACATCCGCGAGATCGCTGCCGCTGGCGCCGACACCTTCGTGGCCGGCTCGGCAATCTTCAACGCCCCGGACTACCAGGAAGTCATCGCCAGGATGCGTGCCGAACTGGCTCAGGCCCGCCCATGAGCGGCTTCGAGCAGCTGTTCCCGGGGACGCTGCCCAGGCTGGTGATGTTCGATCTGGACGGTACCCTGATCGATTCCGTGCCAGACCTGGCCGCCGCCGTGGACCGCATGCTGCTCGAACTGGGGCGCCCGCCTGCCGGCCTGGAGGCGGTGCGCCACTGGGTGGGCAACGGTGCCCAGGTGCTGGTGCGCCGGGCGCTGGCCGGCGGCATCGACCACGCTGCCGTGGAAGATGCGCTGGCCGACCAGGCGCTGGCGCTGTTCATGGATGCCTATGCCGAAAGCCACGAACTGACCGTGGTCTACCCCGGTGTGCAGGACACCCTGCGCTGGCTGCGCAAGCAGGGCGTGGAGATGGCTCTGATCACCAACAAGCCCGAGCGCTTCGTTGGCCCGCTGCTGGACCAGATGAAGATCGGCAACTACTTCCGCTGGATCATCGGTGGCGACACCCTGCCGCAGAAAAAGCCCGACCCTGCGGCGTTGCTGTTCGTCATGCAGATGGCCGGTGTCACCCCGCAGCAGTCGCTGTTTGTCGGCGATTCACGCAGTGACGTGCTGGCGGCCAAGGCGGCTGGCGTGCAGTGCGTCGGCCTGACCTACGGCTACAACCATGGCCGGCCGATCCACGACGAATCCCCCAGCCTGGTGATCGACGACCTGCGTGCATTGCTGCCCGGTTGCGCAGACCCGGCCACTGGGATAACGTTGGCGGACCTTCAAGCCTCACAAGACAGAGAGTCCACCGTGGCGGTTACCGGCAAATTCTGGATGAAAGTCATCAAGGCCCTGGCCCGTTGGCGTTGGCGCGCCTGACTTCAGCCTGCCGGCGCGTGCCGGCCCGTCCGTTTGCCTGACCTATTGCTGCTTGCCACGAGGCTACCCATGACCCGCGAAGAATTCCTGCGCCTGGCCGCTGCCGGCTACAACCGCATTCCCCTGGCCTGCGAAACCCTGGCCGACTTTGACACGCCGCTGTCGATCTACCTGAAACTGGCCGACCAGCCCAACTCGTACCTGCTCGAATCGGTGCAGGGCGGCGAGAAATGGGGCCGTTACTCGATGATCGGCCTGCCGTCGCGCACCGTGATGCGTGTGCACGGTTACCACGTCAGCATCCTGCAGGATGGCGTGGAGGTGGAAAGCCACGATGTCGAAGACCCGCTGGCCTTCGTCGAAACCTTCAAGGACCGTTACAAGGTCGCCGATATCCCTGGCCTGCCGCGCTTCAACGGCGGCCTGGTCGGCTACTTCGGCTACGACTGCGTGCGCTATGTGGAAAAGCGCCTGGGCGCCAGCCCCAACCCGGACCCGCTGGGTGTGCCGGATATCCTGCTGATGGTGTCCGATGCGGTGGTGGTGTTCGACAACCTGGCGGGCAAGATGCACGCGATCGTGCTGGTCGATCCGGCGGAAGAGCAGGCTTTCGAACAGGGCCAGGCACGCCTGCAAGGCCTGCTGGAAACCCTGCGTCAGCCGATCACTCCACGCCGTGGCCTGGACCTGAGTGGCCCGCAGGCTGCCGAGCCGGAATTCCGCTCCAGCTATACCCGCGAGGATTACGAGAACGCCGTCGGCCGCATCAAGGAATACATCCTGGCTGGTGACTGCATGCAGGTGGTACCGTCGCAGCGCATGTCGATCGACTTCAAGGCGGCGCCTATCGACCTGTACCGCGCGCTGCGCTGCTTCAACCCGACGCCGTACATGTACTTCTTCAACTTTGGCGACTTCCATGTGGTCGGCAGCTCGCCCGAGGTGCTGGTACGCGTCGAGGACAACCTGGTCACCGTACGCCCGATTGCCGGCACCCGCCCGCGTGGTGCTACCGAAGAGGCCGACCGCGCGCTGGAAGACGACCTGCTGTCGGACGACAAGGAAATTGCCGAGCACCTGATGCTCATCGACCTGGGCCGTAACGACGTCGGTCGCGTGTCCTCGACCGGCAGCGTGCGCCTGACCGAGAAGATGGTGATCGAGCGTTACTCCAACGTGATGCACATTGTGTCCAACGTCACTGGCCAGCTGCGCGAAGGGCTGACGGCGATGGACGCACTGCGGGCGATCCTGCCGGCCGGTACGCTTTCGGGTGCGCCGAAGATTCGCGCGATGGAGATCATCGACGAGCTGGAGCCGGTCAAACGTGGGGTTTACGGTGGTGCCGTCGGTTACTTCGCGTGGAACGGCAACATGGATACCGCCATTGCCATCCGTACCGCGGTAATCAAGGACGGTGAGCTGCATGTGCAGGCCGGGGGTGGCATCGTTGCCGACTCGGTGCCGGCGCTGGAATGGGAAGAGACCATCAACAAGCGCCGAGCGATGTTCCGCGCGGTGGCGTTGGCTGAGCAGACTTCGGCCAAATAAGTTGATCGGGGCTGCGTTGCAGCCCTTCGCGGGCATGCCCGCTCCCACAGGGAAATCACATGCTGCAAGGCCTGTGCAATACCTGTGGGAGATTCTATGGTTTTCAGCAAGCCAGTTTCGCGCCTTTAGTGACGTATTCGTCCTGATTTTTCATCAGGGCGAATGCCACCCGCGCGAGCTTTCTTGCCAGGATTACCAACGCTTGGGTTGTTGCTTTACCACTGCTCCGATGCTGTTCGTAAAGCCCTTTCCAGGCTGCCGATCTGCTGGCCGCCATCGCAGCGTTGTGCAATAAGCGACGAATTTCTGAACAACCTCGCTTGGTGAGGCGACGTCGCCCATTCTTCTGTCCGGAATCACTGACTCGTAAATCCATTCCTAGGAATGCAATGTACGAGTCACTGCTTTTGAACTCGCCCCTTGTAAAAGCCATCACCAATGCTGCGGCGGTGAGAAAACCAATGCCCTCTACTGCCTGGCAGCGAGCGACTTGTTCCTGCAGCCCAGCGTCTCGCAGTACTTCTTTAATCTTCTTTTGAATCAACTGATCCAGCCGATCTATCGACTTCACAAAAGTTTCGAAGGCGGCTTTCAAAAGGCTTTCGTTAGCCCAGCTCTGAGTCATTGCAGTACGAGCAGTCACCAAGGCGGCTCTGCGTCGCAAGAGGCTCTGAAGCTTGCCGTAGACAGCGGGAGGCGGGCTCCAAGGGCGAAGGTCCTCGCCTTCATTTTTTAAAAAACGGGACAGCAACCGAGCATCGGAGGGGTCGGTTTTAACCCGTCCCCCAACACTCTTCCGGTAGTTGCTCAATTGAAAACCATCGATGACATAGACCTCGAAGCCTAGGCTGTGGGCCAATTCAACCAGGTCCAAGTGATAGACGTTGGTCGCCTCAACAGCGATAGCGGTGTTGAGGGGTTGTTGCTTGAGCCACCTTCTGATCTCGAGTTTGGAGTTTTTGAGCCTGATGATCTCGTCGCGATCATCGTGGTGGATAACCAGCTCAGCTTTCGCGACATCCGCACCCACGATCAACTTACCTACCTGCATTGCCATGGGCCGCTCCTCACGTTATGGTTTTTCGGCTTGAAGGGGTTTCACCAAGAGGCGCTGGCTTGTTTCTATCGTCGCTTGCAAACGATGCATTCTTTATCGGCGCTTTGGTGGAAGGGGTGGGGCGATGTCTCCCACGGTCTGTACTGCTGTGAACAGTCAGAATCGGGCATTTAGTCCCACCACCCCTTCAAGTCTAACCATACAAGCGGGCGAGCCCGCGAAGGGCCGCAAAGCGGCCCCATCAATTCAAAAATCGACGCTGACGCCCAAGCTCACTCCCTGCTGCGTCAATTCATCACTCTTGCGCCAGTTATAGTTGCCGCGCAAATGCACCCCCGCCACCACTTCATGGCTCACCCCCAGGCTCGCCCGGGTCAGGTCGCTGTGCGGCGTATACCCTGTCAGGGTGAAATCGTTCGCCGGCAGGCTGGTCAGGTGCATCGTCACATCCTGCTGGTCATCCTCGAACTCGTGCTCCTGCGCCACCTCGGCGAACAGCCGAGTACCTGGCAGCACCTGCACGCTACCCAGCAACCCCACGCCCAAACGGCGTGATGTACGTTCCTGGTCATCGAAACCCAGCGCCGTCGAGCGCCCGCTCTTCTCGTCATAGCCATCCACCTTCACCCGCGCATAGTCGGCGCTGATGAACGGTGCCAGCTGCCAGCTGCTGCTCTCGGCTGCCAGGTTGTAGCCCAGTCGCCCCGACATCGCCCAGGCCTCGCCATTGGTGTCGCCCTTTTCGCTGCGGTCGTTCACGCCAAGGGCGAAGGTGCGCTTGAGGTCGCTGTAGTCCAGGTGCCCGGCGGTAAGCGCCGCGTCGGCCCACCAGCGGTCCTGGCGGTATTGGGCGAAAGCGCTGGCAAGGTAGCTGTCCAGCTTGTAGTCCGAGTCCTGTGCGCCGGCTTCCAGCTTCTGCCGGTACACGCCTCCGGCCAGGCCCAGGCGCCATGCATCGTTAAGGCGGTAGCTGCCGCCCAGGGTCAGGTTGTAGCCGCGGCCGTCGCCGCTGGCCGCGCTGCGCTGGCCGTCGAAGTCCAGGTCCTGGGCGCCGGTGGCAACGAAGGCCTGCCACTGGCCAACTGCCTGCCAGGGTGTTTGCCACTGGTTGCGCAGTTCGTCCTGGTGAGCGCGCAGGCTGGCGTGGGCCATTTCCGGAAGCAAGGTCAGTTCCCAGGGGGCGGCGATGATTGAATAGGCGTAGTCGGCAATCAGTTGCTGGCCGGCGATGGTCGGGTGGACCGAGTCGTTGAACAGCAGCTTGGTCGGGTCTGGCGTGGCGCCGTTGATGCCGTACACCGGATTTTCCACACAGCCTTCGCCGCTGTAGCAGGTGCCGACCAGATTCTGGCCGCTGGCCAGGCCGAACTGTTCGGGGCTGGCCAGCGCTTCGCTCAGCAGCACAGGGATGTTCAGCGGAATGATTTCGGCATCGATCTGCCCCAGTTGGCTGAGCAGCGACTGGTTGAACGCGCCGGATAGCAGCGACAGTGGGTTTTGTTGCGGCGTACCGCTGAAGTTCGGTGTTTGCCCGAGGTCGGGCAGCAGCCAGACCATGATGTAGCGGGCGCCGCCTTGCTGCAGAGCCTGGGCGCTGGCGGCCAGGCGGGCGCCGGCGGCCACGGCATCGGCCGGGCTGTTGACCAGGCCTTGCAGGAAGTCATTGCCGCCGCCAGTCAGGTAATACAACGCGTTGGGGTCGGCGCGCAGACCGTTGGCCAGGTAGCCCGGTTTATCACGCAGTACCAGCCCGGCGCCGGGTCGCCCTGGCGGGATGACGGTTTCGGAGGTACTGGTGATCGAATCCAGGATCTGCTGGGTGGTGTAGCCACCGACTGCCCAGTTGTTGCCGTCGGGAAGCCCCAGCACCGGATTGACCGGGGAGGTGGAGGGGCCAAGCTCGGTCGGGCTCACACCAAGCCGCCCGCCCAGGATCATCGGTGACACTGGCGCATAATTGCCATTGGCATCGCGGTTGGTGAAGCGCACCCCGCCAAACTGCCCAGCGTCGCTGAGGCTGTCACCAAACACGATCATGCTGGAGTAGGGCGAGGGTGCAGCAAAGGCCTGGCTGCAGGCTAACGCCAATGAGGCGAGGGTAAAGCGCAATAACGGTGCTTTTCGCATCAGGGAACATCCTTTTCTTTGTTTTTATCAGGACAACCCCATCGACCTTAGCAAATCGCAGTGCATCCCTCCCAAGTCCATTCGTTTCCCCGTGTTTACGGGCATATTGCGCCCGCCGCCCCGGTAGGCTACTGTGCCGGAACGTATGAGCGAGACCTATCCTGTGTTGATCGTCAGCAAACTCTTGATGCGCGTTATCAAGGCCCACGCCCGTTGGCGTTGGCGCGCCTGACTTTATCCCCTGCCGGCCCGTCCGGCCCGCCCCCGTTTGCCTTCCTGTCCACCGCCCCTGAATGGCCAAGCTGCGCCTTTGGCAGAAGCAGGAAGGTTCGAATTTTGAAGTCAGTAGATTCAAGAGGTTTAACCCGATGTTACTGATGATCGACAATTACGACTCATTCACTTACAACGTCGTTCAGTACCTTGGCGAGCTGGGTGCCGAGGTAAAGGTCATTCGCAATGACGAAATGACCATCGCCCAGATCGAAGCCCTCAACCCCGAGCGCATCGTCGTATCTCCAGGCCCGTGCACGCCGAGTGAGGCGGGCGTGTCCATCGAGGCCATCCTGCATTTTGCCGGCAAGCTGCCGATTCTCGGTGTATGCCTGGGCCACCAGTCCATCGGCCAGGCTTTTGGTGGTGATGTGGTACGTGCCCGCCAGGTGATGCACGGCAAGACCAGCCCGGTACATCACCGTGACCTGGGCGTGTTCGCCGGCCTCAACAACCCGTTGACCGTTACCCGTTACCACTCGCTGGTGGTAAAGCGCGAAACCTTGCCCGAGTGCCTGGAAGTGACCGCCTGGACCGCCCATGCTGACGGTTCGGTCGACGAGATCATGGGCCTGCGCCACAAGACGCTGAATATCGAAGGGGTGCAGTTCCACCCCGAGTCGATCCTGACCGAACAGGGCCACGAACTGTTCGCCAACTTCCTCAAGCAGACCGGCGGCCGCCGCTAAGGATCGAACATGGATATCAAGAGTGCGTTGAGCCGTATCGTCGGCCAGCTGGACCTTTCAACCGAAGAAATGCGCGACGTCATGCGCCAGATCATGACCGGCCAGTGCAGCGAAGCGCAGATCGGCGCCTTCCTGATGGGCATGCGCATGAAGAGCGAAAGCATCGACGAGATCGTCGGTGCGGTGTCGGTGATGCGCGAGCTGGCCGACAAGGTCGAACTGCAGAGCCTCGATGGCGTGGTCGATATCGTCGGTACCGGCGGTGATGGCGCCAACATCTTCAACGTGTCCACCGCCTCGTCGTTCGTACTGGCGGCGGCAGGTTGCACCGTGGCCAAGCATGGCAACCGCGCGGTATCAGGCAAGAGCGGCAGTGCCGACCTGCTGGAGGCCGCCGGTATCTACCTGAACCTGACGCCCACCCAGGTGGCCCGCTGCATCGATAGCCTGGGCATCGGCTTCATGTTCGCGCAAAGCCATCATTCGGCCATGAAGCACGCTGCCGGCCCGCGTCGCGACCTGGGGCTGCGCACCCTGTTCAACATGCTCGGCCCGCTTACGAATCCGGCCGGGGTGAAGCACCAGGTGGTCGGGGTATTCGCCCAGACCCTGTGCCGCCCGTTGGCTGAAGTGCTGCAGCGCCTGGGCAGCAAGCACGTGCTGGTGGTGCACTCGAAAGACGGCCTGGACGAGTTCAGCCTGGCTGCGCCGACCTTCGTCGCCGAACTGAAAAATGGCGAAATCACCGAATACTGGGTAGAGCCGGAAGACCTCGGCATGAAGAGCCAGAGCCTGCACGGCCTGGCCGTCGAGAACCCGCAGGCGTCGCTGGAGCTGATCCGCGATGCGCTGGGCCGACGCAAGACCGAAAACGGCCAGAAGGCCGCCGAGATGATCGTGCTCAATGCGGGCGCGGCGCTGTATGCCGCTGACCATGCCATGAGCCTGAAAGCCGGTGTGGAACTGGCCCACGACGTTCTGCACACCGGGCTGGCCTGGGAGAAGCTGCAGGAGCTGGGTGCCTTTACTGCAGTATTCAAGGTGGAGAACGAAGCATGAGTGTGCCGACGGTGCTGGAAAGGATCATTGCCCGCAAGTTTCAGGAAGTGGCCGAGCGCAGCGCGCGCGTCAGCCTCGCCGAACTGGAGGCCCTGGCCAAGGCTGCCGACGCCCCGCGTGGCTTTGCCAAGGCCCTGATCGAGCAAGCCGCGCGCAAGCAGCCGGCGGTGATTGCCGAAATCAAGAAGGCCTCGCCGAGCAAGGGCGTGATTCGCGAGAATTTCGTGCCGGCGGAAATCGCCGTCAGCTACGAGAAGGGCGGGGCGACCTGCCTGTCGGTGCTGACCGATGTGGATTACTTCCAGGGCGCCGACGAGTACCTGCAGCAGGCCCGCGCGGCGGTGTCGCTGCCGGTGATCCGCAAGGACTTCATGGTCGATCCGTACCAGATTGTCGAGGCCCGGGCCTTGGGCGCGGACTGTGTGCTGCTGATCGTGTCGGCGCTGGATGACGTGAAGATGGCCGAACTGGCGGCCACGGCCAAGGATGTTGGCCTCGACGTGCTGGTGGAAGTGCACGATGGCGATGAACTGGAGCGCGCGTTGAAAACCCTGGATACACCGCTGGTGGGGGTGAACAACCGCAATCTGCACACCTTCGAGGTCAGCCTGGAAACCACCCTCGACCTGCTGCCGCGTATTCCGCGTGATCGCCTGGCGGTTACCGAGAGCGGCATCTTGAACCGGGCCGATGTGGAGCTGATGGCGATCAATGAGGTCTACTCGTTCCTGGTAGGTGAGGCATTCATGCGCGCCGAGCAGCCAGGGCTTGAATTGCAGCGGTTGTTCTTCCCGGAACAGGTGAAGAAGACTGTTCAGCAACTGGACTGACCGAATGAAGCCGGCGTTATTGCCGGCTTTTTTGTATGTCTGTAATGGCCCCTTCGCGGGCTCGCCCGCTCCCACAGGATGATCACCGGCTTTGGCATCTGTGGAATTCCTGTGGGAGCGGGCGAGCCCGCGAAGAGGCCGGTAAAAAAAACACATAGGTGGATCAATGACCGATCAACCCCTGGCCCTGACCGTAGAACAAGGCCTGCACGCCGAACAGGAATTGCTGGCCGCCGTCTGCCGCGGGGAGTGCGACAGTGGCGTGCTGTTCTGGCGCCCGACCGACCACGCCCTGGTCATGCCCCGGCGCATGAGCCGTCTGGAAAACTTCGAAGCCGCCTGCGCGGAGCTGGCGATTGCCGGCTGGCCGGTGCTGCTGCGCGAAACCGGCGGCGAACCGGTGCCGCAGTCACACTCCACGGTGAACGTAGCCCTGGTCTATGTTGCCCCCCGCAGCGAAGGCGACCACGGCCGTATCGAAAACGCCTACGAGCGCCTCTGCCTGCCGCTGTGTGAGGTGCTGCGCGAGTGGGGCGGGGTGGCGTCGGTGGGCGAAATCGACGGCGCCTTCTGCGATGGCCGCTACAACGTCAACCTCAATGGCCGCAAACTGGTGGGCACCGCCCAGCGCTGGCGCCAGGGGCTGGGTGGAAAGCGCCCGGTGGTGCTGGTGCACGGTGCGCTGCTGCTGGACAACGAGCGTGATTCGATGGTGGCTGCGGTCAACCGCTTCAACGAGTGCTGCGAGCTGGAGCAGCGCTGCCGCGCCGATGCGCACATCGCCCTGCACGAAGTGGCGCCTGCGGCCCCATGGTTCGAGCGGCTGTCGCAGGCCTATGCCAAGGTGCTGGCCGACCTGCCCAGGGACTAGCGGGTACCGTAGACCACCATGGTCTTGCCTTTGACCTGCACCAGGCTGCGTTCTTCAAGGTCCTTGAGGACGCGGCCGACCATTTCCCGCGAGCAACCGACGATGCGGCCGATTTCCTGACGAGTGATCTTGATCTGCATGCCATCGGGGTGGGTCATGGCGTCGGGTTGCTTGCACAGTTCCAGCAGGCAGCGGGCGACACGCCCGGTAACGTCGAAGAACGCCAGGTCGCCGACCTTGCGCGTGGTGTTGCGCAGGCGCTGGGCCATCTGGCTGCCCAAGGCATAAAGGATTTCCGGGTCCTGGCGCGCCAGTTCGCGAAATTTCTCATAACTGATTTCGGCCACTTCGCATTCGGTCTTGGCGCGCACCCAGGCACTGCGCTGCTGTTCACCTTCGACTGGTTCGAACAGGCCCAGCTCGCCGAAGAAGTCGCCATTGTTGAGGTAGGCGATGATCATTTCATGGCCGTCATCGTCCTCGATGAGGATGGTGACCGAACCCTTGATGATGAACGACAGTGTCTCGGCCCGGTCGCCGGCGCAGATGATGTTGCTTTTGGCGGTATAGCGACGGCGCTGGCAGTGCACCAGCAGCTTGTCGATGTTCTTGATCTTGGCGGGTAGGGCGGAAGCAACCATCACGAAATCCTGTTCGACATGACGCATAGGCTTTTTATAAAGGTTGGCTGGCGAAGTGCGCCAGTCATTTGGCGCCAGCTTATCAGACACTACCGGATGTTTCGGTACTAAACCGACATGACTCGTACTTTTCCCACAGCCGTACAAGGTCTAAGCTGACACCCTTTTTCGTAAATCAGGAGTCCGGGTAGATGAAGGCACGTATCCAGTGGGCCGGTGAGGCGATGTTCCTCGGCGAATCGGGGAGCGGCCATGTCGTCGTGATGGACGGCCCGCCCGAGGCCGGTGGCCGTAACCTGGGCGTGCGCCCGATGGAGATGCTGTTGCTGGGCCTGGGTGGCTGCAGCAGCTTTGACGTGGTCAGCATTCTGAAGAAGTCGCGCCAGGCGGTGGAAAGCTGCGAGGCGTTCCTGGAGGCCGAGCGTGCCAGCGAAGACCCGAAGGTGTTTACCAAGATCCACATGAACTTCGTGGTGAAGGGGCGTGGGCTGAAGGAGGCCCAGGTCAAGCGTGCGGTAGAGCTGTCGGCGGAGAAGTATTGCTCGGCTTCGATCATGCTCGAGCGTGCCGGGGTTGAGATTAGCCACGGGTACGAGATTGTAGAGCTGGGTCAAGGCTGACATTTTGGGGCCGCTTTGCGCCCCATCGCGACACAAGGCCGCTCCTACAAGGGATCGCGTACCACCTGTAGGAGCGGCCCTGGCAATTTCAGCTGCGAAGCGCCGGCAGCGCAGCCCGCACCCATCCCGGCAAACAATCGCGCATCACCCGGCTCAACCGCTCCCGCCGCTTCTGGTAAACCAGCCCCAGCCCGATAACCCCCAGCCCGATCAGGGTCACCACCACCGGGAACAGCAGCGAGTCGGCAAACACCTCGTACGACAGGTACCCCAGGTAAGCCGCCACACCCAACGCCCCGAACACCATGAACACCGGCCGGCGCAACAGCACCGCCATTCCCATCAAGGCAATATTGATCAGGCAGTACAGGGCCTTGCCCAGCTCGCTGCCGCTGTCCACCAGCGTCAGCCCGCCCCAGAATGCCGCCAGCCCGGCCAGGTAGCCCCAGTGGGCATAGTCTTCGCGGGTGCGGCCGTCCACACCAACAAAAAGCACCAGCAAGCCCAGACCGAACCACAGCGAAACCTCGCGGCGCTGTTCCCAGCTGAATGGCGAGCCGAAAAACCATTCGCTCAAGTCCATCGACATGAACCACAGGGCGACGGCAATCGGCATGACGATAAACGGGTAGGGGATCAGCCTCAGCATCAACAGCCCGGCAAGTACCGTGGCTGCTTCCATTGCCAGCCAGCCGCCCTGCACGTAGGTGTAGTACTGGTGATAGTTCGCCTGCGCATCATCCATTGGCCACCAGCCGGCCAGCCGTTCGATGGCGAACACCGCCAACGGCACGATGCTGACCGCCACCGCCGCCAGTACCCCGGCCGCGACGGGCTGTACGCGCCGTTGCAGGTTAACGGCGAACAGTGTGAGCAGCAGAATATAGAGGCTGGCGATGAGCAGTAGCGCCCAGTCGCCGATGCGCATCCAGGCTTCGGTGAGCAACCAGCCCATGGCTGCCATGATCAGCATGGCGCCGAAGTAGAACGCGACATGGGCCAGCTGGAAGCTGCCACGCTGTGCTGGTCGCTGGCGCAGGAATGCCAGCAGGGCCTGGTCCTGGCCCGGCTGGAGAATGCCGGCTTGCACGGCGCGCGCCAGGTCCTTGGCGTCGAAACGGTCCGTCATGGTGATGCCTTCAGATACGGTAGGTGCTCTTGGTCATGACTTTGGCCAACAGGCTCATGCCAAAGCGAACCGGAGCAGGGAAGCGATAACCGCCGGCTTCCAGTGCAGACTCGGCGTGCTGTTCCTCGTCGACGCGCATCTGTTCGAGGATGGCCCGGGACTTTTCGTCTTCCTGCGGAATCTGCTCCAGGTGCTCGTCGAGGTGCTTGCACACCTGATGCTCGGTGGCGGCGACAAAGCCCAGGCTGACCTTGTCGCTGACCAGCCCGGCGAGTGCACCGATACCGAACGACATGCCGTAGAACAACGGGTTGAGCACGCTGGGGTGGCTGTTCAGCTGGCGAATGCGCTGTTCGCACCAGGCCAGGTGGTCCACTTCTTCCTCGGCGGCATGTTCCATGGCCTTGCGCACTTCGGGCAGCTTGGCGGTCAGGGCCTGGCCCTGGTACAGCGCCTGGGCGCACACTTCACCGGTGTGGTTGATACGCATCAGCCCGGCAACATGGCGGGCCTGCTGTTCGTCAAGGTCGACGTCCGGCTGGACGATGGCCGGCGATGGGCGGGCGGGTTGGCCGCTGAAGGGCAGCAAGGTGCGCATGGCGGTATCGGCCTGCAGCAACAAGCGGTCGAGCGGCGAGTAGTGACGTTCGGTAGCCATCGGGCACCTCCGCAAGAATGTGCCCGACAGTTTACCGCAATAGTGGCAGGGTCGCTTGCCGTGGATCAGCCCGGTGGCCAGTGCATCTGGCGCTGGCCAAGCACGTGCATGTGGATGTGGTAGACGGTCTGGCCGCCTTGCTCGTTGCAGTTCATGACTACGCGGAAGCCTTCTTCGCAGCCAAGTTCCTTGGCCAGGCGCTGGGCGGTGAACAAGATGTGACCAGCCAGGCCTTTGTCTTCCTCGGTCAAGTCATTGAGAGTGCGGATGTGCTTTTTCGGGATGACCAGAAAATGCACGGGCGCCTGGGGGGCGATATCGTGGAACGCCAGAACCTGGTCGTCCTCGTAGATGATCTTCGCCGGGATTTCCCGGTTGATGATCTTGATGAATAAATCGTCCACAGCACTTGCTCCATGGTGAGGGTCGGGCCGAGTGTACTCAGCCGGGCGCCGCTCGCCCAGTAGCTATTCCATACCAACCGGGCAATAGCGGCGGTGGATGGCACCGGCCAGCTTGCGCACCAGCCAGCGCGGCAGCAGACGCGGGGCGAACGCCAGCCAGCGGTTGCGCCGGCCGGGCATGATCAGCGCGCGGTTCTTGTCCAGCGCGCGTACCGTGTACAGCGCAACTTCCTCAGGGCTGAGGCAGCGTGGCTTGCCATCCAGCCGCGGAATGCGCCGGCGCGAGGAGTGCACCGGGCCTGGGCACAGTACCGAAACCTTGATGCCGGTGCGCTTGAGTTCTTCACGCAAGGCCTGGGAGAAGCTCAGTACATAGGCCTTGCTAGCGGCATAGGCGGCCATCCACGGGCCAGGCGCCACCCCTGCCAGGCCCGCGACATTGAGGATCTGTCCGCCGCCCTGCACGGCCATCAGGTTACCGATGGCGTGGCACAGGCGGCTCAGGGCCAGCACGTTGACTTCCAGCAAGTCCTGCTCGTCCGCCCACTCATGGGCCAGGAATGGCCCGTAGGTGCGCAGGCCGGCACAATTGACCAGCAGGTCTATACGTCGCTCGCCTTCCTCCAGTTCAAGCACGAAGCCTGACAGGCGTAACGGTTGGCTCAGATCGCAGGCGCGGAATAGCACCTCGACACCGAAGCGTTGGGTCAGTTCGATGGCCACCGGCTCCAGCGTTTCACGCTGGCGAGCCACCAGGATCAGGTTGCGCCCGCGCCGCGCCAGGGCTTCCGCCAGGGCGAGGCCCAGGCCGCTGGAAGCACCAGTGATCATGGCGTAACGGGTCATGCAAGGCTCCTGGGGGCTGAAGAGGGCGCCTAGTGTACAGCTTGGCCAGTCAAGGTGTTGCCTTTTGCTACAAGGTACGGTCGCGCAGGGCCTGGCAGCGCTCCAGAGCGTCCCGGTACTCGTCATGCAGCCGTCCGATGAGCGCGCTGGCACTGGGCAGGTCGTCGATACCGCCGACCCCCTGGCCCGCCGACCACACGGTCTTCCAGGCCTTGGCTTCATCGTCGATCGGCTTGAGCTTGCCTTGCTCGTGGCCGCCCTTGAGGTTATCCATGTCGTAGCCAGCTTGCTCCAGGCTCGGGCGCAGGAAGCTGGCAGGGACGCCGGACACCGCTGGGGTGTGGATGATGTCGGCGGCATGGGAATCGAGCAGCATCTGCTTGTAGGCGCCCGGGGCCTGGCTTTCTGCGGTGGCGATGAAGCGGGTGCCCATGTACGCAAGGTCCGCACCCAGCATTTGCGCGGCGAGGATCTCGTGGCCGTGGTTGAGGCAGCCGGCCAGCAGCAGGGTCTTGTCGAAGAACTGGCGAATCTCTGCGGCCAGGGCGAACGGGCTCCAGGTGCCAGCATGGCCGCCTGCGCCCGCAGCGACGGCGATCAGGCCATCGACGCCGGCTTCGGCGGCTTTCTCGGCATGGCGGCGGGTGGTGACATCGTGGAACACCAGGCCGCCGTAGCCATGTACGGCATCGACCACTTCCTTCACCGCGCCGAGGCTGGTGATGACGATCGGTACGCGATGCTCCACGCACAAGGCCAGGTCGGCCTGCAGGCGCGGGTTGGTCGGGTGGACGATCAGGTTGACGGCATAGGGTGCTGGCGCCTGCAACAGTGCCAGGCCTGCCTCGATTTCCTCCAGCCAGGCCTTGAAGCCGGCACTGTCGCGCTGGTTCAGGGCCGGGAAGCTGCCGACCACGCCGTTGGAACAGCAGGCCAGTACCAGCCTGGGGTTGGAGATCAGGAACATCGGTGCGGCAACCACGGGCAGGCGCAGGCGTTGTTCGAGGGAGGCAGGTAGCGACATGGCAAGGCTCCTTGAGCGGGTGGCTATGTCAAAACGGTTTGACCACCACCAGAATTACGATACCCAGCAGGAACAATACGGGTACTTCGTTGAACCAGCGATAGTAGACATGGCTGCGGGTGTTGCTGCCGCTGGCGAAGCGCTTGCGCTGGGCGCCGCACATGTGATGGTAGACGGTCAGCAGGATGACCAGGGTCAGCTTGGCATGCAGCCAGCCCTGGCTGAGCCAGCCGGGCGTGAGATAGAGCATCCACGCGCCGAATACGTAGGTGGCGATCATCGCCGGGTTCATGATGCCGCGAAACAGCTTGCGCTCCATGGTCACGAAGCGTTCCTGGCTGATGCTGTCCTGGCTTTGGGCGTGGTAGACGAACAGCCGCGGCAGGTAGAACAGGCCGGCGAACCAGCAGACCACGCTGACGATATGCAGCGCTTTGATCCATAGGTAAAGCATGGGGGAGTTCCTTCAGGTATTCACGGTCGTCAGATAGTAGTGGTCAAGCGCCCGAAGGGTCACCCGAAGAGTTGTTACAGGCGCCTTGCGCCCCTATTATCGTGCGCTTTCCAGACGGCTCGTTGATAAGGGGCAAGCGTTATGATCAAGGTCGGTATCGTCGGCGGCACGGGTTACACCGGCGTCGAACTGTTGCGTCTGCTGGCACAGCATCCACAGGCCGAAGTGGCGGTCATCACTTCGCGCTCCGAGGCGGGCGTTGCAGTGGCGGACATGTACCCGAACCTGCGCGGCCACTATGACGGTCTGGCGTTCAGCGTGCCGGACAGCAAGACCCTGGCCGCCTGCGACGTGGTGTTTTTCGCCACCCCGCACGGTGTTGCCCACGCCCTGGCTGGCGAACTGCTGGCGGCAGGTACCAAGGTGATCGACCTGTCGGCCGACTTCCGCCTGCAGGACGCCGCCGAGTGGGGCAAGTGGTACGGCCAGCCGCACGGTGCGCCAGAGCTGCTCAAGGACGCGGTATACGGCCTGCCTGAAGTCAACCGCGAGAAGATTCGCCAGGCGCGCCTGATCGCTGTGCCGGGTTGCTACCCGACTGCTACCCAACTGGGCTTCCTGCCGCTGCTGGAAGCTGGCCTGGCCGACCCGTCGCGCCTGATCGCCGACTGCAAGTCGGGTGTCAGCGGCGCTGGCCGCGGTGCGGCGGTGGGCTCGCTGTTCTGCGAAGCCGGCGAAAGCATGAAAGCCTATGCAGTGAAGGGTCATCGCCACCTGCCGGAAATCAGCCAAGGTCTTCGCCTGGCCGCTGGCAAGGATATCGGCCTGACTTTCGTGCCGCACCTGACGCCAATGATCCGTGGCATCCACGCCACCCTGTACGCTACCGTCGCCGACACTTCGGTCGACCTGCAGGCGCTGTTCGAGAAGCGTTACGCCAACGAACCGTTCGTCGACGTGATGCCGGCTGGCAGCCATCCGGAAACCCGCAGTGTGCGCGGTGCCAACGTCTGCCGCATTGCCGTTCATCGCCCGCAAGGTGGTGACCTGGTGGTGGTGCTGTCGGTGATCGACAACCTGGTCAAGGGCGCGTCCGGCCAGGCAGTGCAGAACCTCAACATCCTGTTCGGCCTGGACGAGCGCATGGGCTTGTCACACGCCGGCCTGCTGCCGTAAGCCGCCAGCATTCGAAAAGGCCCGCGTCGTGCGGGCCTTTTTGTAGGTCGCGACTAAAGCCGCACAATTCTTGACCGATTTTCTCGGGAAAGCGGATAATGCGCGTCATCGAGTTTTATGGCGGCTACCACGCCGGGAGAATCAACATGAGCGTCGAAACCTTCACCCCTACCGCTTTGGAATTCACCCACGGCGCTGCGCAAAAGGTGAAGAACCTGGTTTCCGAGGAAGGCAACGATCGTCTGAAGCTGCGCGTGTTCGTCACCGGTGGTGGCTGCTCGGGCTTCCAGTATGGCTTCACCTTCGATGAGGACGTGGCCGAAGACGACACCATCGTCGAGCGCGAAGGTGTTTCCCTTGTGGTCGACCCAATGAGCTTCCAGTACCTCGCCGGCGCCGAAGTGGATTACCAGGAAGGTCTGGAAGGCTCGCGCTTCGTGATCAAGAACCCGAACGCTGCCACCACCTGTGGCTGCGGCTCCTCGTTCTCGATCTGAGGCCTGGCCATACGAAGACGCCGCGCAATTGCGCGGCGTTTTGCTTTCTGGCGTAAGGTTCAGGCCGGGTAGATTGCGCCGAGTACGCGCAGGCCCTTGGCCGCTGTCACGCTAGGGCGATTGGCAGCGATGCCTTCCAGGCAGCAGTGGGCCAGCCAGGCGAAGGCCATGGCTTCGACCCAGTCCGGGTCCACGCCATGGGCGCCGGTGCTGGCGACACGGGCGTCGGGCAGCAACTGGCCAAGGCGTGCCATCAGGGCGCCGTTGCGCGCACCGCCACCGCAGACCAGCAGCGCTTCGGTGCCTTGCTGGGCGTTGCTCAACGAGTCGATGATGCTGCGTGCGGTCAGTTCCAGCAAAGTTGCCTGTACGTCCTCGTCGCGGTAAGCAGGCAGGCGGGCCAGGTGACCTTCCAGCCAGGACAGGTTGAATACTTCGCGTCCGGTGCTCTTCGGGCCGATTCCGGCGAAGAACGGGTCGGCCAGCAGTGCGCTGAGCAAGTCGGCTCGCACCAAGCCCGAGGCAGCCCAAGCCCCATCCGCATCGTAGGCCTGGCCGCGCTTGCGTTCGATCCAGGCATCCAGCAGCACGTTGCCCGGGCCGCAGTCGAAGCCGTGGACTGGCTTGTCGTGTTCGATCAGGCTGAGGTTGCTGAAGCCGCCCACGTTGAGAATTGCCAGGCGCTGGCCCAGGTGGCTGAACAGGGTTTCATGGAAGGCCGGCACCAGTGGCGCACCTTGGCCACCGGCGGCCACATCGCGCCGGCGGAAGTCGGCGACTACGCTGATGCCGGTAAGCTCGGCCAGCAGCGCCGGGTTGCCGATCTGCACGGTAAAGCCGCGTGCAGGTTCGTGTCGGATGGTCTGGCCGTGGCTGCCGATGGCGCGGATGGCTCCGGCCTGCAGCCCTTGCCTGGTCAGCAGCTCGCGGATGCCTTCGCCTGCCAGGCTGGCCCAGCGGTTTTCCGCCAGTGCAGCGCGGGCGATCTCGTCAGGGCCGCTGCTGCAAAGGCCCAGCAGTTCCTGGCGCAGGTCGCCGGGCATGGGCAGGTAGTGGGTGGCGAGCAGTTGGAGCTGCTCGCCTTGTTCGATCAAGGCAATGTCCAGGCCATCGAGGCTGGTGCCGGACATCACCCCCAGGTAGAGCCCCATGGGCTTAGCGCTTGTTCGCTGCGAGCAGGGTGGCCTTTTCCTGATCCATGCGGGCGATCAGGGGTTGGCTCTGCTGCAGGAAACGCTGGCGCTCGTTCCTGGCGATCGGGTCGGCCATCGGCACCTTCTGGCTCAGCGGGTCGACGTGCACGCCATTGACCTGGAACTCGTAGTGCAGGTGCGGACCGGTGGACAGGCCGGTGGTGCCGATGTAGCCGATGATCTGGCCCTGCTTGACCGAGCCGCCGGTCTTGATGCCCTTGGCAAAGCCCTGCATGTGGCCGTACAGCGTCTTGTAGCGGTTGCCGTGCTGGATGATCACGGTGTTGCCGTAACCACCGCGGCGCCCGGCCAGCTCGATGCGGCCGTCACCGGCTGCCTTGATTGGAGTGCCGCGTGGGGCGGCGTAGTCGACGCCTTTGTGGGCACGGATCTTGTTCAGGATCGGGTGCTTGCGGCCGGCGGAGAAGCGCGAGCTGATGCGGGCGAAGTCGACCGGGGTGCGGATGAAGGCCTTGCGCAGGCTGTTGCCATCGGCGGTGTAGTAGCTGGTGTTGCCCTGCTTGTTGGTATAGCGCACCGCGGTGTAGGTCTTGCCGCGGTTGGTGAAGCGCGCGGACAGGATGTTACCGGTGCCGACGACCTTGCCGTCCATTACCTTCTGCTCGTAGACCACGTCGAATTCATCGCCCGGGCGAATGTCCTGGGCGAAATCGATGTCGTAACCCAGCACGCGAGCCATGTCCATGGTCATGCTGTGGGACAGGCCGGCACGTTGGGCCGAGGCCGACAGCGAGCTTTTGATCACGCCGTGGGCGTAGGCGGTACGCACAACCGGCTTGCTGATCTCGCGGTTGAAGGTATAGCCCTTGTCGGTCTTGGTCAGGCGAATGGTTTCGAGGTTGCTGACCTTGCTGTGCAGGCTGGCCAGCTGGCCGTCCTTGTCGAGCTCGAACTGCAGCACCTGGCCGTGCTTGAGCTGGCTGAACTGCTTGGCCTGCTTGTTGCTGGCCAGCAGGTCGTGCACCGCGTTGCTCGGCAGGCCGACCTTGGCGAACAGGGTGGACAGGGTATCGCCCCGGGCCACAGTGACTTCGCGGTGGCTGGGTTGCTTGGCGGCTTCGACGACCGGTTCGGCGGCAGGGGCTTCCTGCTCGGCCTTCTGGGTCTCGGGGGTGGTCTCTTCGATTTGGGCGAATGGCGAGCCTTGCTCACCTTCTGCCTGCACCAGGGGCGCAGCGCGGGATTCGTCCTTCAACTGCTCGGCAGGGCTCTCCAGCTCGAGGTTGAGGGTGGTTTTCTTGGCTTCCACTTCGCTGGAGGGAAACACCAGCAGGGCCAGGCTGAGCAGGGCGGCGATGCCGCTGGCGGCCAACAGATGGCTTTTCGGATAAAGCGGGGGCGCTTTAGGCGGTTCGTTGGTCATGGGCAAGGTGACTTTGAAAAAGGTGAAATGGAAAAGATGAATGACATGATGAAGATGAAATAACTGTATAAAATATAACCAAATCCATTTTCACGCAAGGGCGCGTAGACGCCGCAAGCGTGTGTTCGGGTCACATTCCTTTGCGAAACTTGTAATTGACGGCCGATCTTGTATGGTTGGCTCCCCCTGAATCTGAGCCTTGCGGGTTTGTCTATGAAGTCGGTTGAAGAGCAGCTGGCGCTTATCAAGCGCGGTGCGGAAGAAGTACTGGTCGAGTCGGAACTGGTGGAGAAGCTCAAGCGCGGCCAGCCTCTGCGCATCAAGGCCGGCTTCGACCCGACCGCGCCTGACCTGCACCTTGGGCACACGGTGCTGATCAACAAGCTGCGCCAGTTCCAGGACCTGGGGCACCAGGTCATCTTCCTGATCGGTGACTTCACCGGCATGATCGGTGACCCGAGCGGCAAGAGCGCCACGCGCCCGCCGCTGACCCGCGAGCAGGTGCTGGAAAACGCCGAGACCTACAAGCAGCAGGTGTTCAAGATCCTCGATCCGGCCAAGACCGAGGTCGCGTTCAACTCCACCTGGATGGACAAGCTGACCCCGGCCGACTTCATTCGCCTGGCATCGCAGTACACCGTGGCGCGCATGCTCGAGCGCGATGACTTCGACAAGCGCTACACCACCAACCAGCCTATTGCCATCCATGAGTTCCTGTACCCGCTGGTGCAGGGTTATGACTCGGTGGCGCTGAAGGCAGATGTCGAGCTGGGTGGTACCGACCAGAAGTTCAACCTGCTGATGGGGCGTGAGCTGCAGCGCGCCTATGGCCAGGAGGCGCAGAACATCGTGACCATGCCGCTGCTCGAAGGGCTCGACGGCGTGAAGAAGATGTCCAAGTCGCTGGGTAACTATGTAGGTATCCAGGAAGCGCCGGGGGTGATGTACAGCAAATTGGTTTCGATCCCGGATACCCTGATGTGGCGCTACTTCGAGCTGCTGAGCTTCCGTTCCATGGAAGAGATCGAGCAGTTCCGTACCGACGTCGCCAATGGCGCTAATCCGCGCGACATCAAGATCAAGCTGGCGGAAGAGATCGTTGCACGCTTCCATGGCGAAGAGGCTGCGGCCAATGCTCACCGTGCCGCGGGTAACCGCATGAAGGAAGGCGAGTTGCCGGAAGATCTGCCGGAGGTCGA